>DATAXV010000211.1:0-2911 GCA_036272915.1 Candidatus Dormiibacterota bacterium
CCGAGATCATCATCGCCAAGCACCGAAACGGGCCCACGGGCACGGTCGAGCTCCTCTTCCGGAAGGAGCTGACCCGGTTCGAGAACCTCGACCGTTCCCGGCGACCCGACCACTCCGGACCCGACGACTGAGCCCGGCTCAGCTCGACGGCTTCTCCCAGAAGAACGTCTTGGGATCGTAGGCGGCCGGTGTCGGAATGCCCCAGGGATTGGTGCATCCGTGCAGGGCGAGGCTCTCGCGCGCCGGGGTGCTCGGGCAGGCGCCTCTCGACCGAGGGCAGCTTGCCCTGGCGCACCAGCTCGGCCAGGGCCGGAGGCTCCCTGAGCCTGCCGCCGAAGGTCAGCGGTTTCGCGTAGCGGGGGTCCAGCTGGGGAGACGGTCTCCTCACCGGAGCCGGAGGAGGTCAGGGACGGCCCCATGGCTCCCCCGCCTCCACAGGCTTCCCCCCCCGGACCCGCGCAGGAACCCCTGGCGCGTTGCCCCATCCCTCCTCGCGTATCCCTTCCTCCCTCGGTGATCAGCCGGCTCGCCCCTCCTGGCCCGGCCACAAGCGAGGGCATGCGGCGGGGTCGGTGTAGTCCGGATCTCCGCCCGACGTCCGTCTCACCAGTCGGTCGTTGCCATGCGCGAAGAGCGTGCCGTCGGGTTTGGGCCGGGCGACGTAGTGGTTCCCCTGCGGCTGCAGGTGGATCGCGATCGCGCGCCGCGGCTCGCCGCTGTGGTTGGCCGCGCTGCCGTGAATCGTGCGGCAGTGATGGAAGCTGACCGCTCCCCGGGGCATGGTGGCCACCGCCAGCTCGGCGCGATGGCGCTCGAGCAGGCTCTCCACCGTGGTCATGTCGGGATTGAAGAAGTCGAGGACGACGTCCTCGCCCCAGTGGTGGCTGCCATCGACGAAGGAGACCGGGCCGTGCTCGGGCTCGATGTCATGGAACGGCACCCAGGCGGTGAGCATGTCCTCGCTCGAGCACGTCTGCCAGTACTGCCGGTCGGTGTGCCAGCCGACGCGTACCGCCTGCTCCCGCTCGACCGGCTTGTAGAGGAGCTGGTCGTGCCAGAGCCGGATCTCCTCGTGGCCGCCCAGCCTGGCCGCGGTGGCGGCGATCACGGGCAGCCGGACGAGCTGGGCGAGCTCGTCGACGAGGAGCGAGGAGAAGTCGTTCTTGCGCAGGACGTCGCCCTGCTCCGCCGTCCATCCGAACATGCGCTCACCGCTGGGCAGGGCATGGTCGACGTCGCCCCTGTACAGCCGGTCGGCGCCTCGCCGCGCCGTGTCGAGCACCTCGTCGGGGACGATCGGGGGCGAGATCCAGTAGCCGTGCTCCGCGAAGAAGGCGACGTCGGCATCGCTCGGAAGCAGCTCCGAGATCTCGGTCAACATTCTTCGATGGTAGGAAACGCGCCGGAGTTCGACTACCAAGAATCCCTCCAAAACGTACAGTTTTCCCATGTCCGTGGACCGGCCCAGGGGCCTCAGGGGGTTTGCCGCCGACCTCCTCCACGTCGGCGTTCCGGGCCTCCACCACGCCGGTGAGGGCCGGGCGCCGGTGACCTGGGTGATCAGGCCTCACCAGCACCCGGTCTGGGAGCTCTACTACCAGGTCTCGGGACCGGCCACGCACTGGCGGGTCGAGGAACGGGAGCTCGCCGTCGCCGCCGGCGCCCTGCTCGCCGTCCAGCCCCGGACCGAGCACGCCATGGCCATGGCGGCGGAGGAGCCGTACCACTTCTACTACGCTGCCATCGACGCCGAGGCCCTGCTCGGCGACGAGCCCGACGTCCTCGAGGTCTGGCGCCGTCGCCACTCCCATCTGGTAGCCGACGCCGGCACCATCGTCCCGCCGTTCCAGGCCTTCCTCAGCGAGGTGACGACGAGCCAGCCCTTCCGCCGGTCCGGCCTCCGCCACACCGCGGTCCGGCTCATGGTCGAGGCGGCCCGCCTCTTCGGTGCCGGCCGGCGCCGGCGCAGCCTCGCCCTCCATCCGGCGGTGGCCAGGGCCCAGCGCATCCTGGAGCAGGACGTGGAGGCGGCGTTGAGCCTGCCCGAGCTGGCCCGGAGGGTCGATCTCTCGCCCGCCTACCTCACCCAGCTCTTCGTCCGCCAGGTCGGGGAGGGACCGGTCCGTTACCGCCTCAGGGCCAGGGTGGAGCGGGCGCTGCTGCTGCTGGGTGAGACCGATCTCTCCATCACCGAGATCGCCGCCGAGCTCGGCTTCTCGTCGCCCCAGCACTTCGCCACCGTCTTCCGGCATCAGATCGGGGCGACCCCGCGCTCCTGGCGCCGCCTCCACGGCGACCCGGCCGGGCGGGCGGCGGCGCTGCAGCCGCGCCAGGGCCGGTGCTGATCCCGAGCCTCAGCGGTGGTGAGGGGCGCGGACGCGCGTCGAGCTGCCGCGCACGACCAGGCGCGGGGCCAGGGTGACCGTGCGCGGGTGGTCCTCCATGTCGCCGGCGCAGCGGCGGGCGAGCAGGTCGGCGGCGGCCAGGCCCAGCTCCCGGACCGGCTGGCCCACGGTGGTCAGGGGCGGGTCCAGGAGGGCCGCCCAGGAGAGCTCGTCGAAGCCGACCACGCCGACGTCGCCGGGCATGGCCAGGCCGAGGTCGCGCAGCGCGGTGAGCGCGCCCTCGGTCATCAGATTGTTCATCACGATCACGGCGTCCGGGGGCGAGGGCGAGCGGAAGAGATCGATCGCCGCCTCATGGCCGCCCGGGGTCTTGAAGTCGGTGTGCCGGACGAGGTCGGGGTCGATGGTGCCAGCCTCCTCGACCGCCCTGCGGTAGCCCTCGAAGCGGGTCCGTCCGGTCGTCGTGTGGAGAGGGCCGCTGATGCAGGCGACCCGGCGGTAGCCCTCCTCGAGCAGGTGGCGGGTGCCATCGTAGGCGCCGCGCTCGTTGTCGATCCGAACCAGGT
>DATAXV010000212.1:0-8489 GCA_036272915.1 Candidatus Dormiibacterota bacterium
GGAGGGACTCCGCGGCGGCCCCCGGGTCGTCCGCGTACAGGACCGACCGGCTGGCGTTGACGACGCAGCTGGCCTCGTCCCCGTCCCAGGCGGCGCCGACCGCCGCCGCCAGATCGCCGCCCTGGGCGCCGACGCCGGGGACCAGGAACGGCAGCCGGCTGCGCTCCCGGAGCTCGGCGATCCGGGCCGGTTCGCTGGCGCCGGCGACCAGACCCACGTTGCCGTGGCCGTTGGCCCTCGCCGACAGCTCGGCCACGCGCCAGGAGAGCGGCTCGCCGTCGAGCAGGCGGTCCTGGAGATCGGCGGCTCCGGGGTTCGAGGTCCGGCAGACGACGTACATGCCGCGGTCAGGGTACGGATCGGTGAAGGCCTCGAGGGAGTCGAGGCCGTGGTAGGCGTGCAGCGTGACCGCGTCCATCCCCAGCGTTTCGAAGACAGCCCTGGCGTAGGCGCGCATGGTGCTGTCGATGTCCGCCCGCTTGGCGTCGTAGATCACCGGCACGTCGGCCGGGATCGCCGCCCGGAGCTCCGCCACCGCCTCCAGCCCGGCGGCGCCGTACTGCTCCCAGAAGGCCGCGTTGGGCTTGTAGCAGCAGACGCCGTCCGAGGTCCGGCGGACCACGTCGAGGCAATGCTCAAGGGCACCCCGTGCCCCGCCCGGGATGCGTTGCGGGTCGGGGTCGAGGCCGACGCAGACCTGGCTGCGGCGGCTGCGGGCGGCGGCTCGCAGCCGCTCGAAGAAGCTCACTTCAGGCCGGCGTACCTGGCCTCGAGCTGGATCACCTTGCGGCGGCCGCGCTCGGCCAGCGCGCAGTAGGAGCAGACCCGGTTCGTCGTCGGCTGGCCGCAGCGCTCGCACTCGTGCAGGTCGGTTGCCGGGTCGAAGCCGTTCTCCGACAGCGCCCGGCGCCCCTCCTTGAGGAAGCCGACCACGAAGCGGTGCTTGGCCCCCGGCTGCTGCTCCTCGAGAGTGTTGAGCATGTCCTTGTAGGCCAGCGACTTGGCGCCCCTCGCCATCGGGCACTCCTCGATGATGTAGTCGATCCGCGAGATCACGCAGTAGGCGGCGGTCTCCCGCTCCGACAGCCGGTACAGCGGCTTGACCTTGCGCACCAGCTTGGGGTGGGTGCTCTCCAGCACCGGGCCCTGGCGGCCCAGGTAGTCGACGTTCCAGTGGACGATGTTGCCGAACAGCGTCGCCGCCTCGTCGTCGAGGTTGTGGCCGGTGGCGACGACCTCGTAGCCGAGGTCGGCGGCGAGGCGATTGAAGTGGTAGCGCTTGACCGCGCCGCAGGCGGCGCAGGGCTTGCCGCTCCGCGCCTCGCGAAGATCGGGCACCTCGAAGCCCTCGTCCTCCTTGAGGTCGACCTGATGGAGGGTCAGCCCCCACTTCTCGGCGAAGGCCTCGCACCTGGCCTGGGACCGGCGCGAGTAGTCGCCGATGCCGAGGCGGATGTACATGCCGTCGGCCTGGTAGCCGAGATGCTTCAGCGCGTACCAGAGGGCGAGGCTGTCCTTCCCCCCGGAGACCGCGACCAGCACCCGCTCGGTCTTGCCGAACATGCGCTCATGGCGGATGCGGTTCTCGACCTGCTCGTGGAACCACTCCGGGTAGCAGGCCGCGCAGAAGGCGATCCGGCTCCTGCGGATCTCGACGTTCGCGGTCCGCCGGCAGCGGTGGCAGTGCATCAGGCGCGGCCCCCGGAGATGACGGGAAGGATCTCCACCTCATCGTCCTCGGTGAGCCGCACATCGCCCGTGAGGATCTGCTCGCGCCGCACGACGAGGTGGGCGTCGCGATGCAGACCGAGGCCCCGGAGCAGCTGGGCCACGGTGCTCGCCTCCACCTCGCGCACCTCCCGCTGGGGGAGGATCGTCACCTTCACCACACACCATTATCCAAGCCGGGACACGGCAATCGTCGGGCGGCGCAGAATGGAGATTCGTGGAGAGCGACGTACCGCGAGCCCTGCGGATCGGGCTGGCCCAGTTCGATCCCACGGTGGGCGACCTTGAGGGCAACGCCAATCGGATGATCGAATGGATCGGCCGGGCTCGGGAGCGGGGCTGTGACCTCGTCGTCTTCCCCGAGCTGGCGGTCACCGGCTACCCGCCGGAGGATCTGGTCCTCAAGCCCTCGTTCGTCAGGGACAACATTCGCCAGCGCGACCGCATCACCGCCCACAGCCGGGGTCTGGCCGTGATCGGCGGCTTCGTCGACCTCGACGTGGACATCTACAACGCCGCCTTCATCGCCGGCGACGGCGAGCTGCGTGGCGTCTACCACAAGGTCTACCTGCCCAACTACGGGGTCTTCGACGAGAAGCGCTACTACCGCGCCGGCAGCGAGGCGCCGGTCTTCGAGCTGGACGGTGTCCGCCTCGGCGTCTCCATATGTGAGGACGCGTGGTTCCCGAACGGGCCGATCGCCGAGCAGGCCAAGCAGGGTGCCGAGGTACTGGTCAACATCAACGGCTCGCCCTTCCACGCCGGCAAGCGCCGCAGCCGGGAGGCGATGATCGCGACCCGGGCCATGGACACCCGTGCCTTCCTGGCCTGGGTGAACACGGTCGGCGGCCAGGACGAGCTGGTCTTCGACGGCAACAGCGTGGTGATCCACCCGGAGGGGTCGGTGATCGCGCGCGCGCCCTCCTTTGCCGAGGACCTGCTCGTCGCCGACGTCGATGTCGGCGCCGTCTTCGGCGAGCGCCTTCGCGACACCCGGCTCCGCTCCGAGAGCAGCGCCGACGACCATCGGATCAGGCCGGTGGCCCTGCAGTCGGGCTCCCCGACGCGGGCCCGCAACGAGCCCCCGCTCCTCCCCAACACCGAGCCCCTGGAGGACGAGGCCGAGGTCTACGCGGCGCTGGTGCTGGGCGTGCAGGACTACGTCCGCAAGTCGAGCCCCGTGCACCGCGTCGTCATCGCCGTCTCCGGTGGCATCGACTCGGCGCTGGCCTCCGCCATCGCCGTCGACGCCCTCGGGCCGGACGCCGTGATCGGGGTGCACATGCCCTCCCGGCACACCTCGAACGACAGCGTGGAGGACTCCGAGCTGCTGGCCCGGGCGCTCGGGATCCGCCTCGAGACGATCGTCATCGAGGGGATCCGCAAGGCCTATGAGGAGGCGCTGGCGCCGCTCTTCGCCGGCACCGAGCCGGGCACCGCCGAGGAGAACGTCCAGGCCCGGATCCGGGGCAACCTGGTGATGGCGATCAGCAACAAGTTCGGCGGCCTGGTCCTCACCACCGGCAACAAGTCAGAGGTCGCGACCGGCTACTGCACGCTCTACGGCGACATGGCGGGCGGCTACAACGCCCTCAAGGACACCCCGAAGACGCTGGTCTACCGGCTCAGCCGCTATCGCAACGGCCTCGGCCCGAGTCCGGTCATCCCCGAGCGGATCCTGACCAAGGCGCCGTCGGCCGAGCTCCGCGACGACCAGAAGGACGAGGATTCGCTGCCCCCGTACGATCTGATGGACCCCATCCTGCGAGGATATGTGGAGGACGACCGCAGCTTCGAGGAGCTGGTCGCCGTCGGCCATGATCCGGCCATGGTGAGTCGCGTCATCCAGCTGGTCGACGGCAGTGAGTACAAGCGTCGCCAGGCCGCGCCCGGGGTGAAGATCACGCCCCGAGCCTTCGGCAGGGACCGGCGTATGCCCATCGTGAATCGGTATCGTGCCAGCGGGCAGAACGCCCGACCTGCAAGCGGAGAGGTGGATGTTATGAGTGGTCCGGCCATGCGCCGATCGTCAGAAGAAGACAGTGCCTGAGAGCTTCGACATAAGCGTCATCGGCGGCGGGGTCGGCGGGTACGTCGCCGCCATCCGCGCCGCCCAGCTGGGTGCCAGGGTCGCCATCGTGGAGAAGGACCGCTTCGGCGGCACCTGCCTGGTCCGGGGCTGCATCCCGACCAAGGCCCTCCTCCAGTCCTCGGAGCTGTACTCCCTGGTCAGCGAGCACGGGGCCGAGTTCGGGCTGCAGATCGACGGCCTCGGCTTCGACCTGGAGACCGCGCAGAGGCGCCGCGTGGGCATCGTCGACCGGCTGGTCAAGGGCGTCGAGGGCCTGCTCAAGAACAACAACATCACCGTCCTCCGCGGCACCGCCCAGCTCGCCCCCCAGAACCGCTTCGAGGTCGCCGGCGAGACGCACACCTCCCGCGACGTCATCATCGCCACCGGCTCGGTCCCCTCCCGGATCCCGATCCCCGGCGTCGAGCACACGATCGACTCCGACGGCATCCTCGAGCTGCGCGACCGGCCGGAGTCGATGGTCGTCATCGGCGGCGGTGTGGTCGGCATGGAGTGGGGCGCCCTCTACGCCGCGCTCGGCACCAAGGTGACGGTGATCGAGATGCTGCCCCAGATCCTGCCCATGATCGAGCAGGACATGGTCTCCCTCTACCGCCGCCACTTCGAGCGGGAGGGCGGCAAGATTCACACCGAGGCCAGGGTCGAGGCGGTGGAGAAGTCTGGTTCGACCCTCTCCGTGCGCTTCAGCGCCGGCGGCGAGACCCACAGCGCCGAGGGCCAGGTCGTGCTGCTCGCGACCGGGCGGCGGCCCTACACCGAGGGCCTGGGCCTGGACCGGATCGGCGTGCACTGCGACCGCGGCCGGGTGCTGGTCAACGAGCACCTGGGCACCGACGTCGACGGCGTCTGGGCGGCGGGCGACGTGATCGGCGGCATCATGCTCGCCCACGTCGCCTCCTACGAGGGCGTCTGCGCGGTGGAGAACATCCACGCCATGCGCACCGGCGGGCAGTTGCGCTCGCCCGACTACCACGCCGCCCCCAACTGCGTCTACACCGACCCCGAGATCGCCAACGTCGGCCTGACCGAGGCCGAGGCCAAGCGTCAGGGCCACGAGGTCGAGGTCGGCCGCTTCCCCTTCTCCGCCCTGGGCCGGGCCATGACCCTGGGCCAGACCGAGGGGGCGATCAAGGTCGTCGCCGACGCCTCGGACGGCACCGTGCTCGGCGTCCAGATGGTCGGGCCCCGGGTCACCGACGTGATCGCTGAGGCGACGCTCGCCGTCCAGCAGCGGCTGAAGCTGCACGACCTCGACCTCACCATGCACGCCCATCCCACCCTCGCCGAGGCGCTGCTCGAGTCAGCGCTCGCGGCCGACGGGAGGGCCATCCACATCCCCAACCGAAAGCGGCCCGCCGCGGCCCAGACCTCCCAGGTCAGGGCGACGGCGCCAGTTCGTCAGGGAGCACGCCAGGAGGAACCGCCCGCCGTGGTACGTCAGGTGGAAGAGAAGCCCCAGGTGGAGGTGATCAAGGAGGCGCCGCCGATCCGCCTCACTTCGGCGCCCTCCAAGATCAGGCTCACCAAGCCCCATCGCGAGGATCTGGTCAGCATCTACCGGTTGATGCTGCTGATCCGGCGCTTCGAGGAGCGCGCGCAGATCGAGTACACCAGGGCCAAGATCGGCGGCTACTGCCATCTCAACCTGGGCGAGGAGGCGACCGTGGTCGGCTCCCTGATCGGGCTCCACCCCGAGGACTACGTCTACACGGCCTACCGCGAGCACGGCCACGCGATCACCAGGGGGATCGACCCCAAGTCGGTGATGGCCGAGCTCTTCGGCCGCGAGACCGGCACCTCCCACGGCCGTGGCGGCTCGATGCACATCTTCGACCCGCGCCGGCGCTTCATGGGCGGCTACGGCATCGTCGGCGGCCACCTGCCGCTGGCCACCGGAGCCGCGTTCTCGCTGCGCTACCGGCAGGAGGTCCTCGGCGAGGAGCCGAGCGAGGACGGCGCCCCGGTCGTCTTCTGCCTCTTCGGCGACGGCGTCACCAACATCGGCGCCTTCAACGAGTCGCTCAACTTCTCCAAGGTGCTGGACCTGCCCGTGATCTGGTTCTGCATCAACAACGGCTACGGCATGGGCACCTCGGTGGAGCGGGCGTCGGCGGTGACCGAGCTCTATCGCAAGGCCTGCGCCTACAACATGGAGTCGATACGCATCGACGGCAACGACGTGCTCGAGGTGCTCCACAAGACGGACGAGATCCTGGAGAAGACGCGGAAGGACTCCCAGCCGCGAATGATCGAGGCGGTCTGCTACCGCTTCAAGGGGCACTCCGTCGTCGATCCCGACAAGTACCGCTCCGAGGAGGAGAAGAAGAAGTGGCTGGCGCGTGACCCGCTCCACGCCTACGAGCACCGCCTGATCGACGCCAAGCTCGTCACCACCGAGGACCTCGAGGTCATCGGCCGGGAGATCGACGCCGAGGTCGAGGAGGCGGCCCGCTTCGCCGATCAGAGCCCGAACCCGCCCGTCGACGAGCTCTACCGGTTCCTGTACGCGGGTGAGTTCGAGGAGGTTCGGCGGGATGGCTGAGAAGAAGCTCTTCCGCGTCGCGCTCAGAGAGGCGCTCGACGAGGAGATGGCCCGTGACAAGCGGGTGTACGTGATCGGCGAGGACATCGGCCTCTTCGGCGGTGCCTACCGCATCACCGAGGGCCTTCTCGACAAGTACGGCCCCCTCCGCGTGGTCGACCCGCCGATCGCCGAGGAGGTCATCGTCGGCTCGGCGGTGGGCGCGGCGATGACCGGCCTGCGCCCCGTGGTCGAGATGATGACCGTCAACTTCTCGCTGGTCGCCTTCGACCAGATCGTGCAGAACGCGGCCAAGATCCCCTACATGTTCGGCGGCGAGGTCTCGGTACCGCTGGTGATCCGGATGCCCGGCGGCGCCGGCCACCAGCTCTCGGCGCAGCACTCGCACAGCTTCGAGGCCCTCTACGCCTCCATCCCCGGCCTGATCGTGGTCGCCCCGACCACCGCCGCCGACGCCAAGGGCATGCTCAAGTCGTCGATCCGGAGCGACAACCCGATCATCTTCCACGAGAGCATGAGCCTGTACAACACCCGCGGCGAGGTTCCCGACGAGGAGTACCTGACCCCGCTGGGCAAGGCAGCCGTGCGCCGCAAGGGCAGCGATCTGACCATCGTCGGCGTCTCCCGCCAGGCGATCCAGGCCGAGCAGGCGGCGGCCAAGCTCGAGGAGGAGGACGTCGACGCCGAGGTCATCGACCTCCGCAGCCTCCGGCCCCTCGACTGGCCGACCCTGATCGAGTCGGTCAAGCGGACCAACCGCTGCCTCGTCGTCGAGGAGGGCTGGTCCACCTACGGCGTCGGCGCCGAGGTCGCGGCCGGCCTGCAGGAGCGCTGCTTCGACTACCTGGACGCGCCCATCCGCCGGATCGGCGGCGCCGAGGTGCCGATGCCCTACAACCAGTTCCTGGAGAAGGCGGCGATCCCCTCCATCGAGAACATCGTCGAGGGCGCGCTGCGTGTGGTCGGCAAGAAGGGAGCCGAATTGACCCATGCCTGACGTCAACATGCCCAAGCTCTCCGACACGATGGAGGAGGGCACCGTCCTCGAGTGGAAGCAGAAGGACGGCGCCGAGGTCCGTCGCGGCGACGTGCTCGCCGAGATCGAGTCGGACAAGGCAAGCTTCGACATCGAGGCGGAGGCCGACGGCTTCCTCAAGATCGTGGTCGAGCAGGGGACGCCGGCTGCGGTCGGCGCCCTGATCGCCCGCATCGGCGCGGCAGGCGAGGCCGAGGCTCCCGCCCAGCCCGAGCCGGAGCAGCCAAAGGCGGCGCAGGAGGCGCCGGCTCCCAAGGTCGAGCCGCGGCCGGAGCCGACCCCCGAGCGCCGCGAGGCGCCGCAGACGGCGACCGCTCCCGCCGCCGAGGAGACGGCTCCCCTGAACGGCGTGAAGGCGTCGCCGCTGGCCAAGCGGCTGGCCCGCGAGCGCGGCGTCGACCTCGCCTCGATCAAGGGCACCGGCCCCGACGGCAGGATCGTCAAGGAGGATGTCCTCAACGCCGATTCCGCGTCGGCCCCGGCCGCGGCGCCGGCTCCGGCGCCGGCCGTCCCCACGGCGGCTCCGGCAGCCCCGCGGCCGGCCCCGGTCGCCGGCAACGGCGGCGGCCAGGACGTCGAGGTCATCCGGCCCAGCCGGATGCAGACGACGATCGCCAAGCGGATGATCGAGTCGAAGCAGCAGGTCCCCCACTTCTACATCACCGTCGAGGCCCGGGTGGACGATGCCGACCGGCTGCGCCGCCAGGTCAAGGAGACGGTCAAGGGCGCCGAGCGCGTGACCCTCACCGACTTCCTGATCCGCGCCTCGGCGATCGCCCTCAAGCGACACCCCTACGCCAACGCCTCCTGGGTCGACGACCACATCGAGCAGAAGCATTTCGTCAACATCGGCCTGGCCGTTCCTCCTTCGGAGGGCATGGGCCTGCTCGTCCCGGTGATCCACGACTGCGACCGGAAGGACCTGATCCAGATCGCGATCGACCGCGCCCAGGTCATCGAGCGCGCCCGCTCGGGGCGGCCCAGCGAGGGAGACCTGTCCGGCGGCACCTTCAGCATCTCCAATCTAGGGATGTACGGCGTCGACGAGTTCAACGCCATCATCAACCCGCCCGAGGCGGGGATCCTGGCGG
>DATAXV010000213.1:0-32973 GCA_036272915.1 Candidatus Dormiibacterota bacterium
ATCTTCTGCAGCGTCGAGGCCAGGCTGCCCCCGGCCATCGCCTCGTAGAAGGTGACCGTCACCTTCTGGCGCAGGGGTCCGATCCCGCCCGAGTTGCTCTGGCCGCCGCCGCCGCACGCGACCAGCACCAAGGTCAGGCCGAGCGCCGCCAGCCAGCGCCAGCGGCGCCGCGTCTCCGCACCCATCACGTCACATCTCCTCCTATCTGGATCCCGAAATGGTCAGCCACGGATCCCCGTGGCGGCGATACCGCCCACCAGCTGCCGCTGGGCGAAGAGAAAAAGGATCAGGATCGGCAGGGTGGTCATCAGGGCCCCCGCGGCGAGCAGCATCGGCTGCTGGTCGTCGGTCTGGGAGAAGACCGCGAGGGCTACCTGCAGGGGTCTGTAGGTCTGGGTCTGGGTCACGATCAGCGGCCAGAGGAACGCGTTCCAGGCGGCGACGAAGTTGAAGAGCCCGACCGTGACCAGGGCGGGGCGGGCCAGGGGCACCGCGATCGAGCGCAGGAAGCGGAGGTGGGAGCAGCCGTCCAGCTGCGCCGCCTCCCAGAGGTCGGTGGGCAGGGTCAGGAAGAACTGCCGCATCAGGAAGATGCCGAACACGCTGGCCCCGAAGGGGACGATCTGCGCCTGGTAGCTGTCCACCCAGCCGAGGGTGGACATGGTGATGTAGTTGGGCACGATCGTGACCTCGGTCGGGACCATGTAGATGGCGAGGACGAAACCGAAGAGCAGCGCCTTGCCGGGGAAGGGCATCGCGGCGAAGGCGTAGCCGGCGAGCGAGGTGGTGATCAGGACCAGCGCCGTCGTCGCCGCCGAGATGACGACGGTGTTGACGTAGTAACGGACCCACGGGGCCTGGCTCCAGGCGTCGGCGTAGTTGTGGAACTGCCAGTCGGGCCAGAGCAGGGGAGGGAAGTCGTAGAGCTGATCGGGCCGGTTGAGCGAGGTGACCAGCATCCAGTAGAAGGGGAAGATGAAGGCCGCCGCGATGAGGGCGGCGGCGGCGTAGCGAAGGCCCCAGCCGAAGGGGACCGCCAGTCGTCGGTTCACCGGTAGAACACCCTCCTCCCGGCCAGGCGCATCTGGACCGCGGCCAGGCTGACCACGATCGCGAACAGCACCACCGAGATCGCCGAGGCGTAGCCGGCGTGGAAGTAGACGAAGGCCTGCTGGTAGAGGTAGAAGCCGATCACGAAGACCGACCGGTCAGGCCCGCCGGAGCCGCCGGTGAGGACGTAGACGGCGTCGAAGACCTTGAAGGCGGCGACGGTCGAGATGATCAGGACGAAGAAGGTGGTCGGCGTGAGCAGGGGCCAGGTGACGTGGCGGAAGACGCCGATCCGGGAGGCGCCGTCGACGTGCGCGGCCTCGCCCAGCTCGGGCGGGACGTTGGCCAGCCCGGCGAGGAAGATCACCATGTTGAAGCCGACCGTCGCCCAGAGGCTGTAGATGATCACCGCCGGCATCGCCCAGTGGGAGTCGGTGAGCCAGCCGAGCTTGGGCAGGCAGCGGGCGGTGGTGGGCAGGCAGAGGTGGACGACGAGGGCGTTGAGCAGCCCATAGTCGGTGTTGAAGATCACCTGCCAGATGACCAGCGTGGCCACGGCCGGCGTCACATAGGGGACGAAGATCGCCGCCCGGAAGAGCCCGCGGAGGGGGAACCGGCGGTTGAGCAGGAGGGCCAGCCCGAGACCCAGGAGCATCCCCACCGGCACCGTCACGACGACGTAATACACGGTCTGGAGGAAGGTCTGCCACCAGATCGGGTCATGGATCAGGGTGTCGTAGTTGCCGACCCCGAGGAAGCTGGCGGTGGAGGAGATGAGGTCCCAGTTGGTGAGCGAGAGGCCGACCACCCAGACGCCGGGACCGGCGACGAAGACGATGAGCAGGATCAGGGCGGGGGACAGGAACAGATAGCCCTGGAGGCCCTCGTAGAGGTGGCGGCCGAGCCGCAGGGATCCTTTCATTTCGGAACAGGCCAGTATCCATCAGGCCAGGTGATCGGGGCACGGTGGCGGCCTTATCCGATGGTGGGGTATGGTTAAACGTTTTGATCGCCTCGAGCGGAACCGTCCTCACCTTCCTCGCCACCGGCAACCCCACCGGCCTCAGCTTCAGCGTCGAGCACGGCGGGACCCGAGCCATCTTCGACCTCGGCCGCGAGTACTCCCCGGGCGGGGCGCCCTTCAGCCAGGGCCTGGTCCCGCGCCCCGGCCGCGAGCTCTCCGACCTGATCGAGATGGGGATGGCGCCACGTCTGGAGGGCGTCTACGAGGCCTGGGACGGAAGGACCTCGATCTTCCTCAGCCACCTGCACCTCGATCACACCGGCCTGGTCGGCTTCATCCACCCCGACCTGCCCCTCCACTACCCGGCGGGGATGGAGGATCTCCGCCTGGCCTGCGTCGAGGCCGGGGAGGTGCCCTGGCGGGATCCGGCGGGCCTTTCGGTGGAGGAGGGGGCGACCATCGACGTCGGCGGGATCGCGGTCACCTTCCTGCCCGTCGACCACGACCTGCCCGGCGCCTGCGGCTTCCTGATCCGGACCCCGGACGCCACCATCGCCTTCACCGGCGACCACCGCTGGCACGGCCTTCACCCGGAGCGGACGGCGGCCTTCGCCGAGGCCGTGCGAGGGGCCGACCTGCTGCTCCAGGAGGGCGTCCGGCTGGGCCTGCCGCCGTCGCCGGAGGATGCTCTCGACGACACCGAGGCCGGTCTCCACCGCCGCTTCGCCGAGCTCCTGGAGGAGACCCCGGGCCTGGTCGTCGTCAACCTCTATCCGATGAACCGCGAGCGCGTCGCCGCCTTCGGGCGCGCCTGCGCCGCCGCCGGCCGGCGCTTCCTGATGGAGCCTGCCGCCGCCCGCGTCGCCGGCTGGCCGGACGTGCTCGAGGACGAGGACGAGGTCCGGCGGAGCCCGGAGCGGCACTGCCTGCAGCTGGGATTCACGTCGCTGCCGCGGCTGATCGACCTGCGCCCGCCGGCCGGCTCCCGCTACGTCCACGCCGACGGCGGCCCGCTGGGCAGGTTCGACCCCGCCTACCCGGTGATGCGGACCTGGGCCGACCTCCTCGGCCTCGAGTTCGTGCCGCTCCGCTGCTCCGGCCACTCCCGTCCCGAGGACATCGTGCGGATGGTCGAGGAGGTGAGGCCCCGGCTGGTGCTCCCGGTCCACACCCGGGCGCCGGAGGCGCTGGAGGTGCCGGGAGTGCGCAGCCTCTGCCCGCAGCCGCTCCGTCCCTACCCGATGGCCGAGCTGCTCGATGCCTAAGCCGGAGATCTCGCTCCGGCGGATCGGTGCCGACCAGTGGGGGCTCTGGCGGGAGCTCCGGCTGGAGGCACTGGCGGAGGCGCCCGAGGCCTTCGGATCGAAGCTGGCCGAATGGCAGGGGACCGGCGACACCGAGCGCCGCTGGCGGGCTCGCCTCGACTCGGTGCCGCTGAACCTGATCGCCGACCTGGACGGGACCCCGGCGGGGATGGTCAGCGGCGTCGGCGAGGGGGGAGAGGTCGAGCTGATCTCGATGTGGGTGGCCCCGTTCGCCCGCGGCGCCGGGGTCGGGGATGCGCTGATCGAGGCGGTCATCGCCTGGGCGGCCAGCCTCCAGCCGACCCGGATCCAGCTCGAGGTGAGGGAGGACAACGAGCATGCCGCCGCCCTCTACCGCCGGCATGGCTTCGCCGACGCCGGCCGGGTCGAGCCGGCGGCGCCCGACGAGCCGCCCGAGCGCCGGATGGTGATGCGGCCGTAGGCTCACGCCCTGCCCCGGAGATGGAGCAGGTACTCCTGGCGGTTCAGGGGGTTCCCATCGCGACGCGCCCTTAGGCGCGGAGGGCCGATCAGCGGACGGTAGCCGGCGAACCGCGAGGCCAGGGCGCCGGCCCCGCCGGTGAGCGAGGGCAGCCGGCTCTGGAGCTGGTGCACGCCGCCGGTCGGGATCTCCCCCTCGAGGTTGACGGCGCCCGCGGCCGCCCCCGACTCCCAGGTCGACGCGCCGATCTCCTCGAGGGCGCGCATCACCTCGCCCAGGGCGTCGCGGGGGATCTCCAGCTCGAACCGGTCGAAGGGCTCCTGGAGGCGAGTCCTGGCCTGGCGCAGCGCCGCCATCAGGACCAGCGGGGTCAGGCCCCGGAAGTCGGCGGCGGTGCTCACCGGCGAGGAGTAGCCGGAGCGGGTCAGCGTCACCGTGCAGTCGATCACCTCCCAGCCGAGGAGGCCCTGGCCCAGGGTGCTGACGACGGTCTCCTCGATCGCGGTGTGGAAGGCGCGGGGAAGCGCCCCTCGCTCGGTCTCCAGCCGGTAGAGGACACGGCCACCGCGCCCTCCCGGCTCGACCCGAAGTCCGATCTCGGCGACGAAGGTCGGGCTCATCCCCTCCCGGGCCTCGCCCACGCCGAGCGGCCTCTCGACCAGGACCGGGAGCGTCGGCTCGAAGGTCGCGGCGATCCCGGACTCGGGCAGCAGACGCTGGCCGATGACCTCCTTCTGGACCTCGCCGTAGAGCGACACCGAGAGCTCGCCGGCGTCCTGCCGGACGTTGATGAAGGGGTCCTGGTCGGCCATGTCGCGCAGCGCGTCGTGGAGGCCGCGCGCCTGCTCGGACCGCACCGGCCGGACCACGGTCTCCAGGGCCGGCGCGGCGAAGTGGCGGCCAGGCGGCGCCATCGCATGGTGGCCGAGACGGTCGCCGATCCTGGCCCGGGCCAGGCCCCAGACCTGGGCGATATCACCCGCCTCCACGTCGCTGGCGGGCGCCGTCGTCCCCTCCCCGAAGACGCGGATCGCCGTGATCGTCGAGCGCGGGGGATGGGAGCCCCCCGCCGTCTGGCCCCCGACCGAGACGCGCTCGCGGATCCGCAGCCTTCCGGCGTGGAGCCGGACGTACGCCACCCGCTCGCCGCTGGCGCCTCGCTCGACCTTGAAGACGGTGCCGTCGAGCGGCTCGACGGCGCTCCCCCGGGCGGGCGGGAGCAGGTCGCTGATCCCGTCCAGCAGCTCCTCGACGCCGGCGCCGGTCACCGCCGATCCGAAACAAACGGGATACGCGGTGGTCCGGGCCGTCTGCTCCCGGAGCCGGCCGCGCAGCTCGGCCTCGGGCATGGGGGCACCGTCGACGTAGGTACCGAGAAGCCCCTCGTCGTGCTCGGCCAGCGCGGCCAGGGCTCCGGCCTCGGACAGGCCGATGCGGCGCACGGAGGCCCGCCGGGTCCCCGGCTCCTCGACCGCGTCGAGGGGGACCGCCGCCACCGCCAGACGCCGGCGGATGTCCTCCAGCACCCCGGCCGGCCTGGCCTCGGAGCGGTCGATCTTGTTGACGAAGAGCAGGGTCGGGAGGCGGACCGCGCTCAGCGCTCGCATCAACACCCGGGTCTGGCTCTGGATCCCCTCGACCGCGGATATGACCAGCACAGCCGCGTCGAGCACGCCCAGCGCCCGATCCACCTCGGCGATGAAGTCGGGGTGGCCGGGGGTGTCGATCAGATTGACCTTCAGGCCGTGGACGAGGAAGGAGGCGACGGCGGAGCGGATGGTGATCCCGCGGCTCCGCTCCAGCTCCATCGAGTCGGTCCGGGTCGTTCCTCGGTCGACGCTCCCCATCTCGGGGATGACGCCGGCCCGGAAGAGCAGGCGCTCGGTGAGGGTGGTCTTACCCGCGTCGACGTGGGCAACGATCCCCATGTTCAAGGTGTTCAAGAAGGTTGGTCGTCCTCAGGAATGCAGCGGAAAGGTTCTCTGCAGCGGTGTTCCTGAGTTGGCGCATCTTCTGAACTCCTTGGTCGGGATCGGATCGGCATCCGGCGGGATGCCAGCCGACCGGACTATACCGGGAGGGCGGCGGATGCGGACATCCGCGTATCCCTAGACTGGAGCGCCTTCATGCACGAGCACGAGCCCTCCTTCGACGATCGCCGCTGGCTGGAGCACGCGGTCGAGCTCTCCCGCCGCTGCCCGCCCTCGGCCACGTTCCGCGTCGGCTCGGTCATCGTCGGCCGGGACGGCGAGATCCTCGCCGAGGGCTATTCCCACGACGTCGACACCGTCTGCCATGCCGAGGAGTCGGCGCTGCAGCGTGCCCAGGGCGATCCGCGGCTGGCCGCGGCGACGATCTACAGCACGCTGGAGCCGTGCAGCAAGCGCGCGTCGAGGCCTCGCACCTGCACCCAGCTGATCATCGACGCCGGCATCCCCCGCGTCGTCTTCGCCATGCGCGAACCCTCGATCTTCGTCGACTGCGAGGGGGCTGAGCTGCTGCGGGCCGCCGGCCTGACCGTGGTCGAGATGCCCGAGCTCTCGGAGCAGGTGCGGGCCGTCAACTCCCACCTGATCGACTCCTGACGGATCCTCGGCTCAGGGGTTCTCGACCCGGTCGGCGGCGTCGAAGACCCAGTCGCTGTTCTGCCTGATGGAGGTGGTCGGGAATCCGGGATCGAACTCGGCCGCCCGGTCGAGTGTGGCCGGGGCGTCGGTGGACAGCGCAAGGTCGAGCGCCCCGAGGGTGTCGAGGTTGATCGACGCGCCTGCCCCGATGATCGATCGGCGATCCGGTCGACGGTGCCGGCGATCTCACGCTGCTGGTCGGTGATGCTGGCGGGTCCATCCGCGTGCCGCCACGCCACCACCGTATTCATGTCCTGGCCGAGGACGCCCTCGCGCGTGCTGACCGCCTTGAGGCGCCCTGAATCCCTCTTCGAGGGGCCGTCACCGCCTAGCCGAGGACTTCGCCCTCCGCATCCGACGGGCAGCGAACCGGCATGGCGTGGGATGCTGGTCCAATGACACGGGCGGATCTGGTGCGGCTCCGCCAGGCTCGTGACCGGATCGATCGCGACTACGCGGAGCCGCTCGACGTGCCGGCGCTGGCCAGGGTGGCTCTGATGTCGACCGGGCATTTCGCGCGCAGCTTTCGGGCCGCCTTCGGCGAGACGCCGTACAGCTACCTGATGACCCGGAGGATCGAGCGGGCCAAGGCGCTCCTGCGCCAGGGCGGCATGAGCGTGACCGACGTGTGCTTCGCCGTCGGCTGCACCTCGCTGGGGACCTTCAGCACGCGCTTCACCGAGCTCGTCGGCGAGAGCCCGAGCTCGTATCGTGTCCGCGACCACGAGGACGGGGCGGCCATCCCCGCGTGCTTCGCCAAGATCATGACGCGACCGGTCAGGAATCGTGCGGCGAAGCCGGCCGACCGGCCCTAAGGTGGCCGCTATGGAATTGAAGGTCAACTCATGCTTCATCGCGGTCGACGACCACGACGTCGCGCTCGCCTTCTACCGGGACGTGCTGGGCATGGAGGTCCGGAACGACGTCAGGTTCGAGGGCATGCGCTGGGTCACCGTCGGCTCGCCGTCGCAGCCTGACGTCAACATCGTCCTCGAGCCACCTCTCGCCGACCCCAACGCCTCCCCTGGGGACAAGCAGGCGATGGCCGATCTGCTCGCGAAGGGCATGCTGCGGGCCGTCATCTTCAGCACCGACGACGTCGACGCGCTGTTCGAGCGGGTCCAGGCCTCCGGCGCCGAGGTGCTGCAGGAGCCGATCGACATGCCCTACGGCGTCCGGGACTGCGCGTTCCGCGACCCCGCAGGCAACATGCTCCGCTTCAATCAGCCGCGGAGGAACTGAGCCGGGCGGCTGACGAGTGCTGTTCCCCGGCTCGACCGCGCCCGAGGGCGGTCGGAGCCGGGGCGGCACCCCGTCGCCGGCCTCAGTCCAGAGGCGGCCGGCTCGGCCCGCCCCCGGCTTCCGAGCTCTCCACCGCCACCGCGATCTCGGCCAGGTCGTCCGCGGTCAACGTCAGCGCCGCCGCCCCGATCCAGCCGTCGACCTGCTCCGGCGACCGTGCCCCGACGATGGCGCCGGTGACCCCGGGCCAGGACAGCGTCCAGGCGATCGCGACCTCGGCCATGGACACTCGATGGCGCGCAGAGATGGGGCGAAGGCCGGAGGCGAGGGCCAGGTTGCGCCCCAGCGCCGGGCTCTGGAACTCGGCGTTGGCGCGCCGCCAGTCGTCCGCGGGCAGCGAGGCCACCCGCTCGGCCGAGAAGCGGCCGCTCAGCAGCCCCGACTGCATGGGGCTGTAGACGATGATGCCGACGTGGTGCTGGTGGCACCAGGGGATGACGTCGCCGGCGGCTCCACGCCGGATCAGGGAGAAGGGTGGCTGCAGCGAGGCCACCGGCCGGACCGCCTCGGCCCGCTCGAGCAGCGGGACGTCGAAGTTGGAAACGCCTCCGGCCCGGACCTTGCCCTCGTCGATCAGGCGGCCCATCTCCGCCCAGGAGTTCTCGATCTCCGGTCCGCCGGCGTCGGGCCAGTGGAATTGGAGCAGGTCGATACGCTCCAGGCCGAGGCGGCGAAGCGAGTCCTCGGCGCCCCGCCGGATCTCGCCGGGGCGGAGGTCGCGGGGGTGGGGGCCCATGGGATCGTCATCGTCCCAGTTGAGCCCGCACTTGGTGAAGACGAACGGCCGGTCGGCCTCGGCGATCCCGCGGACCGCCCGCCCGACCACCTGCTCGGAGTGGCCGTGCCCGTAGACGGCGGCGGTGTCGACCCAGTTGACGCCGACGTCGACGGCGTGGCGGATGGCTCGAATCGAGTCCTCGTCGTCCTGGCTGCCCCAGCCGAAGTTCACCCCGCCGCCGCCGACGGCCCAGGCGCCGAAGCCGACGCGGGTGATCTCCATGCCGGTGCGGCCGAGCTCCGTGGTGGTCAGGCCCATGCGAGTTCCTCCCTGGTGAGGCTCAGCGCCGCCAGCTCCAGTGGGCCAGGTCGCCGAGCAGGTGGTGTGCGGTCAGATCGAGGCTGATCGGGGTGATCGAGACGTAGCCGTGGGCCACCGCCCAGGAGTCCGTCTCGGGATCCTCGTCCCTCGTGATGCGGGTCGCGGACAGCCAGTAGTACGGCTGCCGCCGGGGGTCCTCCCGCTGCGAGAACTCCTCGACGTAGGTCGCCTCGCCCTGGCGGCAGATCCGGATCCCCTTGATTCGCGGCCGGGGCAGGTTGGGCACGTTCACGTTCAGCAGCACCCGCGGCGGGAGCCCTCGCTCCAGCACCTGCGCGGCGATGCGGCGGCCGAGGCCGGCGGCGTAGGTCCAGGTCGGGTCGCGCAGCGTGGCCAGGGATATCGCCATCGAGGGGACGCCCAGGATCCGGGCCTCGGTGGCGGCGGAGACCGTCCCCGAGTAGAGGATGTTGGTGGCGGTATTGGCGCCGAGGTTGATCCCGGACACGACTAGGTCGGGGCGGTCGTCCCGGCAGATCGTGCTCACCGCCAGCTTGACGCAGTCCGCCGGGGTCCCGTTGCAGGCGTGCCCGGTGAGCGTCCCCTGGTGGTACTCCTTGACGCGGAGCGGCGTCAGCGTGGTGATGGCATGCCCGATCGCGGAGCGCTCGGCGTCGGGCGCGACGACGGTCACCCGGCCCAGGCGGCGCAGCGCGCGATGCATCGCGTGCAGGCCCTCCGAGGTGATGCCGTCGTCGTTGGTGAGAAGGATGTGGGGCGTCAGCTCGCCACTCGCAGGACGATCTTCCCGAACTGCTCGGCTCGCTCCATGCGGGTCATCGCCGCGACCACATCGCTCAGCGGGTGCACCGAGTCGATGGAGGGGCGGAGCCCGGCGTCGACCGCCTCGAGCAGCGCGTCGAACTCCCCGCGGTTGCCCATGGTCGAGCCCAGGAGCTCGATCTGGCCGAGGAACACCCTGGGCATGTTGATCTCGGCGACGACGCCGCTGGTCGAGCCACAGAAGACGAGCCGGCCGTTGCGGCGAAGGCTGCGCAGCGACTGGTCGATGGTGGCCGGGCCCACGTGCTCGAAGACGACGTCGACGCCGCCGTGCTCCTTGCGCACGGCGCGGCTGAAGTCGGCGGAGTCGTAGGCGGCCTCGGCGCCCAGCTCGAGCGCCCGCTGGCGCTTGGCCTCGCTCCGGCTGGTGGCGATCACCCGGGCTCCGAGCTGCCGGCCGATGGCGATCGCGGCGGCGGCGACCCCGGCGCCGGCGCCGACCACGAGCATCGTCTCGCCGGGCTGCAGGCGGGCGCGGGTGGTGATCATCCGCCACGCGGTCAGCTGGGTGAGGGGGAAGGCCGCCGACTCCTCCCAGCTCAGTCCGGCGGGGCGCCGGGCCAGGTTGTGGGGCGGCAGCTGGAACACCTCGCACGCGGTCCCGTCGGTGTGCTCCCCGATGATCCCGAACTCCTTGCAGTCGAGCTGACGACCGGCCAGGCACGCGTCGCAGTGGCCACAGGAGGCCACCGGGTAGATGCAGACCTCGGTGCCGACCGGCCATCGGGAGTCGTCGGATTCGAGGACGACGCCGGCGCCGTCCGCCCCCAGCACCCTCGGCGGCGTCACCCGCTGGGCGCCGCTCGCCACCCAGAGGTCCAGGTGGTTGAGAGAAGCGGTTCGGATGGCCACGGCGACGTGACCGGGCTGTAGCTCCGTGCGCTCCCGCTCCTCGACGACGACGCCCGCCGGCCCGCGGGGCTCCCGAAAGACGGCGGAAACTCCCTCGCTGCGATAAGCCACGTCAAGAATGGTGCCACGCCGGCCCGGGAGCCCGTCAGGGACCACGCACCGGGGCGCTCAGAGGCTATGCTGACCTGGCCATGACGGTGCAAGTCGGTCTCTGGGTGGTCGCCTTCCTCTATCTCGCCATCAGCATCGGCGCGATCGTGAACTTGGCCCTGCGGTCGGGGTCCCGTCACCGTCGCGGCTGACCGCCCGACAAGCAGCGACCGTCCGTTCTCCGGTACACTGTCCTTGTTTTGGCCTGCTCGACGCAGGCCCCGCTCGTCCCGGGTCCTCTCTCCCCGTCGCAGTAACGGAGCCCCAGGTCGTCGCAGGAATGAACGAAGAGAGGGGAACGCTGTCCGGAGGACGCGCGTGGATACATTTTCATCATCGGGCCTGGGCTCGGAACTTGTGGCGGCTCTGGCCGCCCAGGGGATCGAAGAGCCCGTAGAGGTCCAGGCGGGGGGGATCCCGCCACTACTTGAAGGCCGGGACGTGGTCATCGAGGCCCCGACCGGCTCCGGTAAGACACTAGCCTTTCTGCTTCCGCTGATCGAGCGTCTCGGTTCCAGCGGCCCCGGGCCCCGCGGCTTGGTCGTCACCCCAACTCGTGAGCTCGCGCTCCAGGTGGCGTCGGTCTTCTCCGGGCTGAACACCCCGCTCAAGTTGGCGATCCTCTATGGAGGTGTTGGCTACGCCACGCAGACCCAGGCGCTTCGCGCCGGCGTGGACGTCGTCATCGGCACCCCTGGCCGCATCCTCGACATGGTCGGGCGCAAGGAGGTCTCCCTGGCCAGGACCGAGTTCCTGGTGCTGGACGAGGCCGACGAGATGCTGGACGTGGGCTTCGCGCCCGACGTCGAGCGGATCATCGGGCTGACCTGGTCGCCCCAGACCGTGCTCGCCTCGGCGACCATGCCCGAGTGGGTGCTGAAGATCATCGAGAAGCACCTCAAGGATCCGGCGAAGATTCGGGTCGAGCCGCCCGAGGAGTCCCTGCTCGAGCACGGGCTGGCCCGGGTTGAGCTCAACTCCAAGCCCCAGACGCTGGCCCGGCTGCTGCGCACCTTCGACGGCGCCACGATCGTCTTCGGTCGGACCCGCCACGGTGTCAGCAAGCTCCATCGCGATCTGCGGCGCCTCGGCATCGACGCCGCCCAGCTCCGTGGGGACCTGGGCCAGACCGCCCGCGACCGGACCATGGCCGCCTTCCGCGACCGCCGGGTCGAGGTGCTGCTGGCCACCAACGTCGCCGCCCGGGGATTGGACATCAGCCACGTCGGGCTGGTCGTCAACTACGAGCTGCCGGACACCCCGCAGTGGCTCACCCACCGGGTCGGCCGCACCGCCCGCATGGGCAACCAGGGCTTCGCCCTCACCTTCGTCACCGACGAGGACCAGCAGGGCTGGCGCAAGCTGCGCCGGCAGGGCGCGCCCGATCTGGTCGAGGTCGACCTCGAGCACCTGCTCGCCCACGGCGAGTGGCGCTACGTCGAGCAGCCCGAGGAGGCCGCACCGGCCGCGGCCGCGGCCGCTGCCAACGGCCACGACGGCCGGCGACGCCGTCGGGGTGGCAGGGGCCGTCCGCGCAGCGGCGCTCGGACGAGCACGCCGCCCTCTCCCGCCTGATCCAAGCGGACCCGGCGGCGGACGGAAACCGCCGCCGGTCCTCAGATCGGCACCAGGCCTGGGTCCGTTCGAGCGGCCGCAGCAG
Organism: Candidatus Dormiibacterota bacterium; assembly: GCA_036272915.1. Classification (GTDB taxonomy): domain Bacteria; phylum Chloroflexota; class Dormibacteria; order Dormibacterales; family Dormibacteraceae; genus DATAXV01. The sequence continues at coordinate 12,234 of DATAXV010000213.1, forward strand.
TCTCGTCGGCGGCCACCCCCGCAGAGTGGTTCAGTCCGAGCGTGCGCCCGAGTCAACCGCGGAGCGCGCCCGGCCGGCAGGTGATGCGCTACTGAAGAGCCCTCTCTGCTTTGGTTTGGAGGGCGGGAGGCAGGTCGCCGGTCCACGGCCCGCTCCCGACCAGGGGAGCTCCCTCGCGTCTGGATCCCTCACCCACACCTGGTCTCTGCCGGACCGGAATACGCGTTGGTAGCGCGCGCTCAGCAGCGGCTCGATCTCCGGGTACTGCCTTAGGGCGGGAGTTGAGGTGATGATGAGTTCGGGGTCCAGCTCGGCGACCCTGTCGGCGAGGGGGCCTGCGCAACCGATCAGAACCTCGTCGTTGTAGATCGGCCCGGTGGGGAGCGCGAGGGGAAGGTCGCAGAGCATGTAGGGCCAGGCGTCTGAGGACCACACCACGGCGCTGGAACCGGCGAGGCCATGGCTGCGAACGTAGCCACAGGCCGCCCGGTCGGAGGGGACCTGCTCGCCGAAGTGGTCCTGCCACTGCGTCAGGGACCAGCGATCGGCGACGACGCCGGCGGCACCGCGGTAGTAGGTGAAGACTGACGCCCACGTCCACTGATCCCGGACCACGCTGGCCAGGGTCATGGCGATGAGGATCGCCAGCCCGATGCTCACCGATGCGGCGGCGTCCCGGCGCGCGGGGCGGGGGGGGAGCGGGATCGACGCCACCGCGAGACAGCCTGGCACGACCGCCGGGAGAAGGTAGTGGGCGTAGGGCTGATGGGCCGCGGAGGCGATCAGGATCGTGGCTCCTGACCACATCCAAGTACCCCAAACGCGCACCTCCCGCGTCCGGACCAGGGCGCACCCGGCCAGGATCAGGGCGGTGGAGGCGATCAGCAGGAACCCGTCGAGCAGCAATCCGCTCCCGGTCAGCGGATGCACTTCGGCGGTGAAGGGGACGAAGAAGTCGACCAGTGAGTAGGCGACCCGCGAAGGCCCGGCGATGATCACGGTGGGTACCAGCCAGGCGGCGGTGAGGGCGGCCGCCGCGGACAGGAAGAGCACCAGCTTGACCCACGGACGATGTCCCGCGAAGACGATGATCGCGGACAGTGCGGCGATGTCCGCGATCACCGTCTGCTGATAGCCGAGGGCGAGAGCCGCGGCCAGTCCGGCTGCGACCGGCCAGAGCCGACCGTCGGTGCGGACATGGGTCAGGACGATGGCGCCGGCCCAGCTCGTCCCGGCGATGAGCAGGCTCTCAGGAAGGGCCAGCTCGGCGCCCATCAGCGGCGTCCCGAGCGCCAACGTCGCCAGCAGGACCGCGAAGGCGGCGCGCGGCCAGGACAGCAGTCTGGTCGCGGCGTAGGCGGCTGCCGTCAGTGCCGCCAGTCCGGTCAGGAGGGTCAGCAAGTGAAGGCCTACCTCGCTTGGCCCGAAGATGGCGTAGTCGACCGCGATCGTCCAGAGGTGTAGCGGAGGCTTGTTGTTCCAGGCCTGGTTGTAGATGAGGGCGCCGTGGAGCAGGGCCCGGCCCTCACTGGTGTAGCCGGCCTCGTCCGGGTACCAGTAGGGCTCGAAGAAGGAAGGCAGCCTGAGCACGACGTAGAGCAGCGCCGCCGGTGCCATGATCGCGACGAAGGTCGGCCCCCGTTCCCTGGCGGTCACCGCGACGGCCGGCTCCGGCGCCATCGTGATGCGGCCACTGGCACCCGCCGAGCCAAGCCGCGCCGCTGGTCCGGGCGGCATTGGCGGACCGGGGCATTCCGGTCGTCTCTGCACGCGAGTTCGGTGCTCTGCGTGGTTTCGAAGCTAAGCGGCACGGCGCGCCATGCCCGGGAGAGGTTGGGTCGCAGAACTGGCCGTGTCTGCATTGGCTGGCCGCATCTGCATTGGATCGTAGCTGAGCAGGCGTGTCGCCGATCGCGCCCGCGCGGCCTCCGCGGCCTCGCGGCGGACCTGGTCCAGGTCGACCTCGAGCTCCCACGGAGGTTGGCGGTACATGGGGCGGCAGCCGGACGAGCTCGCCGCCGTCTCCCGCCCGATCCTAGAATCCGTCGGAGATCCGGACCTCGCCGCCGCTCATCGGCGACGTGTAACCGGTCCCGAGCGGCACCCGGGTCGATGGCCCTGCTGTCGGCGAGCGTGTGCAGGCCCTCGTGGCGGCTGTGGCGGGCGAAGGGACACCACCGCTCGGAAGAGCCCTCGACACCCAGCTCCGTTGGCCCCAGTGGCACGAAGCCTCCGACCGCGATCTCATGCAGCCGGCGGAGATCCTCGCCGGCCCGCCGCCAGACGGCGGGGCTGATCCCCTGCGGATGCTCTTTCCAGAGCGACCTCCCCCTGGGCCACTCCACGATCACAGTCCCGCGGTCGGGGTCCTCGGCAAGCACGCCAGGGACGCGAACGCCGGCGGCGGCCCCGGCGCGGTACGGCCACGCCTCGACGAGGGCGGAGCCGGGCCGCCCGACCTCGTCGAGCCTGGGCACCGCATGGTCCTCCGGCCACTCGACCATGAACGCGGACGGCCGGCCGGTGCGGAGCAGGTCGACCCGGCTGGCACCGAGCCGTCGCGAGCACTCCAGAGCGAGGTCGACGCGGCCAATCCTGACCGTCCGGCGAGCGGGACGAAGGACGGCGCCGGCAGGGCCACCAGGAACCGCATTGGGGCAACCTGCTTAAATCTCCGGGTGATTCGCGACGCGATCCGGGGGAGCAGACTGCTCGTCACCGGCTCCACCGGCTTCCTGGGCAAGTCCGTCGTCGAGAAGTGCCTCCGGGAGGTCCCCGACGTCGGCCACCTCTACCTCGGCATCCGCGGCAGCGCGCGGCGCAGCGCCGGGGAGAGGCTCCACCGGGAGGTCTTGAGCAGCCCCGCCTTCCGCCGGCTCGAGGAGGAGCTGGGCAAGGACGCCTTCGCCCGGCTCATCGACGAGAAGGTCTCCGTCATCGGCATGGACCTGGGTCGGGAGGGCCTCGGCCTCACCGACGAGGACAGGGACGGCCTCGCCTCCTGCGACATCGTCATCCACTCCGCGGCCGCGGTCGAGTTCGACAACCCGGCCGACCTCTCCGCGGAGACCAATCTCCTCGGCGCGTCGCGACTGGTCCGGACCCTGACCGACGCCGGCGGGAACCCGCACCTGGTCCACATCTCCACCGCCTACGTCGGCGGCATGCTCCGCGGGCTGGTCCGCGAGGAGCTGCCCCACGACCCGGGGCTCAACTGGCGCCACGAGGCCCAGATCCTGAGCCAGCTGCGCCTCGCCGTGGAGGAGGAGAGCCGGCGGCCCGAGATCCTCGAGAAGCTGAGCCGGCAGGCTCGCAGCCGGCTGGGCCCGGCCGGCGTGCCCGCCGTCTCCCGAGCCGTCGAGCGCCTCCGCGAGCGCTGGGTCAAGGACCGCCTGGTGGAGCGTGGCCGGGCCCACGCCAGGGCCATGGGCTTCACCGACATCTACGCCTTCACCAAGGCGATGGCGGAGCGAGCGGTGGTCGAGCTGCACGGGGACATCCCCCTCTCCATCGTCCGTCCGGCGATCATCGAGAGCTCGCTCAAGGAGCCGTTCCCGGGCTGGCTGGAGGGCTTCCGCATGGCGGAGCCGGTGATCCTGGCCTTCGCCCGAGCGGTGCTGTCCGACTTCTCCGGGCTGCCGGACGGGGTCCTCGACATCATCCCCGCCGACTACGTCGTCAACACGGTGCTGGCGGTGGCCGCGTCGCCCCCTCCCGCCGGCGAGCACCGCATCTACCACTCCGCCTCCGGGAGCCGGAACCCGCTGCGGCTGCGCTACCTGGCCGAGCAGGCCAGCGAGTACTTCGACGAGCATCCGCTGCGCGACCGCTTCGGACAGGCGATCGCCACCCCCAACTGGACCTTCCCCAGTCGCGACGAGATGACGCTGAAGGGCAAGATCGCCCTGGCCGCGGTCGAGCTCGGCCAGCGGCTGGTCGAGCGTACGCCGCTGGTGCCCGACGCGACCCGTCGCTCCGACGACCTCCACGAGCGCAAGGCCCGGCTGGAGCGGTCGCTCAACCTGGGCGAGCTCTACGGCATCTACATGGAGGTCGACTGCGTCTACGACACCCGCAACGTGCAGGCGCTGTGGGATCGCGTCGACGACGAGGAGCGGGCGCTCTTCCCCTTCGACGCCGCCGGCTACGACTGGGACCGGTACCTGCAGGACGTTCACTTCCCGACCGTGGTCCGCATGGCCAGGGCCGACAGCAGGCGCCGCCAGGCCGGTCCCAACGGGAGCACGGTGCCGCGGCCCGAAAGCAACACCGCCCTCAACGGGCTGCGCCGGCGCTCCGGGCAGGACGGCGTGCTCGCCGTCTTCGACGTCGACGGCACGCTGGTCGAGACCAACGTCGTCGAGTACTACTTCTGGATGCGCCTGCGCGACCAGCCGCTGGAGGACTGGCCCCGCTTCCTGGGCCGCATGGCCTCGAGGACTCCGCGCTGGCTCTTCCTGGAGCGGCGCTCCCGCGCCGACTTCCAGCGCTCCTTCTATCGGGAGTACGCCGGTCTCGAGGTGGAGCGGATGCGCCAGCTGGGCCGCGAGGCCCTGGACGCGGTCACACTGCGCCGGCTCTATCCGGAGGGGGTGCGCCGGATCCGCGAGCACAAGCGGGCCGGCCACCGGGTCCTGCTCCTGACCGGCGCCCTCGACCTGATCGTCGAGCCGCTGGCCGAGATGCTGGAGGTCGAGGTCGACTGCGCCCGCCTGCTGACCCGCGACGGCCGCCTGACCGGGGACCTGAGCAGCCCGCCCGCCGTCGGCGAGGCGCGGGCGACGCTGCTCCAGGAGTACGCCACCGCCGGCGGCGCCGATCTCCAGGAGAGCTTCGCCTACGCCGACGCCATCAGCGACCTGCCCATGCTCGAGCAGGTGGGGACGCCGGTCGTCGTCAACCCCGACGCCCGCCTCTCCCAGATCGCGTCCCAGCGCGGCTGGCGCGTGGAGCGCTGGCGGACAGCGCCGGGCAGCGTGCGGCTGCCGGTGCCCGATCCCCGCTCCCACCAGTCCGGCCAGGGGGCGAAGGTCTGATGCTGGCCCTGCAGTACGTCCGATCGGTGCCCCGCTACGCGGCGCTGAAGGCGACCGGAGGCCGGCCCAAGCTGGCCACCGGCGAGTTCTCCGTCCTTCACCTGGGCGACGTCGAGGACCCGAGGCTGCCGGCGGCGGGCTGGCACCAGGTGCGGCCGCGCCTGGCCGGCATCTGCGGATCCGACCTCGCCGCCATCACCGGCCACGCGTCCCTCTATCTCGACCCGCTGACCAGCTACCCGTTCGTCATGGGCCACGAGGTGGTGGGCGAGTGCGACGGCAGCCGGGTCGTGGTCGAGCCCGCCCTCGGCTGCGAGGTCAGGGGCCTCGACCCCGTGTGCGCGCGCTGCGCCGAGGGGCGTCCGGGCCTGTGCGAGAACGTCGACTCGGGGGATCTCCCGGTCGGTCTCCAGACCGGCTACTGCTCCGCCACCGGCGGGGGGTGGGGGGAGACTCTGATCGCCCACCCGCGCCAGCTGCACGAGGTGCCCGCCAGCCTCGCCGACGAGGCCGCGGTCCTGGTCGAGCCCCTCGCCTGCAGCGTCCACGCCGCGCTCCGGGCCGAGATCGGCGGCGATGACGTGATCGTCGTCCAGGGCGCGGGCACGATCGGGCTGCTGACCGTCGCCGCCGTGCGCCAGCTGACCAGCCCGAGGCGCCTGATCGCCGTGGCCAAGCACCCCTCGCAGCGCGAGCACGCGCTCCGGCTCGGCGCCGATCAGGTGGTCCGGCCGGACGAGGCCTTCCAGCGGATCCGCTTCGCCACCTCAGCGCGCCGGCTCGACGGCCGGGACCGGCCGCTGCTCCTCGGCGGGGCCGACGCCACCTTCGAGTGCACCGGCACCGCCGCCGGGCTCAACGACGCCGTCCGCTACACGAGGGCGGGGGGCACGGTGGTCGCGGTCGGCATGCCCGGCGAGGTCAAGGTCGACTGGGCGCCGATCTGGCAGCGCGAGCTGCACGTGCTCGGCGCTTACGCCTATGGTGTCGAGGGCGATGGGAGGCGGACCTTCGAGATCGCACTGGAGCTCGCGCCCCGGCTCGGCCTCGAGGCGCTCACCGGCCCGCTCTTCGGACTTGGCGCCTACCGTGACGCCATCACCTATGCTCTCGCCGCCGGCCGCCTGGGGGCGGTCAAGGTGGCCTTCGACTTGCGAAACTTGGGGGCCTGATGTCCAGACCTGGCGCCGTCGTCGAGATCGATCGCACCATGCCACCGGTGCTGTTCCACCACGGGGAGGGGGTGCGCCTGGAGCGCCTGCCCGTCGGCAGCCGCGTCATCTACGGCCCCGATCCCCTGCCCGGCCTGCCGCATCCGCAGCGGGCCATCCGCCGGGCGCTGAGCCATCCCATCGAGGACGACCCGCTGCCCAGCCTGCTGCGGGCGGGGATGAAGCTCACGATCGCCGTCGACGACCTCTCCCTGCCGCTGCCGCCGATGGCCGCGCCCGACGTGCGCCAGCTGGTGCTGCAGGAGGTCCTCGAGCTCGCCGCCGAGGCCGGGGTCGAGGACGTCCACCTGATCATCGCCACCGGGCTCCACCGGCGGATGACCGCCGACGAGATCCGCCACGCGGTCGGCGACCGGGTCTTCTCCACCTTCTATCCGGAGCGGCTCTACAACCACGACGCCGAGGATCCCGAGGGGAACGTCCACATCGGGGTGACCGAGAAGGGGGAGGAGGTCACGCTCAACCGCCGCGCGGCCGAGTCTGACCTCGTCATCTACGTGAACCTGACCCTGGTGCCCATGGACGGCGGCCACAAGTCGATGGCGACCGGCCTGGCCAGCTATCGCGGCATCCGCCAGCACCACAACGTCAAGACGCTGCTGGGGTCGCGCTCCTACATGCATCCGCCGGACTCCGACCTGCACCACTCCTGCATCCGCCAGGGGCAGCTGATCGAGGACGCGGTCCGCGTCTTCCACATCGAGACCACGGTCAACAACCACAGCTTCCCCTCCATCGCCAACTTCATGCAGAAGCGGGAGACGGACTGGACCGCCTCCGACCAGGCGGCCTTCCTGGCGGTGAAGCAGGTGACCGACCTGGCCCCGACCCACATCAAGCGGCAGGTCTTCCACTCGATGCGCGCACCCTACGCCCTGACCTCGGTCCGGGCCGGCCAGGTCGACGCCGTCCACGAGAAGACCCTGGAGTCGGTGCGCGAGCAGCTCACCGTGGAGGTCGAGGGGCAGACCGACATCGTCACCATCGGCGTCCCCTACATCGGTCCCTACAACGTCTTCGCGCCGATGAACCCGGTGCTCGTCGTGTGCACCGGCCTCGGCTACCTCTTCAACCTCTACCGGGGCCGTCCGGTGGTGAGGGAGGGCGGCGTCGCCATCCTCAGCCATCCCTGCCGCTACGAGTTCGACTCGGTCCAGCACCCGAGCTACATCGACTTCTACGACGAGGTCCTGGCCGACACCACGGATCCCCACCAGATCGAGCAGCGCTACGAGGAGCGGTTCGCCACCGACCCCTGGTACCGCCAGCTCTTCCGCAAGAGCCACGCCTACCACGGGGTTCACCCCTTCTACGCGTGGTACTGGGCGGCGCACGCCATGCAGCATCTGGGCGACGTGATCATCGTCGGCGGCGACAGGGACACCGTCCACCGCCTCGGCTTCAAGTGCGCGACCCGCCTCGAGGACGCCCTGGAGATGGCGGAGCAGACGGTCGGCCGGCACCCGAGCATCAGCCACCTGCGCCTGCCGCCGCTGCTGCTGGCCGACGTGCGATGAGCTTCGACCCGCTGGGCGACCTGGAGCAGGTCCGCCGCGGCTTCCGCTGGGGCGAGACCCGGCCCAGCACCTGGGCGCCCGCCGCCCCGGCGGTCCCGGAGCCGGCGACCGACCTGGCCTGGGCCAGGACCGAGCCGGCGCTGACCGCGCGCAAGCTGATCCAGCGCGGCGTCTCGATGCCGTTCACCGAGCTGATGGCCCGGCCCCACGTTTCCGGTCGGGAGTGGCTGGACCAGCTCGACCGGTCCGCCATCATCGTCTCCAACCACGTCAGCCACGCCGACACCCAGCTGCTCCTCTACGCGCTGACCGACCGGGTGCGGGAGCGGACCGTGGTCAGCGCCGCCGACGACTACTGGTACCAGGAGCATCCCTGGGTGGGCCGGATGGTCAGCCTCTGGTTGAACACCTTTCCCTTCTCGCGCACGGGGAAGCCGCAGACCGTGCTCGCCAACTCGGGTATGTTCCTCCAGTCCGGCTGGCACCTGCTCATCTACGCCGAGGGGACGCGATCCCCGGACGGCCGGATGGGGCCCTTCCGGCCGGGCGTCGGCTACCTCGCCACGCAGAATCGGGCACCGGTGGTGCCGATCCACCTGCGCGGCACCGACCGGATCATGGCCAGGGGCAGGTCGATCCCGATGCCGGCACCGGCCCGGGTCCGGATCGGGAAGCCGCTGGTGGCCGCGCCCAAGGAGGACTACCGGGCCTTCACCCGGAGGATCGAGGACGCGGTTCGCACCCTGGCCCAGGGACCTCCCGACGACGCCGTCCGGGGCACCTGGGTGGAAAGATGGCGAGCCAGCTCACCGGGGGCGCGCGGGCGGCGATAGTCGGCACCGTCTGGTACGCTGGCGGCCGACGGTATGGTTGGGGTGCTTAGCGCCAGGTGGCGGCCACGGACGACCTGATCCCGCTGTTCCCGATGCACGCGGTGCTCTTCCCGGGAGCGGCGCTTCCACTGCATGTCTTCGAGGAACGCTATCGGCTGCTCGTGCGCGAGCGGCGCGATTTCGGGGTCCTGCTGATCCGCGAGGGCTGGGAGGTCGGGCCCGGCAACGGGGAGAACACCTTCGACATCGGGACTCTGGCCACCTTCGAGGAGGTGGATCCCCTGCCAGGCGGCCGGTTCTTCGTCCTCGTCCGCGGATGCCGCCGCTTCCGGCTGCATTCGCTGAGCCATGACAAGCCCTATCTCCAGGGCGAGGTCGAATGGCTGGAGGACCCGCCCAAGTCGGCCAGGCCGCGGCTGCTGCATCTGCTCCGCCGCTACCTGGAGGCCTACGGCGTCGAGCTCAGCGGTGATCTCGCCGCGCGCAAGGGCACGCGGGCGGTGTGGCTGGCGGGGTCTCTGCTCCAGGTCGAGACGGCGAAGCGCCAGGAGCTGCTCGAGTGCGGCGATCCGATGATCGCCGAGCAGCTGGTGAGCGACGAGCTGATCAAGCTCGACGGCGTCGGCCAGCTGGAGCCGGTGCGACCGCTCAAGGTCTCGCCGAACTGACGCCGCCCCCGGGTTCCGCCACTGCCTGGCCGGATCGGCCTGAGGTCCTCGCCCGCAGTGTCGAGCATTCGTTCAGGGGCACCGAGGTGCTGGAGGTGGAGGAGCTCAAGCGCTCTCGCCTCTACCGGTTGCGGACGTCGCGACACGGCAACTGGCTGGCCCGGCTCCACGAGGCCGACCGGCATGCTGAGGTGTTGACTCTGCTCGCCGACCACGGCTACCCGTGCCCTCGCGTCCTCGAGGCCTCGGACGGGCGGCGCGTGGTCGAGGTCGACGGCGCTCGGTACGTCGTCATGGAGTGGATCGACGGGACCGCGCCCTGGCCGGAACCCGACCGGCTGGAGAGCATGGGCCACACCCTCGGATTGCTGCACTCCCTGGACATCCACGGTGGCGTGGCTGAGGCGGGGATGCTCCCCAGGTCCGAGCTCGGATTCTTCTCGGCGAGTCTGGCCTCGGTCAGGGCGGCCGTGCCCCGGTCCCAGCAGGGGCATCTCGAGGCGCTTGAGCACGCCTGCGCCGGGATCGACCTTCTAGAGGACATGCCCCGCCATCTCCTTCACGGTGACGCCCACCCCTGGAACGCGATCGCCGGGGACGACGGACAGGTCCGCTTCATCGACTGGGACAGCGCCGGGCTCGGCCCGCCGATCGTGGATCTCGGCTTCCTCCTGCTCACGTGTCTGGGTGGGCCCTTCGGAAGGCCGGTCGAAGCATGGAACGAGAGCAGGCTCAGGGCGGCGGCGAGGGGCTACGCCTCGGCTCGTACACTCACCGCGGCCGAGCGCGCCCGTCTGCCGGCCGCGGCCGCCTTCAGGCCGCTGGTCGGTGCCATGGCCGTCTTCATCGGGGCCGTCCGCCACCATCAGGAGGTGCAGCAGGTCTGGCCCTGGGAGCGGTATCAGCAGGCGGACCGGGTCGCGGAACTTGCGCTCGAGATCTGCTGAGCAGCGGCCGAGGACCAGCCTCGAGCCCCGCGTATCAAAGAGTCGGGTGCGGTGTCGTCGCGGCCTCGGTCGGTCACCCGGGGCTCGTAACGGTGGCCGAGCGGTAGCATCGCCGACGTGAAACTCGTCGACGCGATCGACGGCCGGCTCCGGGCGCTGGGGTCGCCGGACCGTGCGCGTCAGGAGAAGGCCTACCTCAAGAGTCAGCGTGAGCATTGGGGGGTCGGCGTGCCCGCCATCCGGTCGGTCGCGAAGACGGTGAGGAAGGAGCATCCCGAGGTGGGACACGATGAGCTGATCGAGATGGTCGAGTCGTTGTGGGACTCGCCAGTCCACGAGCGCCGGATGGTGACCCTGGAGCTGCTCGGCGGCTATCACCACCTGCTGAGGGTCGACGACATCTCGCTCCTCGAGCGCCTCCTGCGGGAGTCCGGGACATGGGCGCTGGTCGACGGTCTCGCCGAGTCCATCGTCGGGGGACTGGTGGAGCGCTGTCCGGAGCTGGCCGGCACGCTCGATCACTGGGCGGTCGATGAGGACTTCTGGATCAGGCGGGCGGCAATGCTCGCCCTTCTCCACCAGCTGCGTCGAGGTGGGGGAGACTTCGAGCGTTTCTCCGGCTACGCCGACGGGATGCTCGAGGAGAAGGAGTTCTTCATCCGCAAGGCGATCGGATGGGTGCTGCGCGACACCGGCAAGAGGAGGCCGGAGCTCGTCTTCGAGTGGCTGCTGCCGCGAGCCCATCGAGCCTCCGGCGTCACCCTCAGGGAGGCGGTGAAGCCCCTGTCCGGGGAGCAGCGGGCAGCGATCGCGGGAGCCTGCCTCCCGCCGCCGGGCGCGCGCTAACTCATCAGCAGATGGGGGCGGTTCAACCAGGCTCTGGTCGCCGGGTCGGCCGGGTAGAACGCCTCGATCGACAGCTCCGACACGGTCACATCGAGCGGGGACCGGAAGTGCGTGTGGCATCCGAAGAAGGCGAGCTCGGCGTCTTCGGTCCGGAATCGCAGCGGCACGGCGATCGACCCCTGGCCACCTGACTCCGAGGCTGCCGTGTCGACCCCGGGAAAGGAACTGACCTCCTTGTAGAGCCCGGCCAGCCATTCGTCACCGGTCACCGCCACCGCCTGACGCAGCGCGCCCAGCAGCTCGCGGCTCCACTCCGGAAAGTTGGCGATCCGCGGCGCCATCCCCTCCGGATGCAGGCCCAGACGGTAGGTGTTGACCGGCGGTTCGAGCAACCACCGGGCGGCGCCATCCGTGAACAGGGACATGCTCCGGTTGGCGCCGACCAGCTCGCTGTGACGGTCCGCCACCAGGGCCGGATAGGGCTCGTGCGCCGCGAGCAGCTCCTCCATGACCTGGCGCGCCGGGGCCAGCTCCGGCGAATCGATGGTCGACTGCCCGTACACCGGCGCGTAGCCGGCGGCGAGCAGCAGGCGGTTCCGTCCTCGCATCGGGACACCGAGGTGGGTGGCGAGGCGAAGGACCATCTCACGGCTCGGCTTGGAGCGGCCGGTCTCGACGAAGCTCAGGTGCCGGGCCGAGATCTCCGCCTCGAGAGCGAGGTCGAGCTGGCTCATCCGGCGCTGCCGGCGCCATCCTCGGAGGAGATCCCCGAGCGTCTCGTCATGCTGTTCGACGGCCACGTCGGCTCACGTTAGCGCGAGGTCGGGGGCAATGCCAGTACGTCCGAGGTAGTCGCCGCCGTCCAATCCGCACCGCGGCCATCGGGAAGAGGGAGGACCTCGGTGGTGAACGGTCAATCTGCGAGTCACTCTCACATTTGGCCGACAAGCGTCCTCACCGTAGAGTGGGGTCCGGCTCCGGAAGGCGGATCCCGTGCAGTCCGATGGTGACCGGCGCTCGGCGGTTCTCCCCGCCGGTGCTGTGCGCGCAGCACCCTCGCTCAGGCCGAGGTCAGGGAGGGCCCGATGCACCAGATGCTCGACGCGGCCTACTTCGATCAGACGAATGCGGCTCAATTCGTCGCCGACTGCCGAAGCTCGGGCTCGGACAGTGCGGGGCTCTACCTGGCGAACTTCTCCGCCAGTGGCGCGGGCCATCCGGCCGCCTTCGCCGAGGCCGTGTGGAACATGGGCATCGGCGTCCTCCCGATCATCACCCCGAGCACCGATGCCACGCCGTCGAACTGGCAGGCGCTTCTGGAGGAGGCCGTGTCGGCCTGGGGCATCTCCAACTGCCCGCTGGTGTTCGACGTCGAGGAGTACGCGGAGCCGGCGGCCTCGCTGCTCGACTCGATGATGGGCTGGGCCTCGAGCGCCGGGTTCTATGTCGGCATGTACGGATCCGAGTCCGGCGCGTTCTCCCTCTATCCGAACGCCCCGATTCGCTGGAAGTGGCTGGCCGACTACGACAATGTCGCCCAGCTGGCCAGCGGTTATCAGGCCAAGCAGTACTGCGGGACCTGCTACAGCGGCACCTACGATCGCTCCGTCGTGGAGGATCAGCTCACCTTCTACCGACCGAGCGGCTCAACCAGCTCCGAGGAGGTCGAAACCATGAAGCAGCTCCTCGTCTACGACCAGACCAACGGTCAGCAGCACTTCCTGTACCTGGTGCCCATCGGTGGTGACTCCGCCGTCGCGTATCACCGCTGGTACGACGAGAAGAGCGGGACCATGAGCACTCCCGCCGAGATCACTTCCACGGCCGTCTCCGACGCCGCCGGCATCAGCGGCCTGATCATGTACAACGGAACCCAGCTCCATGCCTTCTGCCGCTGGGAGAACACCGCCCAGGGCACCGGGGCGCACTTCTTCCTCTCGATCCCGCGGGCGGTGGGTGCTTCCGAGTCATGGGGTACCCAGACCATCTGAGTCGGCGAGCCGGGAGCCGCCGTCCGGGCTAGAGCGGTTCTCCCGGCGCCGTTCTGTGCGGTGTTCGCCCGCTTGAAGGTGGTGCTCTCAGGTCGTCGCAGGCTCGGATCAAGCGTGATGGTGGGCTCGACGACTTACGTCACGGGTAATCGACTCGCGCATCTGGTCTCGGAAATGCTGAGTGACGTCGGCCGTCCGCGAGGGACGGACCGCCGTTGATCAGCACGAGGAGACCACCGATGCCCTACATGCAGACCGCCGACGGGACCCGCATCTTCTATCGCGACTGGGGCCAGGGCCGCGCGGTCGTGTTCCTGGCCAGCGCCGGGATCAGCTGCGACATCTGGCAGTACCAGATGGCCCACATCTCCGAGACCGCTCGCTGCGTCGGCTACGACCGCCGGGGCCACGGCCGCTCGGACGACCCGGGCCGCGGCTACGAATACGACACCCTGGCCGATGACCTGGCAGCGCTGATCACCAAGCTGGACCTCCACGATGTGACGCTGGTCGGCCACTCGATGGCGGGAGGGGAGATCGTCCGCTACCTCACCCGTCATGGCGACGACCGCATCGCCGGCGCGGTGCTGGTCGCCGTGACGCTGCCCTATCCGCTTCAGACCGGCGACAACCCGACCGGTGTCGAGCCGGCACGGGTCGAGGCGACGCGCGCCGGATGGCGGCACGACTGGCCACTCTGGCTGGAGCAGGGCGCCCCCGGGTTCTTCGGAGAGCAGCTGCCCATACCTCGGGTGTCGAAGCTCCTCGCCGACCGACTCATCCACGACATGGCCGGAACCTCGCTCAGAGCGGTGCTCGACTGCAGCGTCACAGTGTTCGAGACGGACTTCCGCGAGGAGCTGGCGACGGTACGGGTCCCGACCCTGGTCATCCACGGTGACCGCGACGTCTCGACACCGATCGAGAGCTCGGGCCGGAGGGCGGCGGCGCTGATCCCCGGATGCGAGCTCAAGGTGTACGAGAACGCTCCACACGGCCTCATGTTCACCCACACCGATCAGCTCAACGGGGACCTGGACGCGTTCGTGAGTCGCTGACACGTGTTCGCGGGGACGCCACGCCGCTCCCCAACACGAGCCGCGGCCGGTGGCGAGGCCGGAGCTGGACCTCGCCGCCGGGCCGGGCCTATTCCGATCCGGGCCAGTTCCAGCGAGGGACGGCCCGGATCGGGTGAAGGTCCGCGTCGGTTTCGGCGAGCGAGTTCTTCTGGGCGACCTGGGCACCGAATTCGACGTGCTCACGCACGGCCTGCCGGAACCGGTCGTCGGCAGGGAGTCCCGCCTCGTCCAGCGCCTCGAGGTAGAGCGCGACGAATCGATCGCGCTCTTCATCGGTGATGTTCAGATGGCGATGCACGTCGATGATGTACTGGAAGGTGAGGCGCTCGGTGAAGCGGTCGGGACCGCCGAAGGACTCCGCCGTGAACCAGGTCAGATGGTCGACATGGGTGGACACTCGTTTCGGGAACAGCCTTCTGAGGATCCGGTCGGCGAGCGCCTTCTCATAGAAGAGCGCTTCAAGTCTGTGCAGCGCATCATCGCCGCCGGCGTGTTCGTAGAGCGTCTCGCTCACCTTCATACCCTCCTGATCGCGCTGCTGGTTCGCTGCACAACTAACCCGATTCCGAGGCGTCCGCTGATACTGCGCCCCGGGCTGGACGCATCGAATCCCGTCTGTCCGCGTTGTGAACTCGCGGGCCAAGGTAACCACCGCGGCTCGCCCGGGGCACGGGCGGCGAGCCCGTGCGGAGGTTCCTCGATGCTTGAGAAGAGGGGAAGGTTTCAGCCAGTGAACGCGGAGCGACTCCCCTGGCAGGCCTCTCCGTGCGAGTGGCTACCGCGTGGGGTTGATCATAGGGTTCAGGCCGTCCTCGAGCGGCAGCCGCTTGCTGCCCCAGTTCTCGACCCTGCCATTCCACCAGCGGGTGTCAGCCGGCGTGTACGAGAAGATGTACGACAGCCGCTGCCGGTCGGTCGTGTTGGGGGGAGCCCCGTGGACCGTGTAGCCGTGGTGCGCGGTCGCGTCGCCGGGCCGGTAGTGGAACGGCGGTGAGAGCTCGTACACGTCGGTCAGACCTGGATACTGCTCGAGCAGATCCGGCGACCCGTTCATGACGGCTCCCAGCGGGCCCTCCTGATGCGAGCCGGTGACGAAGCGCATCGCGCCCATCTCCGGCGTCACCTCGGCGAGTGCGAGCCAGAACTGGAGCTCTCCGGCTCGATCCGATCCGTGCTCGGTCGAGTCCTGGTGGTAGGCGGTGCCTCTGGTCTCGGGGGGTCTGGCGACGAAGTGATCGTTGCGATAGCGGAGGGCGATCCCGGTGCCGCTGAGCCGCTCCCGGTTGACGAGCCGCTGCGCGTTGCGGCCCATCCGGTCACTGAACATCAGCGAGCGGTAGGGCTCCGCATCCGCGTGGAGCGCCAGGGAGTTCCAGTCTCGCGTGCTCTTATGCTCGCGCTGATGCCAGTCCTCGCCCACGCGAAGGAGCTCCGCAGCGAATTCGGGAGCGATCAGCGCATCGAGCTTGACCCATCCGTGTTCTTGATAGAACGCGACCTCGTCGTCGGTGACCTCCCGAACACTGGCCGCGATCTCATCCGCGTTCAGCACGTGTCCCATCACCACCACTCCTTCCGTTGCCGTTCGCATCCATTTTTTCGCCGGAGGCTCGCCCCGCCCGGCGCGACGACCCTCGCGGGTCGTGAGGCCAGGATCGCAGCGATTTCCGCCAGCGAGAAGGGTCACGTCATCGACTGTCACGTTACGACCATCGAGTGGAGACGCTCCGCCCGCCGGAGCACTCGGAATGTCTGCTGTCCCCACGATCCACGGCGAATGTCGCCCGTCTCATCGCCGCCGAATGTGGGCGCGCGTCAGGTTGAGCTGCACGGCTTCATCTGGGCGGCCTCTCAGCCCTCAAACCCGTGTGCCCTGCTCCCGTGCACTGCGGAAGCGCGTCGCAGGCTTCCCGGACGCTATTGGTGCTCTACGGCTCTGGACCGCACCGACGAGGCCGGAGGTGGCGGAGCGCGTGCCATCGTTGCGAGGGGGCCGGGGACGGACAACCCCCCTGGGTGGGCCGCTGGCAGCCCCTGCCCGTAGGATCATGGGAGCGCCTCGGCGCGGTGTGATCCTTGGTCGGGAGGTGGAGCGGTGGAGATGACTTCCGAGGTGTCGGCGCAGTTCCCAGTCGGAGCAGAGGGTCCAAACCCGGTGCGAGTGCTCGCGCCGGACGGGGCCCTGGTCGAGGGGGCGGCGCCGTCGATGGAGACCTCCGAGATCGAGGAGGCGATGCGCCTGATGGTGCTCTCCCGGGCGGTGGACGAGCGCGCCGTCGGGCTGCAGCGCCAGGGCCGCCTCGGCGCGTACTCCCCGGTGATCGGCCAGGAGGCCAGCGTCACCGGCTCGGCCATGGCCCTCGACCCCGCCCGCGACTGGGTGGTGCCGCAGTATCGGGAGCTGCCCGCCTACCTCCACCAGGGCCTGCCCCTCGAGCGCCTCTTCCTGCAGTGGACGGGTCACGTCGAGGGGGGGCACATCCCGGACTCCGTGCGGATGCTTCCAATTCAGATCTCGATCGCCGCCCAGATCCCGCAGGCGGCCGGGCTGGCCTGGGGCCTCCGGCTCCAGGGACTGGACGCGGTGGTGGTGGTCTACTTCGGCGAGGGCGCCTCCTCGGAAGGTGACTTCCACGAGGGGATGGGCATCGCCGGCGTGACCCGAGCCCCGGTGATCTTCTTCCTGCAGAACAACCAGTACGCGATCTCCACGCCGCGCCACTCGCAGAGCGCCGCGCCGAGCCTGGCGGCGAGGGGTCCGGGATACGGCATGCCCGGCCACGTCGTCGACGGCAACGACCTCCTCGCCGTAAACGCCGTGACCCAGGCCGCGGTGGCCAGGGCCCGGGCCGGTGAGGGGCCGACCCTGATCGAGAGTCAGACTTACCGGATGGGGCCCCACAACACCTCCGACAATCCGGCCCGCTACGAGGACCCCGAGCTGCGGGCGCGATGGGCGGCGCTGGACCCGATCGACCGGGTCGAGCGCTACCTGGTCCGCGTCGCCGGCTGGGACCAATCGCGCCGGTCGGAGCTGGAGGGCTGGGCCCGCGAGGAGGTCGAACGCGCCCATCGGGTGGCCATGGAGCTCGGGGGCAACCGGCCCGAGTACCTCTTCGAGCACGTCTACGCCGACCCGCCCGAGCGCCTGCTCCGGGAGCGCGGCCGGCGGCTGGGGGGCGACTGACGATGCCGACGATGAGCGTGATCGAGGCGATCCGGGACGCGCTGCAGCTGGAGATGGCGAGGGACGAGCGGGTCGTCGTCCTGGGCCAGGACGTGGGCGCGCTCGGGGGCGTCTTCCGGGCCAGCCAGGGCCTGTTCGAGCGCTTCGGCGAGCGGCGGGTGGTGGACATGCCGCTCTCCGAGGGCATGATCGTCTCCTCCGCCCTGGGCCTGGCGCTGTCCGGACTGGTCCCGGTGGCGGAGGTCCAGTTCATGGGCTTCACCCGGCAGGCCTTCCACCAGCTGACCGTGCAGGCAGCGCGCTACCGATTCCGATCCAGAGGCCGCTTCACCGCCTCGCTGACGATCCGCAGCCCCTTCGGCGGCGGCGCCCGGATGCCCGACCTCCACGCCGACGCGATCGAGGCCCAGCACGCCAATGCGCCCGGCCTCAAGGTGGTGATGCCGGCCTGTCCCTACGACGCCAAGGGCATGCTCCTCAGCGCCATCCGCGACCCCGATCCGGTGCTCTTCTGCGAGCCGCTGCGCGGCTACCGGGGGTGGCGGGAGGAGGTGCCGGAGGGCGACTACACGGTGCCCTTCGGACAGGCGCGGACGGTGCGCGAGGGGTCGGACATCACCCTCGTCGCCTGGAGCGCCGCCGTGCACCTGGCCGAGCGCGCCGCCGACCGGCTCGCCGAGGAGGGCGTGCGGTGCACGGTCCTCGACCTCCGCACCCTGGTCCCGCTCGACGTCGAGGGCCTGGTCCGCGCCGTCTCCGCCACCGGCCGCTGCCTGGTCGTGCACGAGGCGCCGCTCACCGCCGGCTTCGGGGCGGAGGTGGTGGCGACCATCCAGGAGGAGGCGTTCTACTCGCTCGACGCGCCGATCGCGCGTGTCGCCGCCCCCGACACGCCCTATCCTCCGGGTACGTTGGAGGACACCTTCCTGCCCAACGAGGAGCGGGTCTGCCGGGCGGCGAGGAGCATCCTCGCGGCATGAGCCGGAGCCCTCGGCGGCGGTGACGGCGATGCGGGGCGTCGATCAGGAGCGGACGGCGCGGATCGAACGGGAGCTGGGCGCGGTCGTGCCCGGCATCAGGTCGGTGGCGCCGATGCCGGAGGGGCATTCCGGCTTCAGCTACAGGGTCTCCCTGGAGAGGGGGGAGGGCGTCCTGCGCCTGCCCCCGCCCGGGGTGCGTGTGGCCGGTCCGACCGACGTCGCTCGCCAGGGCCGGTTGATGGCGGCGCTGGCCGCCCAGGGGATGCCGGTGCCGGCGGTGATCGCCGTCTCCGAGGAGCCGGTGGTCGACGGCCGCCCCTTCGTCCTGGTCGAGTGGGTGGACGGGGACCGCGCCGAGCCGGCGATGGCCCGTCTGGGCCCGAGTGGCGTCGCCTCCGCGGCCTCGGCGGCGCTGCACGAGCTGCAGCGGGCCGACGTCGCCGCGCTGCCCATGGCCGGCGATCCGCCGATGTCCCTGGCCGACGAGATCGCTCGCTGGACCTGGCTGCTGGAACGGGCGGCCGCGCCCTGGACCGAGGGGGCGGAGCGGCTGGCCGAGGCGCTCCGGGCGAGCATGCCCGGGGAGCGGCCCCCGGTCCTGGTCCACGCCGACTACCACTACGCCAACCTCCTCTTCGGCGGTGAGGGCGTGGCTGCGGTGCTGGACTGGGAGATCGCCCACGTTGGCCAGCCGCTGATCGACCTGGCCTGCCTGGCGGTGGCCGCCCGCCCCTCAGGAGACGGCATCTTCGGCTTCTCGCCGGAGGGCGCCGGCCGGCTCCTGGAGGCGGTGCCGGACGACGAGCTCGCCAGCATATACGGTGCCGACGTGGCCGAGTTCCGCTGGTACGTGGCGCTCGGCTTCTACGAGTACTGCGCCATCCTCGCCTACAACCTGATGCTGCACCTCAAGGGCCGGCGGCCCGATCCCATCTACGTCGGCCGGGAGTGGATGGTGGGTAGGCTGCTTGAGGTTGGGCTGGAGCGCGTTGGAGGCCTCTGAGACGTGAGCTGGGACTTCTCGACCGACCCCGAGTTCGAGCGGCAGCTGGAGTGGATGCGATGGTTCATGCGCGACGAGGTGCTGCCCCTCGAGATCCTCAGCGAGGAGTTGGACCGTGACACCTTCTTCGCCCACCTGAGCACGCTCCAGGACCGGACCAGGGAGCGCGGGCTCTGGGCCACGCACCTCCCGCCGGAGCTGGGCGGGGCGGGCATGGGCCAGGTGAGGCTCGGCCTGATGCACGAGATCGAGGGGGCGTCCTTCTGGGGTCCCATGGTCTTCGGCAACAACGCCCCCGACACCGGCAACAGCGAGGTGCTCGCCCTCTTCGGAACCGAGGAGCAGAGGGAGCGCTGGCTGGGTCCGCTGCTGGCGCGGCGCATCTACTCCGGCTTCTCCATGACCGAGCCCGAGCATGCCGGCTCCGACCCGGTGAGGATGTCGACCAGGGCGGTGCCCGACGGCGAGGGCTGGGTGCTCGACGGCCACAAGTGGTTCACCACCAACGGCCTCATCGCCGACCTCCTGATCGTGATGGCCGTGACCGACCCCGACGCCGATCCCCATCGCCGGGCGTCGATGTTCCTGGTCCCCGCCGACACCCCGGGGGTGGAGGTCGTGCGCAACATCCCGACCATGGGCTTCGAGCGCTTCGGCTTCGGCCACGCCGAGATCCGCTATCACGGCGTCCGGCTGCCGAAGCAGGCGCTGGTCGGGGAGAGGGGCAAGGGGTTCGAGATCGCCCAGGCCCGCCTCGGCCCCGGCCGCATCCACCACTGCATGCGCTGGCTCGGCCAGTCGCGCCGGGCGCTCGACATCATGTGCGAGCGCGCCCTGCAGCGGGAGGCCTTCGGCGAGCCGCTGGCCCGGAAGCAGACGGTCCAGAACTTCATCGCCGACTCGGTGGCGGAGATGTCGGCCGCCCGGTTGATGACGCTGCACGCGGCCTGGATCATGGACACGCAGGGCGTGAGGGCCGCGCGCAAGGAGATCTCCATGATCAAGTACTTCGGCGCGCGCGTCCTCCACGACGTCATCGACCGCGCCATCCAGGTCTGCGGCGGCCTCGGCTTCTCCGCCGACCTCCCCCTCGAGGAGATGTATCGCGAGGCCCGCTCGGCCCGGCTCTACGACGGCCCCGACGAGGTCCACCGCCAGAGCGTGGCCAGGCTGGTCCTGCGCGAGCACGCGGCGCCGGAGGGGCTCTGGCCCGCCGACCACGTCCCCACCCGCCGGGAGGAGGTGCGTCAGCGCTTCGCCCAGCTCCTGGAGCGGGCGACCGAGAACGCCTGACCAACGCCTCGCCTTCGATCGGAAGCATCGGCCAGGAATCCGCGATCCGCTTGCGATCGCATGCGAAACGCCATCTGGCGCGGTATGCTTGCGATCGTGAGCGATCCCGAGCGTGTGCATTCGGGCCG
>DATAXV010000214.1:0-13009 GCA_036272915.1 Candidatus Dormiibacterota bacterium
ACCACGGCGGCGGCGACGACCACCACCACCACCGCCACGGCGACCAGGAACCGCCGCCGCGTGGGCCGGCGCTCGCTCACCGCGGCAGGCTCGGGGCTCTCCGGGGCCGGCGACAGGATGGCGCCGCTCATGACTTGGCACGACGGCTGCCGTGGACCTGGGCGATGATGACGGTGCCGCTCTGGCAGGTGCTCGCGGCGGACCGGTACTGCGGTGAGCTGGTGTCGATGCCGTCGCTCGGCGTGATCGTGATCACGCCCTGGCCGTTGGGGTCGGGGAAGTTGGGGAAGCCGTGAGCGCGCATGCACCTGGCCATCTTCAGGCCGTCCTCGCGCGCCTGAGCCTGCTCCTGGGGGCTCAGGTTTCCCGGCCCCGGCATGAGTTTCCGGCAAGCCTTCTGGGCGGACTGGTACTGGGGCGAGTTGGTGTCGATGTTGGGGCCCGGACCGAGGCTGATGTTGCCGCCGGAGGTCTTCGGGTCCGGGTAGTCGGGCACGCCGTGCGAGCGCATGCACCGGGAGTAGGCGAGGGCCTGCTTGACCGCCTGTTGGTACTGCGCCTGCCCGGTCAGCAGCTGCCCCCCCGGCCGCGCGCAGCCGGCGACCAGGACGAGGATGCCCGCCAGCATGAGGGCGAGCCGGACGCCGCCGGCGACGCGGACGGCCAGGGGAGCCGTGGTGATCATCGCGTCAGTACTCCTGGCACCGGCGGGCGGCGGGACCGCGTCGGGCGGGTGATGGTGGTCCCGCCCCTGACCCTCTCGACGTCCGGTGACGTCGGCGCCTGGGGGGTCGGGAGGATTCGGAACGATCGATCGGGGGCTGCGGTGGGCATCGGACAAGGCCACGCTAGCCCCGCCACCGGCACCCGACAAAGTGCAAAAAGTCACTAACCAGGACACCCCGGCCTGCGGTACGGTCACGCCAGTCGACTCATGACATCTCGCGAGTGGAGGCCCTTCACATCCGACCGGGGCAGGAAGCGTCTGCTGCGGTGGCCCGTCCTCGTCCGCAGCCTCGGCGTGGTGTCAGCGTTGCCACTGGCCCTCAGCATCTGGACCTTCCTGCTCGGGGCGGGCTTGATCACGCCGGCGGACGGGGCGATCTGGTGGCAGGGGGCCGAGCATCTGGCGATCGCCGCCATGGCCGCCCTCCTCTATCTTGTCTACTGGCTCTGGGTCTGGCCGCGTCGATCGCACGCCTGGGTGGTTCCTCTGGTCGCCGGCATGGGCCTGCTGGCGCTCCTCGACCAGATGCTCGGTAACGGGCCCGACGAGGAGGTCCTGATCTACGCAGCGGTCGTGGCCGGCTGCGGTCTGGCCCCGACGGCGAGCCTCCCCGCCATCGCCATACTCGCCCTGCTGACGCTGATCTCCGTAGGTACGACGGGGGTGGCGTTCACACCGAACCTCCAGACCCACGTCACCGGGCCGGCCAGCGTCGAGCGGGCGATGGCGGTGCCGATGGCGGTGCTGTCGACGGCCACGAGCGCGCTGCCGGTGATCGTGATCGGCGGAGGTGCGGTGCTGCTCACCTTCCTGGCCAGGGCCAACGCCGAGCTCCACGCCGCCCGGTTGCGGCTGGCGCGGGCTGCGGTCGACGAGGAGCGCGTGCGCCTATCCCGAGACCTGCACGACCTCCTCGGCCACAGCCTGTCGCTGATGGCGCTCAAGGCCGAGCTCGCCTCCCGCCTTCTCGACCGGCCGGAGCACCCGGCGACGGCGGAGCTCGAGGACCTCAAGCTGATGGCCCGGACCACGCTCGCCGATCTGCGCGAGGTCGTCGGCGGCGCCCGTCTGCCGACCCTGGCCGGCGAGCTCGACGGGGCCCGGATCGCCGCCGAGGCGGCCTCCATCCACCTTTCCATCGAGGACCGGCGTGGAGGCGCGCTCGCTCCGGAGGTGGAGGCGGCCTGTGCCTGGATCGTCCGCGAGGGGATGACCAACGTGGTCAAGCACAGCGGGGCGAGGCGCTGCCGGCTCCGCATCGAGCAGCAGGACGGCACCCTGTCCGTGATCGTCGCCGACGACGGCCGCGGCGGTGCCGGCACCGGCCGCGGGTCGGGCCTTCGCGGGCTCGGCGAGCGGATCAGCGCCGTCGGCGGGCAGCTGCGGGTCGAGCCGAGGAACGGCGCCATGGGCGGTTTCCAGCTGGCCGCGCGGATGCCCCTCGGGCCGGAGGGATCGGGCCTGTGATCCGGGTCGTGCTGGCCGAGGACCAGGCCATGTTCCGCTCCGCCGTCCGACGCCTGCTCGAGTGGGAGAAGGACATCGAGATCGTCGACGAGGCTGCCTCCGGAGACGAGCTCGTCGACGCTGTCGCGCGCCACCGGCCCGACGTCGCCGTGGTCGACATCGAGATGCCAAGGATGAACGGGCTGGAGGCGGCGGCCAGGCTCCGGGCGGAGGCACCGGACTGCCGGGTCCTGATCGTGACCACCTTCGGGCTCCCCGGGTACCTCCAGCAGGCGCTGAACAGCGGCGTCTGCGGCTTCGTCCTCAAGGACGCCTCAATCGAGGCGCTGGCGGCGTCGATCCGCCGCTGCGCCGCCGGCGAACGTGTCATCGACCCTGGCGTGGCGGCGGCCGCCGTGCGGATCGGCGCCAGCCCGCTGACCAACGGCGAGCGCGTCGTCCTCGCCGCCATGGCCACCGGGGCCAGCGTGGCCGAGATCGCGGGCCGGCTCCACCTCGCCGAGGGCACGGTGCGGAACCGGATCTCGAGCGCGATCGAGAAGGTCTACGCGCGGAACCGCGTCGACGCGATCCGCATCGTCCGCCAGAACGGGTGGCTCTGACGCCGGCCTGATTGCCCTCTCGGCGTGCCTCCCGGCATGCGACCATGGCTGCGACCGCATCCAGACGTGAAGGGGGCGAAAGAGCCATGGCACAGCCTTCGACGATCGCCGGCCAGACGGCCGCGATGGACATCGACCGCCGCCTGCAGGTGGCGGGGATCCTGCAGGAGCTGCTCACCGACCTGGTCGACCTGTCGCTCCAGGGCAAGCAGGCGCACTGGAACCTGCGCGGCCGCAGCTTCCGCGACCTGCACCTGCAGCTCGACGAGCTCGTCGACGAGGCGCGGAACCACTCCGACGTGCTCGCCGAGCGCTGCCTCGCTCTCGGCGTCGCCGCCGACGGCCGGGCGGCCACCGTCACCTCCTCCAGCCACCTCGACGCCTTTCCCGAGGGGAGGGTCGCCGACCACTCCGTGGTGGAGCTGATCGTCGACCGGCTGCACACGGTCTCCGAGGTGGGCCGCTCGCGACTGGGCGAGCTGGGCGACCTCGACCCGGTCTCCCAGGACCTGGTCAACGGCGCCCTCGGGGACCTCGAGAAGCAGCTCTGGATGTTCGAGGCTCACCGCCCCGCGGACGCAGGCTGAGCCCCGCCGGTCAGGCCGGGGGCGGCGGACCCGCCTCCAGCTGGTCCTCCGGCGCCCGGCGCTCGCCGCCGACGACGGCCTGAGCCATGGCCTGCGAGCAGGGGCACTCCCGCTCCGGGGGCATGCGCTCGGCCATCCGCAGGATCAGGCCGCGGAGGCGGGCCAGGTTGGCCTCGAAGACCTCGGTCACCTCATCCGCCGACACCGGGGCGACCGACGGGTCGCGCTCGACGCCGGCGTCGTAATCGGTGATCAGGGAGATGTTGACGTAGCAGAGCTCGAGCTCCCTGGCCAGGATCAGCTCCGGATACTGCGTCATGTTGATGACCTCGGCGCCGAGGGAGCGGTACCAGCGGCTCTCCGCTCGCGATGCGAAGCGCGGTCCCTGGATGACGACCACGGTGCCGCCGTCACGCATGGCCAGGCCCAGCTCCCGCCCACAGTCGAGGGCAAGACGGCGCAGCTGCGGGCAGTAGGGGTCGGCGGCGCTGGCGTGGGCGACGGTGGGCCCGGCCGGGTAGTAGGTGTCGCGCCTCCCCCAGGTGCGGTCGATGAACTGGTCGCAGACCACGAACGCCCCCGGCGGCAGGTCCGGCCGCAGCGAGCCGGCCGCGGTCGGGGCGATGATCCTGGTGACACCGAGCTCACGCATCGCCCAGAGGTTGGCCCGGTAGTTGATCGCCCCCGGCGGGAGCGTGTGCCGAGCCCCGTGGCGGGGCAGGAAGGCGACGCCGGCGCCGCCGACACGGCCCACCGCGATCTCGTCGCTGGGGGGGCCGAAGGGGGTGTCCATCCGCAGGAGCTCGACGTCGTCGAGGAGCCGGTAGAAGCCGGATCCACCGAAGACGCCGAGCGTGGCCGTCGTGCTCATCGTCGCCAAGACTAACCAGCCGGGGGACCCGGCTGGCCCCGCGGGCGACGGTCAGGCCGGGTCGGCCTCGGAGGCCACGATCTCCTCGGGCTCCGGCGTCCGGGTCGTCCGCAGCCCAGCTTCGGTGGCGAGGCGGGCGAACACCGCGGCGTCACGGGGTGCGCAACCGTTGCCGTCGTTGTTGAAGTAGCAGAAGACGTCGTCGGCTCGGTGGAAGGCCTCCTCCAGCTGCCCCAGCCGGCTCCGCAGGACCGATGGCACGTAGCAGGGCCGCGGCCGTCCCTCGCCCTCGTGGAAGCGGACGAAGCCGAAGCCGGCGGTGCGCCAGAGCGGCGTCGAGCGCGCCGGGCTGTCGGCGTAGCAGAGCGCCGCCCCCTCCTCCTCGAGCAGGGCGCGGAGGCCGTCCGTGAACCACGAGTCGTGGCGGGGCTCCACCGCCACGCGCTGGGAGGAGAGCAGCCGCAGCGCCGCCCGGAGGAGGCCGAGGTCCGCCTTCATCCGAGGCGGCAGCTGGAGCAGGATCGGACCCATCTTTCGGCCCAGTGGCCTCGCTCGCTCGAGGAAGGTCTGGATCGGCTCCTCCGGGTCGCGGAGCCGGTGATTGTGGGTCAGGTACCCACTCATCTTCAGGGCCATCACGAAGTCGTCAGGCGTCCGTTCGGCCCACCCCTCGAAGGTCGAGGTCGAGGGCAGATGGTAGAAGGTGTTGTTCACCTCCACCGTCCGGAAGCGCCCGGCGTAGTGCTCGAGCCAGCGGCGCTGGGGCACGCCCTTCGGGTAGAGCCGCTCCCGCCAGTGCCGGTACTGCCAGCCCGAGGTGCCGACCCAGAGCACGGGTCCATTCTCCCGCCTTCGAGGCCGGGTGGAGGTGGCGCCGATCACGCGCGTCCGGCGACGCGTGCGACTCTGTACGCTCCATGAACGTGAGCACGCGCACTCACCTCGTCGACGGGCTGTTCTTCGCCGTCGGCCTGCTCGGTCCGGCGGCCGTCACCGTCGTTCTCGTCTCGGGGGGCGGCCACGAGCGCGACTACGTGTTCATCTACCTGGGCCTGGTCGCGGTGCTCGGCATCTTCCGCGGCGTCTGGCCCGCGCTGCTCGCGGCGGCGACCAGCTTCCTTCTCGTCGACTTCTTCTTCGTCTCGCCCACGGGCACGCTGACCATCGCCAGCGAGGAGGACATCGTCAACCTCGTCGCCTTCCTGGCCACGGCCAGCATCATCGGCGCCCTCGCCTCCCGCCGGCGCCGGGCGCAGCTCGCCGCCGAGGCCCTGGCCCGTCAGCTCAACCACCTCAACGCCGAACTGGTGCACCTCAACAAGCAGCAGGCGGAGGCGGCCCAGGCGGCCCTCCGGCTGGCCATCAGCGAGGAGCAGGTGCGGACCCTCAGAGAGACCGACCGGCTCCGCCGCGAACTGCTGGCCAACGTCTCCCACGAGCTTCGCACGCCGTTGGCGACGATCCTCTCGGAGAGCACGGATCCCTCGGCGACGCGCTCGTCGGCTCCCAACCTCGCCCGCCTCTCCACCATCGCCTCGGAGGCCCGGCGCCTGCAGCGGCTGGTCGACGACATCCTGGACATGGCCCGCATCGAGGGCGGCGCCCTCGACCTGGAGCTGGAGCCTCTGCGGCTGGCCGACGCCTTCGCCTCCGCCGCCGAGCGGCTCCGCCGCTCGTCGCCCGACCGGAAGGTGACCTGGAATCCGGAGGCGGCGCGGATCGACGTGCTCGCCGACTGGGACCGCCTCGGTCAGATCCTGGACAACCTGCTGGGCAACGCCGACCGCTTCGGGCCGCCGGAGACGGCGATCGAGTGCACCGGCGAGGCCGACGGCCCCGGCCTGGTCTCGGTCCGGGTCCACGACCACGGCCCCGGCGTCGCCCCCGACCTCCGCGAGCGGATCTTCGAGCGCTTCGTGCGGGGCGAGACGGAGGCGGATCGCAACGGTCGGAGTGGCGGCGGCCTCGGGCTCGCCATCGTCAAGGGCCTGGTCGAGGCCCACGCCGGCACCCTCGTCTACGAGGACGGCGCCGATGGCGCGACCTTCCGGATCACGCTGCCACGGCCGGAGGAATCGGATGAGCCGGATCCTTCTGATCGAGGATGACGCCGCCCTGCGCGGGTCGGTGGCGTCGATGCTCACGCGCAACGGCCACCAGCTGACCGCCGTCGCCGACGGCGTCGCCGGCATGCAGGCGCTCCTCGCCGACGGCTTCGACGTGCTTCTGCTCGACATCGGCCTGCCCTTCGTCGACGGCTGGCGGATCCTCGACAGCCTCCCCGAGCGGAGGTCGCTCTGGGTGATCGTGATCAGCGCCAGGGGCGAGGAGCGGGACAAGGTGCGGGCGCTCGACCTCGGCGCCGACGACTACCTGGCCAAGCCCTTCGGGGCCGACGAGCTGGTGGCCCGGATCCGCGCCGTCGAGCGCCGCGCCCAGCGCGCCCCCGGCCCGGCCATGGTCGCGACCGCCGGGGACGTCGTCGTCGACCTCGGCGCGCACACCGTGCTCCGAGGCGGGGCCGAGGTCCGGCTCTCCCCCACCGAGTACGGCCTCCTCGCCGAGCTGGCCCGGCATCGCGGCGAGGTCGTCGACCATCGGACCCTCCTCAGCGAGGTCTGGGGACCCTCTTACAGCTACCAGCGCAACTACCTCAGGACCTTCATCCAGCGGCTTCGCTCGAAGCTCGAGCGGGACCCGCGCTCGCCCGGGGTCATCGTCACCGCCGGCAGCCGCGGCTACCGCTTCGGCGCGCCGCCCGGCAGGGAGGGTGAGTGACGGCCCGTGGCCCTCGGCGGAAGCGGATCGACGGTAGAGTCGAGGCCGGGGCGGCCGACCGCCCCGGCGACCGGGTGGAGACGCGAACGATGACGCCAGGAACCGGATCAGGAGTTCCGACCGGGGCCCTGGGGAGGCGGCGGTGAACCGAGAGGAGGAGTCCCGGCCCGATCCCCGCGAGCTGCTGCGCCAGCTCGGTGAAGGGGTCAGGCGAAGGGCCGTGCTCCGCGTCTACCTCGAGTACGCCACCGGCTGCGGGGGGACCTGGGCGATGCTCGACGAGGCGCGGCGCCGCGCCGAGCGCGGCACCGACGTCGTGGTCGCCGCCTACCGGCTGCACCATGACCCGGAGGAGGCGCTGCACGGCCTCGAGGTCCTGGGCGGGCGCGGTGCCGGACGGGAGCGCTCGCTGGACCTGGACCGCCTTCTCGCCCGCAACCCGACCGTGGTCTGCGTCGACGACCTGAGCGCCGTGGACACCAGGGGCGGCTCGCTCCAGGCGGCGGTCCAGGAGCTGCTCCGGGCCGGGATCACGGTGCTGGCGACGATGCACCTCCTCTCCATCCGCGACTTCGCCGCCGCACTCAGGGAGGCGGCTCGCTGGCCGGCCTCGCGGCCGCTGGTCGACGACGCGGTGATCACCGAGATCGATGAGCTGGAGCTGGTCGACCTGCCCCCTCAGGACCTGATCGAGCGGATCCGGGGCAGAGGCGTGCTGGCCCCGGCCGATCTGGCCCGGGCGCTGCAGGGCGAGCTGCGGCCGCAGCTGCTCCCGACCCTCCGCGAGGCCGCCTTCCGGCTCATCGCCCAGCATGCCGACCGGGACCTCGACCTGCACCTGCAGGAGAGCGGCGTCTCCTCGTCGGCCTGGGAGCCGAGGGGCCCGGTCGTCCTCTGCCTGCCCATCGCGCGCGGGCTCGAGGAACGGATCCGCTGGGCCTCGGTCCACGCCGCCAGCCGCGACGCCGGCTTCGCCGTGGTCACCGTCCGACGGGGCCGCCTGAGCGACGGGGAGAAGACCTGGATGGGTCGCTACGCCACACTCACCCACCAGCTCGGCGGCGACTTCCAGACCCTCTACGGGCGCGACGTGGCCTCCACCCTTGCCGACTACATCCGCCGGACCATGGCCACCGAGGTCATCCTCGGCCACCGCCGGCACCGGCGCTGGCGGCCCTGGGACACGACCAGCCAGTTGATCCGACGGCTCTCCGGCGTGGACGTCCACATCCTGCGCGGCGCGGAGCCGGCACCCACCGCCTGATCCCGCTCAGCGGGCCGCCCCCAACCCCGTCGAGTGGGTGGCTGAGGGAGGTTCGCTCACCCCCTTCGAACGGCCGTCGGGCCCACGTGCGAGCCCGCTCATCTCGTCCTCAACAGGACGTGGCGCCGGGGATCCCAGTAGCGCCGAAACCGTCGGCGGCTCTCGGCGGAAGGATGATCTCTGGAGCCCACCGTCCGTGCCGCCTGTCGTCAGCGGCGTCCGGCACGTCGCGACCGGGCCGTGGTACCGAGCCTGTGACAGTCCCTTTCACGACTCACCTCTGTGAACACGAGGTGCAGCTCACCTCTCCCTCCACTGTAGGAGGGGCTCCATCAACAAACGCCCAGTGACTGTGTGTGGGCGGCGCTGTGTGGGGCGTGCCTGGCTCTGTGCCTGAGGGACGGACGCTTCTGTGGACGCGAATGCTCGGAGCAGTCCCGTTCGCCCGGTCGTGGGGCGGCGGCCGTCGTCGGCCACCGCCCCAACCACTACCCCCTTAGCGCGCGGCCCCCTGATCCAGGGCCAGATTGAGCGCCAGAACGTTCACATAGGGTTCGCCAAAGACGCCGAGGATACGACCCTGAACCAGGCTATCGACCAGAGTCCTGACCTTTGCCGAGTCGAGCCCCCTGGCCTTGGCCACGCGGTCGACCTGGATGAGCGCGGCCGCCTCCGAGATGTCGGGGTCGAACCCGCTGAAGTCGGTGGTGACCAGATCCACGGGTACCGTCGAGTTGGGGCCGAGCCCGTCCTGCTTGCGGATCTGCTTGACCTGGGCGGCGACCCGCTGGATCAGGGCGGCGTTGTTTGGCCCCAGGTTGCTGCCGGCCGAGTTGGCGGCGTTGTAGGGCTGCGGCTTATCGGTGGTGGCGTTCTCGGTCGCCGAGGGCCGGCCCTGGAAATACCGCGGACTGGTGAACTCCTGCCCGATCAGAGAGGAGCCGACGACCTGGCCGTTGTGCGTGATCAGGCTGCCGTTGGCCTGGTTGTGGAACACGCCCTGGGCGAAGCCGGTCATGACCAGCCCGTAGACCAGGCTCATGGCGCCGAAGACGAGGGTCAGCCGGATGGCCCGGACCAGCTCCTTTGGGAGTGACGCGATCATCTGAACTTTGGCTCCTTTCAGGCCAGGTGCAGCGCTGTCAGGATCAGGTCGATCGCCTTGATCCCGATGAAGGGCGCGATGATGCCGCCGACGCCGTAGATCAGCAGGTTGCGGCGGAGCAGCGCGGCGGCTCCGATGGGACGGTACTTGACGCCGCGCAGGGCCAGCGGGATGAGGAAGACGATGATCAGGGCGTTGAAGATGACGGCGGAGAGGATGGCGCTGTCCGGGTCGTGCAGCCTCATGACATTGAGGGCGCCCAGCGCGGGGATGGCGGCCAGGAAGATGGCCGGGATGATGGCGAAGTACTTGGCAACGTCGTTGGCGATGCTGAAGGTGGTCAGCGCGCCGCGGGTGATCAGCATCTGCTTCCCCGCCTCGACGATCTCGATCAGCTTGGTCGGATCGCTGTCGAGGTCGATCAGGTTGCCGGCCTCCTTGGCCGCCTGGGTGCCGCTGTTCATGGCCACGGCGACGTCGGCCTGAGCCAGCGCCGGGGCGTCGTTGGTGCCGTCGCCGGTCATCGCCACCATGCGGCCGTCGGTCTGCTCGTGGCGGATCAGATCCAGCTTGTGCTCAGGAGTGGCCTCGGCGAGGAAGTCGTCGACGCCCGCCTCCTTGGCGATGGCGGCGGCGGTGAGGGGGTTGTCGCCGGTGATCATGACCGTCCGCAGGCCCATCTTCCGGAGCTCGGAGAAGCGCTGGCTGATATTGGGCTTGACGATGTCCTTGAGGTGGATCGTGCCCAGCACGTGACCCTTCTCGGCCACGACCAGGGGCGTCCCCCCGGAGCGGGAGATGCCCTCCACCCGCCCGCGCACCTCGGGCGCGAGCGCCTCGCCGGTCCAGCCGGCGACGCTCTCGGCGGCGCCCTTGCGGATGCTGCGGCCGCTCCAGTCGACCCCGCTCATCCGTGTCGTCGCCGAGAAGGGCACGAACTCCATGTCCTTCTGATCACCGTTCTGGTGGTTGCCGAAGCGCTCGGCCAGGGCAACGATGGAGCGGCCCTCGGGGGTCTCATCGGAGAGGCTGGCCAGGGAGGCCGCCTCGACCAGCTTCTCCATCGACACGCCAGGGGCGGGCAGGAACTCCGCGGCCTGCCGGTTGCCGAAGGTGATGGTGCCGGTCTTGTCGAGGAGCAGGGTGTCGACGTCGCCCGCGGCCTCGACGGCGCGTCCGGAGAGGGCGACCACGTTCCGCTGCAGCAGCCGGTCGATGCCGGCGATGCCGATGGCGGAGAGCAGGGCGCCGATCGTGGTCGGGATGAGACACACGAGCAGCGCGATCAGGACAGTGATGCTGACGGTGGTGCCCGCGTACATCGCGAAGGGCTCGAGCGTGACCACCGCGATCATGAAGATGATCGTCAGCGCGGCGAGCAGGATGTTGAGCGCGATCTCGTTCGGCGTCTTCCGACGGGACGCGCTCTCGACCAGCCCGATCATGCGGTCGAGGAAGGTCTCGCCGGGGTTGGCCGTGATCTCGATCAGGACCCGGTCGGAGAGCACCCTGGTGCCGCCGGTGACCGAGCTGCGGTCGCCGCCCGCCTCCCGGATGACGGGGGCGGACTCACCGGTTATGGCCGACTCGTCGACCGAGGCGATGCCCTCGATGACGGTGCCGTCACCGGGGATCAGGTCGCCCGCCTCGCAGACGACGACATCTCCCTGACGGAGCACGGTGGCGGCCACCGGCTCCTCCTCCGAGCCGTCCTTCAGCCGCCGTGCCACGGTCTCCGACCGGGTCCGGCGCAGGCTGGCCGCCTGGGCCTTGCCACGGCCCTCGGCGACCGCCTCGGCCAGGTTGGCGAAGAGGACGGTGAACCACAACCAGAGCGTGACCTGGCCGACGAAGAGCTCGGTCGATCCCGAGGCATGCTGGAAGAGGCCGCCGAGAAAGATGATGGTGGTGATCACCGATCCCACCTCGACGACGAACATCACCGGGTTGCGTGCCTGCCACCGCGGGTCGAGCTTCTTGAAGCACTCGAGGATCGCCGGGAGCAGGATCTCCCGTTCGGCCAGGCTGCTCCTGGACCGGCGGCGGACGGGGGTCTTCTCTGGGTTCATCGATCTCACTCAGTGGGCCAGGTGGCCGGCGGCGAGCTGCAGCTGATCAAGGATCGGGCCGAGCGCCAGTGCGGGGAAGAAGGTCAGGGCGCCGACGACGATGACGACGCCGATCAGGAGTGCGGTGAAGAGGCGGGAGTCGGTGGCCAGCGTGCCCCTGCCCGTCGGCACCACCTTCTTGCCGGCCAGCGCGCCGGCCAGGGCCAGGATCGGGATCACCTCCATGAAGCGTCCCAGCCACATGGCGATGCCCAGGGTGGTGTTGTAGTACACCGTGTTCCCGGTCAGCCCGGCGAAGGCGCTGCCGTTGTTGCCGGTGGTCGACGAGAAGGCGTAGAGGATCTCGCTGAAGCCATGGGCGCCGGGATTCAGCGGCCCCGCCCTCCCGGCCGGGACCAGCACCGCCAGGGCGGTGAAGCAGAGGATGCTGAAGACGTCGATCAGGATCGCCAGCGAGGCGAGCCGGACCTCCTTCGACTCGATCTTCTTGCCCAGATACTCGGGCGTGCGGCCGACCATCAGACCGGCGATGAACACCGAGAGGATGGCGAAGACGAGCATGAAGTAGAGACCGGCGCCCACACCTCCCGGGTCGATCTCGCCGAGCTCGATCTGGACCAGGGCGACCATCCCGCCGATGGGTGTGTAGCTGTCATGCGAGGAGTCGACCGAACCTGTGCTGGTGCCGGTCGTGGAGGCCTCGAACTCAGCCGAGTAGATCGGGCCGAAACGGACCTCCTTGCCCTCCATGTTGCCGCCGGACTGGGTCGCGGTGTTGGCCTGGTTGGCGCCGACCCGGGTCAGGGCCGGGTTGCCGGACTGCTCGGCGGCCATCGAGATCCCGGTGGCGACGACGAGCAGGATGGCCATGGCGGCGCCGATGGCGAGTCCCTGCCTGACGTTGCCCACCATCCGGCCGAAGGTCACGACCAGGCCGAAGGGCGTGATCAGCTCGAGGTAGATCTCCAGCTGGTTGGTCAGCCCGTTGGGATTCTCGAAGGGATGGGCCGAGTTGGCGTTGAAGGGACCGCCGCCGTTGTTGCCGAGGTCCTTGATCGCCTCCTGGGAGGCGAAGGGGCCGACGGCGATGACCTGCCTGATCCCCTCCAGGGTGTGGGCGACGGGGTAGGCGGCCAGCGACTGCACCGCTCCCTGGGACATCAGGACGATCGCGGCCAGAACCGAGATCGGCAGGAGGACGTAGAGGGTCGCGCGCGTGGTGTCGACATAGAAGTTGCCGACGGTCCGCAGCGTCCGCCTGGACATGGCCCGGATCAGAGCGATGGCGAGAGCGATGCCGGTGGCGGCGGAGAGGAAGTTGTGGACGACCAGCCCCACCATCTGCGAGAAGTAGGACATCGTCGTCTCGCCCGTGTAGTTCTGCCAGTTGGTGTTCGTCGTGAAGCTGATCGCCGTGTTCATCGCCAGTGACGCCGGCACCCCCGGCAGGTGCTCGGGGTTCCAGGGCAGATGGCTCTGGAAGCGGAGGATCAGGTAGGTGAAGAGCAGGCTGATGAAGGTCACGGCGAGCACCGCCAC
>DATAXV010000215.1:0-35149 GCA_036272915.1 Candidatus Dormiibacterota bacterium
ACCACGGCGGCGGCGACGACCACCACCACCACCGCCACGGCGACCAGGAACCGCCGCCGCGTGGGCCGGCGCTCGCTCACCGCGGCAGGCTCGGGGCTCTCCGGGGCCGGCGACAGGATGGCGCCGCTCATGACTTGGCACCCGACTGACCACTGCCGCTGGTGCCACCGTTCGACTGGATCGCGGTGTCACCCTTCTGGCAGCCCTTCAGCGCGGACTGGAACTGGGACGAGTTCTGGTTGACCCCGTCGCTCGGCGTGAGGACGATGACGCCCTGGCCGTTGGGGTCGGGGAAGTTGGGGAACCCCTGAGCGCGCATGCACCTGGCCATCGCCAGGTCGTCCTTCTTCAGCTGCGCCTGCTGCGCAGGGGTGAGACTCGCCGGCCCCGGCTGGAGCTTGTGGCAGGCCTGCTGCGCCGCCTTGAACTGGGGCGAGTTGGGGTCCACCTCGTTGCGGTTCATCTTCATCGTGATCCCGTTGCCATTCGAGGTCGGATCGGGAAACTTCGACACCCCATGGGCGCGCATGCATTTGGAGTAGGCGAGCGCCCGCGCCAGGGCGCGGTTCTGCCCGGAGTTCCCCGGCGACTCCGCCCCCGGCCGGACGCAGCCCGCGAGCAGGATGAGAAGCCCCGCCCCGAGAAGCAGGACCCGCGCCGCGGCTCCGGCTCGCCCGAGGGCGGACCCGATCGGCATGTTGTGCATCGCGTCGAACTCCTGAGCTGGCGGAGCGTGGACCCGCTCCGCATCGGTCTCGTCGCAATGGGGTGTACAGGCCCGGCGGTGACATGCCGGTGACAGGCCCTGTTACCGATTTGTCATCCGGGTCCGGGCATGATCAACCGGTGGGCGGGCCGAGAGCCGGTCGAGGCAGGCAGGTGCGGCGCAGGAGGCGCTCCGGCGGGAGCGACCCCGGCGCTGGCTCGCGTCCAGCGCCGGCAGCCCCCACGACGGCCGCTGGGAGGTTGTGAACATGGAGTCGGAAAGCAACTGGCGCCTCGATCTCCGCCGTCTCCGCCTACCCCGGCGCACGGTGAGGCTCCGGCTCACGCTCCTCTACCTGGGCCTGTTCCTGGTCTCCGGGGCGGTCCTGCTCGGCATCACCTACACGGTCACGCAGACCAGGAGCGGGGGCGGTTCGGTCTCCTCGAGCGCCGGGTCCGGGATCACCCCGGGAGGCGTGCCGCCCAGTGGCGTCCCGGGGGAGCACTGCACGATCAGCTCCTCGAAGACGCTGTGTAAATCCTTCAGCGAGGGACGCGAGGCCGCGCTCAGCCAGCTGCCGGCGGCATCGGCCATCGCTCTCGGTTGCATGGTCGTCTTCTCCGCCGGGCTGGGCTGGGTGGTGGCGGGCCGTGTGCTCCGCCCGCTGCAGGACATCACGCAGGCGGCACGCCGGATCTCCGCCGACAACCTGCACAGCCGGCTGGCCATGGAGGGACCCGACGACGAGCTCAAGGACCTGGGCGACACGATCGACGACCTCCTGGCCCGGCTCGAGAGCGCGTTCGAGTCCCAGCGGCGCTTCGTCGCCAACGCCTCCCACGAGCTCCGCACCCCCCTGGCCATGATGCGCACCTCACTCGACGTGGCCATGGCCAAGCCCGAGCCGATCTCGCCCCAGCTCCAGGCGCTGGCGCCCAAGCTCCGCGCCGGTCTGAGCCGCGCTGAAACCCTGCTCGAGAGCCTGCTCGTGCTCGCGTGGGCCGACCGCGGCTCCCTCCCCGAGCCGGTGACGGTGTCGCTGGCCGAGCTCGCCTGGGCGGCGCTCGGCGCCCGCGCCGAGGCCGCCGTGCGCATGCACCTTCAGGTCCGGCACGAGATCGGCGACGCGTGGGTCCGGGGGAGCAGCACGCTGCTGGCGCGCATGGTCGAGAACCTGGTCGACAACGCCGTCCGCCACAACCAGGCGGGGGGCTGGCTGCAGGTGCACACCGGCACCGTGGAGGGACGGGCGCTGCTCGTCGTCGAGAACGGCGGCCACCTCCTCCCTCCTGACCAGGTGCGGGAGCTGGCCGAGCCGTTCCGGCGCATCGGCGGCGACCGCCTCGGCCGGGATGGCTACGGCCTCGGCCTTTCCATCGTCGCCGCCATCGCCTCCGCCCACGGCGGCTCCCTGGACCTCACGGCCCGAGCCGAGGGGGGGCTGCGTGTCGTCGTCGATCTGCCCGCGGTCGCGCCCTTCGAGGTGGGAACCGTTTCATGAGGGTGCTGGTCGCCGAGGACGTGGAGCAGCTGGCGGATGACATCGCCGAGGGGCTTCGGGACCAGGGGCTGGCCGTGGACGTGGCCTACGACGGGGTCCAGGCCGCGACCAGGATCGAGGTCAACGACTACGACGTGGTGATCCTCGACCGCGACCTTCCCGCCATGCATGGCGACACCCTCTGCCGCGAGGTCACCAGGGAGGAGGGAGCGCCCATGATACTGATGCTGACCGCGGCCGGCTCGATCGTGGACCGCGTCTCCGGGCTCAGCCTCGGCGCGGACGACTACCTGACCAAGCCCTTCGACTTCACCGAGCTGGTGCTGAGGGTTCGGGCGCTCGCCCGCCGCCGGCCCCCGCTCCCACGCCCGGATCCTCCGTGCCGGCGGAGTCGAGCTGGATTCGATCCGGCGCCGCGTGACTCGGGGGGAGCGGGTGTGCGAACTGTCGGCCAAGGAGTTCGGGGTGCTCGAGGCGCTGCTGCGAGCGAGCCCCGCCGCGCTCAGCGCCGAGGACCTGCTGGAGCAGGTCTGGGACGAGAACGCCGATCCCTTCTCGAACACGGTGGCGGTCACCATCCGGCGTCTCCGGCTCCGGCTGGGAGAGCCGGCCGCGATCGAGACCGTCCCCGGGGCCGGCTACCGCATCGGCGCGGATTCTGAGCCTCCGGCCGGCTGATCCGCATCTCGAACAGCTCGAGATACGGGCCGCTCGGCGGCCGGGCGGTCAGCTGCCCAGAACGCTCGCCAGCACCGGCCTCACCGGCCGGCCCGGGACCAGCCTCCCATCCTCGACGAAGCCCTCCTCGCGCCCCTCCAGCTCCGCCGTCAGGCGCGCCCGCCAGGCGGAGAGGCGGCTGGCGTGGGCGGTCTCGGGGGCGAGGTCGTGGAGCTCCTCCGGGTCCTCTCGCAGGTCGAAGAGCTGCTCGACGCCGGTGCCGCTCATCCAGACGTACTTGTCGCGGCCGTCGGTGAGCCACTGCAGCGACTGGCCGAACAGGGTGTGCTCCCCGTGCAGGTGGTCGCGCACCGAACTCCGGCGCCCGTCGAGCAGCGGCATCAGGCTGCGGCCGTCGATGCCGTCCGGTATCTCCAGCCCGGCCAGGTCGAGCACGGTGGGGAGGACGTCGCGGAGCTCGACGACGGCGTCCTCGGTGGCCCCGGCGGGGACGCGGCGGCCCCTCGGATCGGAGATCAGCAGCGGCACTCGCGCCGACCCCTCGTAGGGGTAGCCCTTCCGGAAGAGGTGGTGGTCGCCGAGCATCTCGCCGTGGTCGGAGGTGAAGAGGAAGACCGTGTCCTCGAGCAGGCCGTGCTCGGCGCAGGTCTCGACGAAGCGGTTGATCTGCTGGTCGATGTGGGCCATGTGCCCGTAGTAGCCGGCCCTCGCCCGCTGCAGCATGACCTCGTCGATGGGACCGCGGAAGGTGTCCGCCCGCAGGCTCCTCTGACCGGCGAAGACGTCCGCCCAGTCGCCCACCGGCGGGGCCGGCATGCGCCGGCCGATGAACTGCTCGAAGGCCCAGGCGGGTGGGTCGTAGGGCGGGTGGGGGCGGTGGAAGGAGAGCATCAGGAAGAAGGGCTTGCCCGGATCCCGGCGGCGCAGGAAGTCGATGCCCATGGTCGAGACCCAGGTCGAGGGGTGGACGTGCTCCGGCTTGTCCCAGGGGCGGGCGACGTGGGAGTTGCAGTTGAGGCCGTGGTCGAAGTAGTCGGCGTCACCGCCGATCTCGCGCCGCAGCCAGGGCAGATAGTCGTCGTTGGCGTCGAGGTCGATCGGCCGGCGCCTGCCGGCATGGAGGTAGCCGTCGTGGAGGACGACGTGCTGGAAGCCGATCTGCGAGCGCTCGGGGAAGACGTGGAGCTTGCCCACGGCCTCGGTCTGGTAGCCGTTGCGGGTGAGCTCCGACGCGATCGTGACCGGGTAGTCCCAGGGGACCATGTCCTGGTAGCCGACGCGGCCGTGGTGCCGCGGCGCGAGGCCGGTGTAGAGGGCGGCGCGGGCGGGCACGCAGGTCGGGGTGGCGCTGTAGCAGCGGTGGAAGCGGACGCCCGAATCGGCGAGTTGATCGAGGTAGGGGGTCTGCACGACCGGATGGCCGTCGCAGGACAGGCAGTCGCCTCGCCACTGATCGACCAGGAACAGAACCAGGTTGGGCTGGTCGGGCATCGGCTCCCTCCTTACCTCGGGGACGCCGGCCGCGCCCCGCGCCCGGGCATCACGCGAAGGCGTCCCGGTGGTTGCTGACGAACCGGGCGAGATCGATCGGGTCGCGCCCGGTCAGATCCCGCACCGTCTGGGTCACCCGCTCCGCCCCGCCCTGCCGGTAGGCGCGGGTGACGTCGATCAGGGCGTCGGCGTGGAACCGGGGCAGGCCCCGCTCGAGCATCCTCGCCCGCGCCTCCTCGTCGCCGAGCGCGACGTAGCGGATGGGCCGGCCCAGGACCGAGGTCATGACGCCGGCCGCCTGCGCGTAGGTCAGGGCCTCCGGGCCGGTGATGTCGTGGACACGGCCCTCGTGTCCCTCGGAGGTCAGCACCCGCGCCGCGACGCTGGCCACGTCGGCGGCGTCGACGAAGCTGATCGGCACCTCGAGCGCGGGCTGGGCGAAGAGGCTTCGCTCCCGGATCGACGGGCCCATCTGGCGCGAGAAGGTCTGCATGTAGAAGTTCGGTCGCAGCAGCGTCACCGCCAGATCCGACGCCTCCAGCGCCCGCTCGACGGGCCGGTGCAGGCGAGCGATCGGGGTCAGCTCCTCGTCGCAGCGCCAGACCGAGAGCTTGACCAGGCGGCGTATGCCGGCGGCGACGGCGGCCTCGACCAGGTTGAGCTCCTGCGTGGTCTGGTCCGGACCCATGGCCCCGAGCAGGAAGACGGCGTCGACCCCCTCCAGTGCCGGGGGCAGTGTCTCCGGGCGGGAGAGGTCGAGGGTGACCGCATCCTCACCGGCCGCCAGCGCCCGCCCCGTCCGCGAAGGGTCGTGGTAGGCGGCTCGAGCGGGCCTCCCGCTTTGTCGCAGCTCCTTGAGCAGTGCCGAGCCGACGTTGCCACTGGCTCCGCCGACCAGGATCAGGCTCATACGGCGCCTCCCCATGACCGACCCAACATAGCCCGGACGCGCCGGACCGCGCTCGCGGCCGCCCGCTCTCACTCGCCTGCGGCGGGGTCGAAGAGACGGGCGAGACCGTCGAGGAGGTAGCCGAGCCGGCGCTCGAAGACGGCGTCGCGTCCCTCCTTTCCGGCCTTGGACAGCAGCAGCGACGTCAGCAGCGGGTAGGAGGCGGCGATGGTCGGGCTGCTGAGGAAGGGGGCGCGGCGGTCGCGGAGCTCCCCCGCCGCGAGTCCGGTCCGTCGCTCGCTCTCCAGGTGCGAGCTCTCCTCCAGGGCATACCCCTGGACGAAGGACTGGACCGTCGCCCAGATGTCGAAGGCCCGAACCGGTTCGAGGCCGTGGCCGTGGAGAAGGCGCAGGACCGACTCGCCCACGGCCAGCATGTTGGGGCCGAAGCCGCCGGCCGAGGTCGAGTAGGCCGCCATCCAGGGATGGCGCAGGGCCGCCTGCCGGCTGAGGCGCGCGATCTCGGCGAGGTCCCGCCGCCAGTCTCCAGAGCGGGTCGGGACGACCACCTCGGCGCAGACCTCGTCGGCCATCAGGTCGATCAGGTCGTCGCGGCTGTCGAGGTAGCGGTAGAGGGACATCGTGCCCGCGCCGACGCGCGCCGCCACCTTTCGCATCGAGACCGCGTCGAGGCCCTCGGCGTCGGCGATCTCCACTCCGGCCGTCGCGATCTGCGCATAGGACAGAGCGCCGCGGCCGGATCCCCGATGACGCGTCACCCGCTGCCAGATGGCCATTGCGTACATCGTACCCGTTGATGTAGGGTGTGTGCGTACAACGTACCCGTTGGGAAAGCAAAGGGAGTCCTCGAACAATGTCATCCATCGGCATCGCCATCGTCGGGGGCGGCCCGGGGGGCCTGACCTTGGCTCGCGTGCTCCACACGCGCGGCATCGGTTCGACCGTCTACGAGATGGACGCCTCCGCCTTCGCCCGCGACCAGGGAGGCACCCTGGACCTCGACGAGGGGGCGGGCCAGGAGGCCCTCCGCGAGGCCGGCCTGCTCGACCGCTTCCTGGAACTCAGCCGTCCCGAGGGGGGCGAGCTCCGGGTCCTCGACAGGAACGGGGCGGTCCGCCTCCACGAGCCCGCTTCGGAGGGCGGAGGGGAGCGTCCTGAGATCGACCGCAGCGTGCTCAAGCAGCTGCTTCTAGAGTCGCTCCCGGAGGGCACCGTGCGCTGGGGGAGCCGCGTCGTCGCCGTCGACGGCGCCACGCTCACGCTCGCCGACGGTGAGCGCGTCGAGGCCGACCTGGTGGTGGGTGCCGATGGGGCCTGGTCGAAGATCCGCCCACTCCTCTCCGACGCTCATCCGATCTACTCCGGTCTCTCCTTCGTCGAGGCCAACCTGTTGGACGTCGACACCCGGCACCCGGAGCTGTCGGCCCTCGTCGGTCACGGTTCGATGTTCTCGCTCGGCGACGAGAAGGGCGTGCTCGCGCAGCGCAACGGCGGCGGGCGGATCCGCGTCTACGCCGCGGTCAAGGCGCCCGAGGACTGGGCCGGCACCGGCGTCGTCGGATCCGGTGACGACGAGGCCATCAGGCGCCTCCTGCTCGACCTCTTCGAGGGCTGGGACGAGGGGCTGCGCCGGCTCTTCGCCGACGGCGACCTGCCGCTGGTGCCGCGTCCGATCTACGCCCTGCCGGTCGGCCATCGCTGGGAGCGGGTGGCGGGGGTGACCCTGCTCGGCGACGCCGCCCACCTGATGTCGCTCTTCGCCGGCGCCGGGGCCAACCTGGCCATGCTCGACGGCGCCCGCCTCGGCGTCGCCGTGGCCGAGGGGCGGACCCTGGAGGGCGACCTCGCCGCCTACGAGGCGGAGATGTTCCGGCGAAGCGAGGCGGAGGCCCGCGAATCGGCCGACAACCTCATCGAGTTCTTCGTGCCCGACGCGGCCGACCGGATCGTCACCCTCTTCCGCGAGCTCGGTGGAGAGGAGGTTCGACCGTGACCGGCGCCGCCACCGTCCACCATCCCCACCCGGAGCTGCCCCTGACCGTCGCCCTGCGCGGCGAGGGCCGGCCGGCACTGGTCCTCCACGGCGGGGCCGGCCCGGACAGCATGACCGCCATCGTCGATCACCTCGCCCAGACCCATCACGTGCTCGCGCCCAC
Source organism: Candidatus Dormiibacterota bacterium (assembly GCA_036272915.1). GTDB lineage: Bacteria > Chloroflexota > Dormibacteria > Dormibacterales > Dormibacteraceae > DATAXV01. The sequence goes on from DATAXV010000215.1 coordinate 7,443, forward strand.
CCATCCGGGCTGGGACGGGACCCCGCGCCCCTCCTGGTTCGCGGGGGTCGACGGCCTGGTCGAGACCTACCTCGACCTGATCGACGATCTCGGCCTCCACGAGCTGCTCGTCCTCGGCAGCTCGTTCGGCGGATGGGTGGCGGCCGAGATCGCGGTGCGGGACCGTGGCCGCCGCCTCTCCGAGCTGGTCCTGGTCGACGCCATCGGCCCGGTGATCCCCGGGCAGAGCATCGCCGTGCCGGGCGGGCCGCCGCCGGGGCCTGGCGCCGGCCCGCGGCGCGGGCTGGACCCGCGCAACATGCAGGCTCTGGCCGTCTACGCCGGCTCTGACACGGGCGATCCCAAGCTGCTCTCCCGGCTCTCCCGGGTGAAGGCTCGCACCCTGCTGCTCTGGGGAGACGAGGACGTCGTCGTCGCTCCCGAGTTCGGGCGGGCCTATGCCGGCGCCATCCCCGGCGCGCGCTTCGAGCTGATCGAGGGCGGCGGGCACATCCCGACCCGGGAGCAGCCTGAGGCCACGCTGGCGGCCCTCGACCGCTTCCTGTCGAACTCCTGAGCCGGGTCTGCCCGCCCGCCCCGTGGTCGAGGTGATGGCGTCCCGGAGGCTGCGGGACACCCGTTGCCGGCGCTCACGGGATAAGGTCCGGGCGTGAGGATCGCTGCGGTGTACGACGTCCACGGCAATCTTCCCGCTTTGACCGCGGTCCTCTCCGACGTCGACGCCCTCGGCGTCGACACCATCGTCGTCGGAGGCGACGTCGCTTGGGGACCGATGCCGGCCGACTGTCTCGACCTTCTCCGGGAGCGGGGCGCGCGGTTCATTCGCGGGAACGCTGACCGGGTGCTCGACATAGGCGGAGACGATGAGTCGGACGTGCGGGTGCCGGCGCGGCGGTGGGTCGCGACCCGCCTGGATGCGGAACGGCTCGACTTCCTCGCATCTCTGCCACTCGACCTGACGCTCGATGTCAATGGGCTTGGACCGGTGCGCTTCTGCCACGGGGCCCCGCATAGCGACGAGCTGGCCATCACTCGACTGACGACAGCAGCCCGGCTGGCTGACCTCCTGACCGGCATCGACGAGCGCGTCGTGATCTGTGGCCACACGCACGTTCAGTTCGACCGGACGGCTGCTGGTATTCGGGTCGTGAACGCTGGAAGCGTCGGCCGTCCCTGTGAGGCGGAGCCGGCAGCTTACTGGGCGCTGCTCGATGGCGACGTCAAGCTCCGACGAACCAGCTACGACATCGCGTCCGGCGTGCAGGCGATGCTGGCGACCGGCTTTCCGCTGGCTGCCGATGCCGTGTCAAGCCTGAGCCCCGACCCGGACCGGCCGGCGCGGGTCAGCAGAGTCATCGAAGAAGCTGCCGAGGCCGCGTGGAGGCGCGGACGACCGGCGTGACCGGACCCGGAGGCGACGGACGGCGATGGCGGCCGACTGGTGGGAGCGGTGATGATGCAGGTCGAGGCTGATCTGATGTTCGTAGCTGACTGCGGGTCGGTCGACCGGGGGCCGGCGGTCGAGACGTGCCGGACGAGGGCCGTTCTCCGACTGCTGGCGGCCACGGCGCTCTTGCGCGACACCGGACAGGCGCGGGAACATCCGTCCAAGACCGGTGGCTGACCCCGCATCTAGGCTCACGTTTCGTGAGACCGCAGCGACATTCCCCGCCGTGGCACGGGGAACCGGGTAGAAGGACGCCGTGATCGGGATCCAGCCGGCACTGATGCGGCGCCGGGTCGCGGACAGCGCCGAGTGGCGATTCTTCGGTGCGCTCCGTCATGCCAGCCCCCCGCTGGCCGCGCTCTGGTGGGCGCTGATCATTCTGCGGGGCCTGCTCCCCGCGCTCTTCTCGATCGTGGTCGGGGTCCTCGTCGGAGCCGTCCAGGGCGGTCACGGGCTGGCCCTGCCCCTGGTCTCGATGGGCGTCGTCTTCATCCTCATGAACGCGCTTTCGCCGCTGCACGACGCGATCGCCGAGAACCTGGGCTCACAGACCTCGCGTTGGCTGCAGCGCCGGCTGCTCGGCGCGGCGACCACCCCCGCCGGGCTGGCGCACCTGGAGCGGCCGGAGCTGGCCGACGCCATGGCCAGGGCGCGCGAGTTCGACCTCGGCGTCTCGGCGCCGACCCTGAACCAGTCGATGGGCGAGATCGGCAGCGGCTTCGCCCAGATCGCCGCCGGGATCGCCCAGGCGGCGGTGCTCGGCCGCTACTCATGGTGGGCGGCGCTGATCCTGCTGGTGGCCTGGGCGTCGACCCACGTCATCCTCCGCGACAGCTACAGCTGGCACCTAGACGAGTCCGAGGACATCGCCGACCACGAGCGCCACGCCTTCTACGCCTACCGGATCGCGGTCGAGGCGCTGGCGGCCAAGGAGGTGCGGCTCTTCGGGCTCGCCGACTGGGTCGTGGATCGCTTCCAGAGCCGGCGCCGCATCGCCGTCGACCGCCGCTTCGAGCAGCGCCGCCTGCGCCAGGGCTCGGTCGGGATGGCCCTGCTCGTGGTCGGCCTCGCCAACGCGCTCGTCTTCGGGCTGCTCGCCCACGACGCTTTGAGCGGCGCCGTCGGGCTCGCCGCCGTCGTCGTCTACGCCCAGGCGGCGGTCGGGATCGCCGCGGTCGCCGCCGCCGAGAGCGACTGGTGGTTCCGGGGCGCTGCCAAGCCGATCCCCGAGGTGGTCGACCTGGCGGGACGGATGGCGCCGGTGGGGAGGCTGGACTCGGGGAGCGCAACGGCGCAGGGCATGCCTCGCGAGGAGGTGCGGCTGCGGGATGTGCGCTTCGGCTACCGGCGGGACGCGCCGCCGGTCCTGGACGGGGTCGACCTGACCATCCCCGCCGGCACCTCGATGGCGGTGGTCGGGCTCAACGGCGCCGGCAAGACCACCCTGGCCAAGCTCCTCTGCCGTCTGTACGACCCCTGGGAGGGCGCGATCACGGTCGACGGCACCGATCTCCGCGGCCTCGACCTCGAGCAGTGGCGCGGACAGCTGGCGGCGGTCTTCCAGGACTTCATCCGTTTCGAGCTGCCGCTGCGGGTCAACGTCGCGCCCCAGGGCGCGCCCGACGGCGCCGTCGAGGAGGCCCTGGCCACCGCCGGCGCGTCCGGTCTGGCCAGCCTCGATCGCATCCTCTCCCGCGGCTACGAGGGCGGCACCGACCTCTCCGGCGGGCAGTGGCAGCGGGTGGCGCTGGCTCGGGCCCTCTGCCGGGTGCGTCTCGGCGCCGGGATGATCCTGCTCGACGAGCCGACCGCCCAGATCGACGTCCGCGGCGAGGCCGAGATCTTCGACAGGCTGCTGGAGGCGACCCGCGGGTGCACCACCGTCCTCATCTCTCACCGCCTGTCGTCGGTGCGGCACGCCGACCGCATCTGCGTCCTCGAGAAGGGGAGGGTGGTCGAGCTCGGCAGCCACGAGGAGCTGATGGCGCAGGAGGGCCGCTACCGCACGCTGTTCGACCTGCAGGCGTCGAGGTTCGCGCAGGGGATGGGCGCCGAGGAGGACGAGGACCCGATGGAGTACGACGATGGCCGATGACACCGACCTGCCCTCCGTCCTCGCCTCGGTGCGGCGTTCCTTCGGCCTTGCCTACGAGGCGGAGCCCCGGCTCCTGGTCGTCTCCTCGATCCTGACCGTAGCCTCGTTCCTGCCCAGCGCCCTGATCGCCTTCTGGCTCAGGCTCCTGGCCGACGGCGTCGTCCGCCACCGGTTCTCGGAGGTCGTGATCGGGGTGGCGGCGATGGCCCTATCGGTGACCGCCACCTGGCTGCTCAACACGGTCGGCGGGCGGATGCAGCGGGTCTTCTCGCAGCGGGCCACGATCGCTCTCGAGGCCCGCGTCGCCGAACTCCAGACGCGCACCGCCGGCATCGAACATCACGAGCGGCCGGAGTACCTGGACCGGCTGCAGCTCCTGCGCGACCAGGTCTTCCTGCTCAACCACCTCTACATGAGCGTGACCATGATCGTGGGGCTGGTCCTGCGGCTGGCGCTGACCGTCGGGCTGCTGGCCTCGATCAGCCCGCTCCTGGTCGGGCTCGCCGTGTTCGCCCTTCCGGTCGCGCTCTCCGCCACCTGGCGGGCGGGGGTGGAGCGGGCGGCGCAGGAGGGTGCCGCCTCGAGCAAGCGCCTGGCCCGCCACCTCTTCGACATCGGCACCACCGCCGGCCCCGGCAAGGAGGTGCGGCTCAGCGGCATCGGACCGGCCGTGGTCGGCTGGCACGACCGGGCACTGCAGTCTTCCGTGGCGCCCCTGCAGCGGGCGCGCTGGCAGAGCTCGGCGTGGCACGCGGCGGCCTGGACCGTGTTCGGCGCGGCCTACGTCGCCGCCGTGGCCTGGGCCGCCCTCGGCCTGCGGGCCCCCGCCGGAAGCGTGCTGCTGGTGCTCGCCGCCGGCGGCAACCTCTCCGCCTACCTGGCCCAGGTCGTCTCCTCGGTCGGCTTCACGCGCTGGTGCATCGACGCCGCCCAGCGCCTGCTCTGGCTCGAGCGATACGCGACCGGCACCGCCGAGCGGGCGACCGAGGAGCCGCCGGCCAGGCTGCGGGAGGGCATGCGCCTGGAGGGGGTCACGTTCCGCTATCCGGGCACCGACCGGGACGTGCTCGAGGACGTCGACCTGACCCTCCCCGCGGGCAGGGTGGTGGCCCTGGTCGGCGAGAACGGCGCCGGCAAGTCGACGCTGGTCAAGCTCCTCTGCCGCTTCTACGCGCCGACCCGAGGACGGATCACGATCGACGGCGTCGACCTCGCCCGGATCCCCGCCGCCGAGTGGCGGAAGCGGCTCACCGCCACCTTCCAGGACTTCATGCGCTTCGAGTTCCGCGTCGGCCGCAGCATCGGGCTCGGCGACGTCGAGCGCGAGGAGGACCGGGCGGCGCTGCTCGGCGCCGCCTCCAGGGGCGGCGCCGCCGACGTGGTCGAGCGGCTGCCGCGGGGCCTCGAGACGCAGCTCGGCCCGACCTGGGCGGAGGGCGTCGACCTCTCCTTCGGGCAGTGGCAGAAGGTGGCCGTGGCCCGGGCCTTCATGCGCTCCCGGCCACTGCTCATGGTCCTCGACGAGCCGACCGCGGCGCTCGACGCCGAGACCGAGCACGCCCTCTTCGAGCGGTTCGCGGCCGAGTCGAGGGCGGCCGCCGCGGACGGCCGGATCACGGTGCTCGTCTCGCACCGCTTCTCCACCGTCCGCATGGCCGACCTGATCGTGGTCCTCGACGGCGCCCGCGTCGTCGAGGTCGGGTCCCACGAAGAGCTGATGCGCCGGCGCGGGACCTACTCCGAGCTCTACGGCATCCAGGCGCGGGGCTACCGCTGAGCCCGGGCTGCCCTCAGCCGTTGACCAGCCGCATGGTCGACTCCGGGTAGCGGTCCCCGGCCGCCGCCGGCACCGCCGCCTCGATCGCGGCCAGGTCCTCCTTGGAGAGGCGGATGTCGACCGCGGCCACGTTCTCCTCGAGATAGCGGCGGCGCTTGGTGCCCGGGATCGGGACCACGTCCTCGCCCTGGTGCTGGACCCAGGCCAGGGCCAGCCGCCCGGCGGTGACGCCCCTCTCCGCGGCCAGCGCGCGCAGGGCCTCGACGATGGCCTGGTTGCGGTCCAGGTTCTCGCCCTGGAAGCGAGGGAGGGTGCGGCGCATGTCGCCCTCGCCGAAGTCGGCCGAGGACAGGGTCCCGGTCAGGAAGCCGCGGCCGAGGGGGGAGAAGGGGACGACGCCGACCCCGAGCTCCCGGCAGGTGGGGAGGATCTCGGCCTCGATGTCGCGCGTCCAGAGCGACCACTCGCTCTGCAGCGCCGTCACCGGGTGCACGCGGTGAGCGCGCCGGATCGTCGCCGCCGAGGCCTCGGAGATGCCGAGGTGCCGGACCTTGCCCGCCGTCACCAGCTCCGCCATCGCCCCCCAGGTCTCCTCGATCGGGGTGTCGGGATCGACCCGGTGCAGGTAGTAGAGGTCGATGTGGTCGACACCGAGCCGGCGCAGCGACTCCTCGCACGAGGTCCGCGCGTAGTCCGCGTCGCCACGGGCTCCCCGCTTGCCGTCGTCGGAGACGATGCCGAACTTGGTGGCCAGCACCACCTGGTCGCGCTTGCCGGCGATGGCGCGGCCCACCAGCTCCTCGTTGACACCGGCGCCGTAGACGTTGGCGGTGTCGAGGAGGGTGACGCCTAGCTCGAGCGCGCGGTGGACGGTGGCGATGGACTCGGTGTCGTCACCGGTGCCGTAGCTCTGGCTCATGCCCATGCAGCCGAGGCCCTGGGCGGACACCTCCAGCTGGTTGAGTCTTCGGGTGGGAATGCCCATCGGTTCCTCCTCAGAGCCGGGGGTGGACCGGGCCGGCGGCGGTCAAGACGGATGAGGGTTCGCTGGTCAGGCGCCTCGAATCGGATCGAGCGCGAGGCCTCCACCCTGGGCCGTTCGGGACCTGCACCGGTCACGATACGAGCACAGCCACGGGGCTCGCCGAGGCGCGGGGTCGAGGCCGGGGCGACCTGACCGGAGACACCACCGGGCACGGCCGGTCAGACGGTCGGTGCCGGACCGCCTTGGGGACTGGAACTCGGCGAAGAGAATCATCGTTTTGAGAGGGGCAGGATGATGGACGGGAGCATGCCCCTGGAACGCTACGTCCGACTCATGCACGAGGTCCTGGGTGGAGCCATCTCGCCCGCGGAGTTCGAGACGGCCCACATTCATCTGCGGAGGGAGCTGGGGCGTGCGGCATCTTCGTCGGCGGTCCGGAGGACGGCATTCTTGATGACCTCTTTTGGGGATGTCGACGCGTTCACGACACTGGGCCGGGGCAGCCCGAGGAACTCGATGACGAGGGGCTCCTGCGCGCCGTCCGGAACGGCGTCTCTCGACTGGACGCGCTGAGGCGCTGGGGGCGTGTCGTCAGAGCCGGCGTCGGTCAGCCGACGGCCCTCTCGGTCAGCACCGCCTGTTCGGCGGCGCGAGGCCGCTCACCCGCGACGATCAGTCCGGGCCGGCCGTGGCTCTGGCCGCCCAGCTGCTCGTTCTCGGGGTCCCGGAAGCCCACCCGCACCATCCGCCGGTTGCGGTCGGTGGTGTTCAGGTAGGAGCCGTGGACGGTGTGGATGCTGAAGCAGACGACGTCACCCGCCTTGGCCGGCACCGGAACCGTGTCCTCGAGCCGGTACTGGTCGGTGGGGAGGTGGGGCGAGCAGGGGCCGTCCGCGGTCTCCGTGATGTGCTCGAGCCTGCCGCCCAGGTGCGAGCCGTCGAGGAAGCGGATCTCGCCGTTGGCGGCCGAGGTGTCGTCGAGGTGGACGAGGACATCGACGTAGCGGCCGTCGGTGTGTGGGTAGAAGGGGTCGTCCTGGTGCATGGGAAAGGGATGGCCGGTCTCCGGCGGCTTGACGTGGAGCGTCGAGTGGTGCAGCTCGATGTTGGGACCGAGCAGGTCGGCGAGCACCGCCGCCAGCCGCGGGTTCGTCACCGCCCGCATCCACTCCACCGAGTAGAACTGGAGGTCGTGGAGGGAGACCAGCTTCGACTTCTTCTCCACCTCCTCGGTCATGTACTTCTGCCGCCAGGGACCGGTCCAGCCGGAGGTCCGGCTCGCCCAGGTGTCGATGATCCAGTCGAGCGACCGTCCCAGGCCCTCCGTCTCCTCAGGGGTGAAGACCTGAGGGACGCGCAGGTACCCGTGCTCCCGGTAGGACGCGACCTGTTCCGAAGTCAGCATGGCTCTGCTCCTGTTGCATCGCGTAGCGCGGGTCGGCGGGCACACTTCCGCCCGGCGGCGCCGCCAGCTCCATTCCCTTCGCTTCGAGGCTACGGATGGCGGTTCGGCGCCGTCAACCACTCATCTGATGACTTTGCGATGCGCGGAGCGGGCTCTAAGCGGTGCCGAGGGAGTCCATGAGCATCCGCATGAACCTCTCTCTGTCGATCTCGTCGACGATCCGGGCGTTGGGCTCGAGGCCGAGCGCGTCGTTCCAGTCGACCGAGCAGTAGCCGCGGGTGAGCTCGCCCCTGGTCTCGACGTCGACGCGGCACCGGCGGGAGCGGGTGACGAGCCCGTCGTCGATGGCCAGGGCGCAGGCGAGCGCGTCGGGCTGGGGGATGCCCTCGATGCCGATGCCCCGGCAGTAGTTCAGGGCGAGCCTGGTGATGCAGGTGAAGAACCGGGAGCGCTCGGTGTCCAGCGCCGCGATGGCCTCGAGCTCGGCCGCGGTGACGACGCCTTGGCGCCGGGTCAGGGTCCAGTCGACCAGGGTGAGCGGGAAGCCGGCGCCGAGCACGATCTGCGCGGCCTCGGGGTCGACGTAGAAGTTGAACTCGGCGGCCGGCGTGACATTGCCGATGCCGTTGTTGGTGCCGCCCATCACGTAGAGGTGCCGGACGCGGCCGGCGATCTCCGGTTCGCGCCGGACCGCCATGGCGATGTTGGTCAGCGGTCCGATGGCGATCAGCGTTATCTCACCGGGTGCGGCGACGACGCTGTCGACGATGAGATCGACCGCGTGCCGGGGCTCTGGCCGCTGGCTCGCCCGGGGGTGTCCCGCGTCTCCCATCCCATCCGTGCCGTGGTACTCCTCGGCGCCGAACCAGGGGCGCATCAGGGGCTGGGCGCAACCGGGGTGGACGGGCACCTTCGCCGGACCACCGGCCAGCTCGATCGTGTACAGCGCGTTCTCGATCTCCTGGGCGAAGCCGACGTTGCCGGCGACCACGGTGACCGCCTCCACGGTGGCCGGGCTGGCGAGGGCGAGGAGAAGCGCGATGGCGTCGTCCTGGGCGGTGTCGGTGTCGATGATCAGCCGTGTCACGGATGGGAACCGTAAACGGGCGCGCCGGTGTCCTGCCGGCGCCGACCGGCATGGCGAGGACGCCGGAGGCGGAAACGGAGCCGGTCAGGCCGCGTGGCCCTGGTCCGGGCCGGCCACCGCGGCATGGACAGGAGCTGGCGCATCACCCGCCCCGGCCACGGTTCCCTCCGGGGTCGGTCGGCGCGTCTGGGCATGGTCATCGGCTGCTGCAGGCTGGCGGCTCTCATTACGTCGATGGTCGGGCGGCGATGTCAGGGCCCGAGCCCGCTCGATTGCGGCTTTCTGCAAGAAGCGACGGATTCCGCGCCATCCACCGGTCTTGATGTCGACTCGACTTCACCGCCATGGAGGAACACCCGATGTCAAACCCCTTCCCGACCGCCGTCGTCACCGGCGCCAGCCGCGGCTTCGGGCGCGCCATCGCCGCCGCCCTCCTCGCCAAGGGCTCCGGCGTCGTCGGCATCGCCCGCGGCGAGGCGGACTTGCGCGCTGCCGGCGAGGACCTCGGTGACGGCTTCACCCCGCTCGCCGGGGACGCCACCGACGAGACGCTCGCGCAGAACGTGATCCGTGATCACCGACCCCGCCTGATCGTCCTCAACGCCGGGATCACGCCGCACATGGCCCCGGTGCAGGAGCAGACCTGGAAGACCTTCACCAGCAACTGGAACAACGACACCCGCCACGTCTTCACCTGGATCCGAGCGTCGCTGCGATCGCCGCTGGCACCGGGCAGCGTGGTCGTCGCCATGTCCAGCGGCGCGGCCCTGGTCGGCTCCCCGCTCAGCGGTGGCTACGCCAGCGCCAAGGCCGGCATCCGCTACATCCGCTCCTACGCCGCTGACGAGTCGGAGCGGGGCGGCCTCGGCATCCGGTTCGTCGCTCTGCTCCCCCAGCTGACCCCGGCCACCGGCCTCGGCTCCAGCGGCGTCGACGGCTACGCCGCCCGCCAGGGCATTGACCGGGAGACGTTCATCAGGGGCCTCCAGCCAATCCTCACCCCGGAGCGGGTGGCCGAGGCGGTGCTCCAGATCGCCGCCGACGCGGACGGCGGTCCCGAGTACCAGGTCAGCGGGGGCGGGTTGCGTCCGATCGCCTGAGGGCCCATACAATGCAGCACACCGCACGCCGTGGAGAAGCCCTGATGCCGCCGGAGGCCGCTTTCGCCGACGTCGCCGAGCCGTATCGGCCGGAGCTTCTCGCCCACTGCTACCGGATGCTGGGCTCGATCCACGACGCCGAGGATCTGGTCCAGGAGACCTACCTCCGGGCCTGGCGTGCCTTCGACCGGTTCGAGGGCCGCTCCTCGCTGCGGCGATGGCTGTACAAGATCGCGACCATGGCCTGCCTGACCGCCCTGGAGACGCGCGCCCGGCGGCCGCTTCCCTCGGGCCTGGGCGGGCCGACCGAGGACGGGCGCGCCGCCGTCGCCGGCCGGGAGCCGTCGGTCCCGTGGCTCCAGCCGGTGCCCGACGCGCTCCTGTGGGGAGGCGATCCGGCCGCGATCGTGGCTGGGAGGACCGGCGTGCGGCTCGCCTTGATCGCCGCGCTGCAGCTCCTTTCCGCACGGCAGCGGGCGGTGCTGACGCTTCGCGATGTGCTCGCCTTCCGGACGGCGGAGGTCGCCGAGATGCTGGACACCACGGCGGAGGCTGTCGACAGCGCCCTGCGCCGGGCTCGGGCCCGGCTGGCCCAGGCGGGACCGGTCGAGGAGGAGCAGTCCGAGCCCGGCGAGGGGGTGAGGCGCACGCTGCTCGACGGCTACGTCGACGCGTTCACCAGGGCCGACGCGGATGCCCTGGTGAGGCTGCTGCGCGCCGACGTGGAGATGGAGATGCCACCGATCCCGACCTGGTTCTCCGGCCGCGATGCGGTGGTCGGCTTCCTCGCCCGCCGGGTCCTCGGCCCGGATCGGTGGCGGATGCTCCCGACCGGCGCCAACGGCGAGCCTGCCCTGGCCACCTACCACCACGCCGAGTCCGGCCGGTGGGAGGCCTACGGGGTCCAGGTCCTGACCATGAGGAAGGGAGGGATCGTCCGCGTCATCGCCTTCAACGACCCGAGCCTGCTGCGCACCTTCGGCCTGGCGGCGACGCTCGCGACCTGAGCCGCCTGCCCTATCACTTCGCGGGCAGGCGCGCCGAATAGATCGAATAGCCGTCGAGGTACCGGGCGACGCCCGTGGCGAGGAGTGTCGCCGCGATCAGGGGGAGGGTCAGATCGAGCCCGCTGTGGGTCAGCTCCAGGATCATGACGATGCCGGTCAGCGGGGCCTGCATCGCCGCCCCCAGCATCGCCGCCGCTCCGATCATCGCGTAGGCGCCGGGAGACCCGCCCGGCCAGGCCAGCGACCAGGCGATGCCGAGCCCGCCGCCAAGGACGGCGCCGGTGCTCATGGTCGGCGTGAAGAGGCCTCCCGAGGCGCCGCTGCCGAGGCAGAGCGCGGTGACCAGCGGCTTCAGAACGAAGAGGGCGAGGAGGAAGCCGATGCCGCCGATGCCGAGGAAGGCGTCGTGGGCGATGCCCTTGCCGTTGCCGAGCAGCTGGGGGTAGCGGAGCGCGGCCACGCCCAGGATCAGGAACGCGATCAGCGGCGCCACCGCCGAGATGCGCCCCGTCGGCCGCCGCGCCGAGACCCAGCCGATGAGGCGGACGTAGCCGACCGCGACGAGACCGATGACAGGCCCCGCGAGCAGGGCCCAGGCGACGTCGCTGGGACCGATGCCGTAGGCGGGGATCCCAGTGTAGGTGGCGTGGCTGGGCAGGTAGATCCAGGCGGTGACGGTGGCGATCGTGGCGCAGGTCAGGGCGGGGAGGACGACGGGAAGGGTGAGGGCGCCGCAGAGGACCTCGGCGGTGAAGAGGGTCCCGCCCAGGGGGACGTTGTAGACCGCGGCCAGCCCGGCCCCGGCGCCGCAGGCGACGAGCAGGCGTCGCTGGGCGGTGGTCAGGCCGCGCCACCGTCCGAGGACGCTGCCCGACGCCGCCCCCATCAATCGAGGCGCCGCCTCCCTGCCCAGCGACGCTCCCAGACCGACCACGATCTCCGAGATCACCGAGGTGCCCAGGCTCCGCCGGAAGGAGATCTCGCCGGTGCCGTTCCAGACCTCGTCCTCCACGTCCGTCTTCTCGCCCGGGGTGTGCTGGCGGAGCAGGTACCAGGCCAGCCCGCCGATGACGCCGGCCACGACCAGGGCCTCGATCCGGCGCACGCCCGACGCCCGCACGACCGCGGCCTGGAAGCTGATCCCGGCGCTGTAGGCGAGGGTGGTGACGCTGTACCCGTAGCCGACGCGCTGGACGACGCGGAGGATGAGCATCATGGCGTCGCCGAACAGCCCGGTCGCGATCCCGGTCAGGATCAGCATCGCCCAGAAGTTGAGATCGAGGCGGGCGTCCCCGTCGCCGAGCGCGTTGGGCTGCTCGGTCGCGCCGCGGCCCGATGCCAGGCGCCGGGGGAGCAGGGGGCGGGGCACGCGGACACGCCGCTGAAGTCCCTCGGTCATCCGACTGGCGCCCTCATCGTCGCGTGTCCGCCTCCCGGGCCTTGGCCCGGACCTCGGGTGCCGTCGCCGGCCGGCGGAGCTCGACCTGGCCTGCCTGCCCACCGGCACCCCTCACCGCCATTCTGCCCGGTCGGCGGAGCTCCCGACGGGACCGACCTGGATCGATACCGGGCGGGCGCTACGGTGGCGGACGGCGTGGCGGCGGGAAGGACGCCGGCCGTCGGCGGGGCAGCCTGGCCACATCGAGGCCGCTGACCGCCGCCACACCCCTGGTCCAGGCGTCACGCTCGGAGGGCTCGAGGCCCTCGTCGCGGAAGCGATAGTCGTTCTTGCGGATCAGTTCGTCCAGGTCCCCGAGCAGCCGGTCGAGGCATCCCTCCTGGATGGAGGCGAGGCGCTCGGCTTGCTCACGGCGATTGTGGAGCGCCGCCGCCGCGGCGGCGAAGTCGGACCGGCAGAGCCCGTCGGACCCGGCGAGCGCCGCCGCCACCTTGTCGTCGTTCAGATGCTCGATCAGGATCGCCAGGGCCCGATCCGCCGTCTCCGCCCTGGTCGCGCACAGCGGGCAGGACGGACGGCGGGCGCGGTCGGGCGCGGTGAGGGCGCCGCGGCCGGACCTGACCAGGCCCCGGAACCGCCGTACCAGCTCGCGGTGGATCATGGCCGTGCCCAGCACGTCGGCGTGCGCGACCAGCCGCCAGGCGTGCTCGCGGCAGAAGCCGAAGCTCTCGGCGATGCGCGTCCGCGTGTGCGCGTCCGTCACCAGCTCGGTGAGCAGGGCGTTGATGGAGGACTCGACCGCCTCCTCCGCCTGGCGGCAGATCGGGCACCCCGGAGACTCCAGGGCCTCGATGAGCTTGAAGTAGGGGAGGTGCCTCTCGTTGGGGCCCTTCACCGCGCGTCCTCGGGCACGACACAGCTCCCTGTCCGGTTGCGATTCGATGGGCGGGGGGGAGGGAAGCCGTCGGCCGATCGCCGGAGCGTTCAGGCTGGCCTCATCGCCGAACCCAGCCTAGCAGGGGCGCCGGAGGCCCGTGATCGGCCCGTGGACCGGGCCGGGGGGCGCCCGCGGGTGGCGTAGTCGAGGCGGGAGACGCGCGCGGAAGCGCGGCTCTGGGAGAATGGCGGCCGATGATCGGTAAGGAGGGCGCGTGAACGGGCTGCTTCTGGCTGCGGCATCGGCAGCCTCGGCGGCGTCGAAGGCATCGGCGGCCAGAGCCGGCCATCCGCCCTTCTCTCTCTCCAACACGCTCCCCTGGACGATCCCCGTCCTGCTCCTGGCTCCGCTGATCGGGCTGGTCACGCTGCTGCTCGGCGTGCGGACCCGGCGGGCGACGATCTCGCTCTCCATCCTCACCGCCTTCGTCACCCTGGTCGACGCGGTGATCGTGGCCGCGGCCCGGTTCGGCTTCACCGCCGTCAAGCGGGCCACGTACTCCTGGATCAACGTCTCCATCGCCTACACGGGCAACACGCGGTTCCAGCAGTTCGAGATCGACATCGCGCTGCGCATCACGCACGCCGTCCTCTTCCTGCTGATCGGCCTGCTCATCTGCTTCCTGATCTGCCTGGCCAGCCAGCGTCCGCTGGGGCGCAACGAGCCGGGTCCGATCCGGTCCCAGGCCATCGCGCTGCTCCTCCTGCTCGCCACCGTCGGGGTCCTGGTCAGCGGCGATCTGGCCGAGCTCCTCGCCTTCTGGCTGGTCGCGGGGATCGCCAGCTACCTCCTGACCGGCAACCGCTGGGGAGGTGACGCGGCGGCGAGGAGCGGTCAGATCGCGCTGGCCCTTCCCTTCCTCGGCGACATCGCCCTGCTCTGCGGGGTCGCCCTGCTCTGGTCGCGGTACGGCATCACCGACATCGACAAGCTGGTCCCGATGTTCGGCCGGACGGCCGGGGTCGGGCTCAAGTCCACCGACGCCATCGCCGCGCTCCTCCTGGTCGCGATCGTGGCCCGCTCGGCGCTCTTCCCGCTGACCCTGGCGCAGACGGCGATGACCGATGGGCCGCCGGCCTTCACCGCGCTCGTCGCCTCCGTGTGGCCGCTGCTCTGCGGCTACCTCCTCTTCCTCTGCCTTCCCCTCTTCGGCCACGTCGGGCCGCAGCTGCCACGCGCCGCCGGCTGGACGCTGGGCGTGGCCGCCGTCGCCGGACCGGCGCTGGCGATCCTGATCCTCGACATCCGCCGCTCGATGCTGCTGGCGACGTCGGGGGTGGTGGCCCTGTGCCTCCTCGCGATCCTCTATCCGGGTGCCGCCGCCGCTGGCCTGACCGGCCTGGTCGCGGTGTCCGCCGGCAGGGCGGGGATGCTCCTCGCCTCGGGCTGGATCGTGTCCAGGATGCGGGCCGTCGACCCACGCCTCCTCGGCGAGGGGCTGCGCCGCATGCGGGGGGCCACGATCGGCCTCGGCGCCTCCGGCGTCGGCGTCGCCCTGGCTGCGGTCGCGGCGTCCGGCTGGCGCCACCCGTCGCTGCCCTGGATCGCCGTCGCGGTCGCCCTGCTCCTCGCCGTCGCCGTCTTCTGCCGCTCCTGGGGCGCGGTCGGCCTGGGTGCGGTCCCACGCCGGCGCGCGTTCGAGCCGGGCCGGATCCGCGACGCCTCGCAGAGCCTGGTCACGCTGGTCCTGCTCTGCGCGGTGGTGGCGGTGATCGCCGCCGTCCTCGCCTTCATCCCGATCTGGACCGAGTGGCTGGCGCCGGGACGCCCGGCCCCGCCCGCCCCGCTCGACCAGGTCCGCTGGCTGGTGCCTCCGGTCCTCGGCGGAGCGATCGGGCTGGTCCTGCTCGCCCTCCGGCGCCGGCAGGCGCTCGTCCTCAGCGCTCGAGTCTCCGCGCTCTACGGCCGCGCGATCGCGTTGGTGACCGCCCTCATCCAGCGCATCTGGTCGGGCGCGATGGCGCTGGTCGGCGAGGTCGAGCTGCGCGCGCTGCCCAATGCCGAGGGTGAGCTGGCCGGCGCCATCCGCGCCAGCGGCGCCGGTCTGGCCACGTTGCCCCTGCTCGGGGCGATCGCGGTCATCGCCGTCGTCGTCGGAGTCGTGCTGGGCGTTCTCGGCCTGGGGGCGGGACGATGATGCTGCCACTCCTGCAGGCCGTGGCCGCGACGCCGAGCCCGTCGGCCTCGGCGGCGCCGAGCAGCTTCGGCAACATCAACATCACCTTCTCCTTCCTGCTCAGCTTCCTGACCTGGGCGCCGCTGCTGGTCGCGGTCGCGGTGTCGGTCATTCCCGAGGCTCCCCGCCGGCGGGCGACCCGGCGCCTCTGGCTGATCGTGTTCTGGACCAACCTGCTCCTGCTCGCCGTCACCCTGGTCATCTACAGCAGCCAGTTCAACATCTACGGCAGCGGCCTCCAGTTCGAGGAGCTCCTACCCTGGATCCCGACGCTCGGCGTCTCGTATCACATGGGTCTGACCGGCATCGGTATGTCGATGCTGGTGCTCAGCGGCCTGATCGGTCTGGCGGCGACGCTGGCCGCCTTCGACCTGCAGGACCGCTCCCGATCCTTCTATGTCCTCCTCCTGCTCGCGCAGGGCTTCATCAACGGCGTGATCGGCGCCCAGGACCTGGTCCTGCTGGTGTGCTTCTGGACCGCCTCGATGGTGCCCATCGCGCTGCTCGTCGGTGGCTGGTCCGGTCCCCGGCGCTGGCAGGCGGCGGGGCGTCTGGTCGGGTACTGGATGTTGGGCAGCGCGGCCCTCCTGGTCGCCAGCCTGCTGCTCTGGGTCAGCACCGGTGAGCGCTCCTTCGAGCTCTCCGCGCTGGGCAACGCCGCGCCGAACTGGAGGGTCCAGCTCGTCGTCGCCCTGCTGATCATCGTCGCCGCCGGCTCGCGTCTGGCCCTGGTGCCGCTCCACGGCTGGGCGAGGGAGGTCCTGGCCGAGGCGCATCCGGCGGTGGCGGTGCTCGTCATCGGCTCCGGGGCCCGGCTCGGCGGAGACCTGCTTCTGGAGATGTACACGGGCCTCAACGTCGGCGGAGCCCACCTCGCCGCCAAGGTCCTGATGGTAGTCGCGGTGCTGACCGTCGTCTATGCGGCCGTGGCCGCGTTCCGGACCCGGGAGATCCGCCGGCTCGCCGCCTATCTGACCCTTATCCCGAGCGGGGTGATGGCCCTGGGTGTGGCCGCCCTGTCGCCGATGGCGATCGCCGGCGCCGCCTTCTCGCTGTTCGCCGGCGGCCTGGCCGCGGCCATCCTGGTCGGGGCGGCGGCCACGCTCGCCGAGAGGGCCCAATCGCGCAGCCTCCTGGTCGTGATGGGTGTCGCGACCCGTGGCCCCCGCGTGGTCTGGTTCGTTCTCGCCGGCACGCTGGCCGCAATCGGGCTGCCCTTCTTCGCCACGTTCCCCGGCCTCCTCATGGTCCTCTTCGGCTCCCTTCAGAACGAGCCGGTGGGCACCCTGGTGATGGCCGGAGGTCTGGTCCTGGCGGCGGCCGCCATCGCCTGGCTGCTCCGCCGAGCGCTGTTCGGCCGGCCCAATGCCGACGCGCCCACGCCGTCCGACGCCACCATGCCCCAGGCCTGGTACCTGGGGATCCTGATCGCCGTCCTCCTCTGGGTCGGCCTGGTCCCG
Organism: Candidatus Dormiibacterota bacterium; assembly: GCA_036272915.1. Classification (GTDB taxonomy): domain Bacteria; phylum Chloroflexota; class Dormibacteria; order Dormibacterales; family Dormibacteraceae; genus DATAXV01. Next base: position 24,318 of record DATAXV010000215.1, read on the forward strand.
AGCGGGCCCAAGCTGGCCGGGAACGTGATCTTCGACCCCGGGATGATCAACGTCATCACCCAGGAGACGACGACGATCAGCGCGCCCTTCGTGCCGCCCGCCTCGACCTCCTCGAGTTCCACGCCATGAACCCGTCGCAGCTCCTGGTGCTCGTGCCCGAACTGCTGGTGGTGGTGATCGGGCTGCTCCTGACCCTTCAGGCGCGGCTCGGAGGATGGCGGCTGCTGACCCTGGTCGCGGCCCTCCTGGCCGGCGTCGCGGCCGGTCTGGAGGTCTGGCAGGGCGCCACTCTGATCTCCATCGTGCCCGGCCTCTACGTGCAGGACCGCTTCGCCCTCTGCGCCAAGGCGGCGCTGCTCGCCGGACTCTTCGCGCTGCTCGTCGTCGCTCCGCTCGAGGAGGGCCGCGGTGCCCGCGGTCTGCCACTGGCGGCGCTCGCCACCCTGGGCGGCATGGTCGCCCTCTCGTCCCCCTCGCTCCCGCTGCTGTGGGCGGCGGCATCGGTCGCCTTCCTGGCCGGGGTGGCCGCCGGCTCGCCCCGCCTCGGCGAGCTGGGGCGATCCGTCCTCGGGCTGGTCGGGGCCGCGGTGGTGCTGAGCGGCGTCGGTGTGCTAGCGCTCTGTCTGATCGGGCACACGACCAGCCTCGACGGTCTGCGCCAGGCTCTGGAGCGAGACGGCGGCGGGACCGCGGCCGGGCTGATCACGATGCTCGCCGCGAGTGGCCTCCTGCTTCCGCTGCTGCTGCTTCCCGCTCGCGCCTGGCACGGCGCCTCGGGCACCGCGGTGGGGGAGGCCGTGCTCGGCGCGATCGTATCCGGCTCCGCGCTGCTCGTCGGCTCCCGGCTCCTCGCCGCCGGCTTCCCGCTGGGTCCGACCTGGGGGCCATACCTGGCCGTACTGGCGGCGGTGGGGGCGGTCGTCTTCGGCCTGCTGGCGATATCGTCCGGCTCGCCTCGCCAGCTGGTGGCGTGGCTGGTCTGCGGCCAGGCGGCGTGGGCCATGGCCGCGCTCGGCGCGCACGATCGCCTGGGTACGGCAGGAACCATCTACCTGGTCGGCTGCTTCACGGTCGCGGCGGCGGCGGCGCCGCTGATGGTGGCGACCCTTCCCGAGACCGGGCAGGGCCTCCAGGGCATGGCCGCCCGCCAGCCCTGGCGTGGCGTCGGTCTCACCCTGGTCCTGCTGTCCCTTGCCGGTGCTCCTCCGCTGGGTGGTTTCTTCGGCGAGATATCGATCGCCGCCGCCCTGGTGGACGCGCGGCTGACCTGGCTGCTCGGCGCCACGCTGTTCGGCGGTGCTCTCTGCGTGTGGGCCGTCCTCAGGCTGCTGATCCGCGCCTGGCTCGACCCGGTGCAGGAGGATGCACATCACCACGCGTCTTCAGCGTCGGTCCTGCACACGGCCGCCACCCTGGTCGGTCTGCTGGTCCTCGCCTATGGGCTCTTCGCCTACCCGATCCAGGGCCTCGCGATCCAGGGCGCCGAGGCGATCGGCCTCCTCCGCTGACCACGCGCTCCGACGCGAGCGGCGCGATCAGGGCGGCGTGCCGCCCGGCGGGGCCTGCCAAAATCTGCCCGTGAGCCCGAACGAGCCCAACCGGGTCGTGCCCGGTACGGTGGGGGCGCTTGCCGGCGTCCTCTGGCTGGCGACGTTCAGCGTGTGGCTGGGCTTGGCGAGGCCGCACTGGGCCGGCCCCCTGCTCGCGTGGTTCATCCTCCTCGCCCTGATCGGCCCGTTCCTGCCCGGCTTCGCCAACCAGGCGACTGTCCTCCGCGCCTACCTTGCCGGGCCGGCCCTGGTCTACGCCCTGCATCCCTCCGGCCTCGGCGGCCTCGCCGTGACCGTGGCCCTGGCTGGCTTCTCCGACCTCATCGACGGGCAGATCGCCCGGCGTCTGGAGCGGCCGACCCAGCTGGGGGGAGGACTCGATCCGGTGGTGGACGGCTTCTTCTTTGGCGCTGCCGCGGTCGGGCTGGTGCTTGGCGGTGCCCTGCCCAGCTGGCTCGCGATCACCGTCGGCGTCCGGTACGGGCTCCCCGCGGTCGCCGGCGTGCTCCTGCTGCTGATGCGCCGGCATGTCCAGCTCCGCCACACCCCGCTGGGGCAGGTCTCGACGACCGTCATCGCCCTCGTGCTCGGGGGCGTCGCGCTGTTCCGCGGGTTGGGTGTCGACGCCTCCTGGTTCGACATCGTGGGAGAGATCGTCATCCCCGTGACGACCCTCGGCTGCTGGCTGAATCTGGCCTGGGCGAACAGGGACGCCACGCGGGCCGGATAGGTCGCGACCGGATCCCTCCGGGCCTATGCTGGGGAAACGAATGATCGATCGTCACCAGCTCGCGTCCGGACCCCGTCAGGCAGTCGACATCGGCGCCCAGAGGTCCGGGCTGGGAGTCCACGCACCCCGGTCCGCAGGCAGTAGACTTCTTGCTGGCCGCGCTAGACGGGGAGCTGGCGGTTCCCTGTACCGGCAATCCGCCATAGCCGGGTCGAATTCCCCTACCGAGGTCGGGCTCATCGGATCTGGCCGAGGTGAAAAGTGTTGAAGGCCGGGACCTGCGCAGCTCGGGTCTCCGAACCCCGTCAGGTCCGGAAGGAAGCAGCGGTAAGGAGGCAACCCGAGGGTGCCGCAGCCATCCGGGCCGGAGCTGGAAACCCCGGTGCTGCTGATGTGGCTTCGATCGAAGAGGGGTGCGCGGTCACTTCATCATGTCGGTGAACTACCAGGCGCTCTACCGCAAGTACCGGTCTCAGACCTTCGGCGACTTGGTCGGTCAGGAGGCGACCTCCCGTGCCCTGCAGGGTGCGATCATCTCCGGCCGGGTCGCTCATGCCTACCTGTTCTCGGGGACGCGCGGGACCGGTAAGACGTCCACGGCCCGGCTCCTGGCCAAGGCCTTGAACTGTCCCAACCGGCAGCCGGGGTCCGCGGAGCCCTGCAACGAATGCCCGTCGTGCCAGGCCGTCGCCGATGGAGCCGCACTGGACCTGATCGAGATCGATGCGGCCAGCAACCGAGGGATCGACGAGATCAGGGATCTTCGCGAGAAGGTCCACCTGGCGCCGTCGCAGGGCGTCAAGAAGATCTACATCATCGACGAGGCCCACATGCTCACGCAGGAGGCCTTCAACGCCCTCCTCAAGACGTTGGAAGAGCCTCCACAGCACGTTGTCTTCGTCCTCTGCACGACCGACGCCAACAAGATCCCGGCGACCGTCCTGGGTCGCTGCCAGCAGTTCGTCTTCCGGCGATTCAACGACGATCAGATCGAGACCCGGCTGCGCTTTATCGCCGAGCGGGAGGGCTTCCAGGTCGAGACCGAGGCGCTGCACCTCGTCGCGCACGTCGCTCAGGGCTCGATGCGAGACGCTCAGAGCCTGCTCGACCAGCTGCTTCCGCTGTCAAGTGGAGAGGTCACCCTGGACTCGGCCCGTGAGCTTCTGGGTATGGCCGATCCAGCTCGTATCGAGGAGCTCCTGGATCATGTGCTCACCGGCCGTGCCGGCGAGGCGTTGGAGCTGACCAGTTCCATGTACGCGGGCGGCGCGGAGCTCCGGCAGGTCGTTCGGGCGCTCATGGAGTCGACTCGGGATCGGCTGGTCGCGGCCATCGATCAGAGGGACGTGGACGCGCGATCGCGACTCTCATCGGTGTTGGATGGTCTCCTCCACCTGGACGGTGAGGTCCGCCGACATGCGGAGCCCCGATTCCTGGTCGAGGCCACACTGGTGAAGCTCGCCGTCGAGGTGGGCATCCCGGGAGCGGACGCATCGGTGCCTCCCTTGCCCGTTCGTGCCGCGCCGCCCCCGGCTGCGGCTGCGTCGGCTCCAGCTGCGTCGGCTCCAGCTGCGTCGGCTCCAGCTGCGTCGGCTCCAGCTGCGTCGGCTCCAGCCGCGTCGGCTCCAGCCGCGTCGGCTCCGGCCGCGTCGGCTCCGGCCGCGTCGGCTCCGGCCGCGTCGGCTCCAGCCGCGTCGGCTCCAGCCGCGTCGGCCGCGGACTTCATACCGCTACCCGATGGGCCGCCGCCAGACCTCGGCGACGACGAGGATGTCGGGCCGGCCGCACCGGCCGCTCACGGTGGTCAGGTGGCGGATGTAGGGCGCGAATGGGCGGACGTCGTGCAATCCCTCAGCACGAAAGCCAAGGCCTGTTATCGAGAGGCCGAGGCGACGCTGGAGGACGGAACCAACCTGGTGGTGGTCTTCCGCTATGCGTTCCATCACAAGCTTGCGCAGGAGCACCTGCCTGAGGTCCTAGCCAGAGTTCGACGGTGGTTGGGGGATGCAGCTAGTGTCGACGTCCGGTTGCAGCCGGCGTCTGCCGGTCCCAAACCGCGCCGCCGGCTACTGTCCCCCGAGGAGGATCCCGTCGTGCAGGAGGCCGTGCGCAAGCTGGAGGGTCGGGTGGTCAGCGGCGTTCATGGAAGCCACGCCCACATGGAAACGGAGAACAGGACATGAAGCAGATGAAGATGCTCCAGCAGGTTCAGAAGGTCCAGGCGCAGATGGCCAAGGTGCAGGAGCAGCTCGCCAACGAGCAGGTAGAGGCCAGCGCTGGTGGCGGTGCCGTGAAGGCCGTGGTGAACGGCCAGAAGCATCTCATCTCGATCACCATCGACCCCGAGGCGGCGTCCGAGGTGGACATGCTGCAGGACCTGGTTGTGGCGGCGGTCAACGAGGCCATGGACAGTGCCGATGCAATGGCCAGCGAGCGCATGCAGCAGGTCACTGCGGGTCTCGGCCTGCCCCCGGGGCTCATCTGACGGAGGGCCGCATCGCTGGCCACGCTTGCCCTACCAGGTCCGCTCGAGGACCTCATCCAGGAGCTCTCGCGCCTGCCCGGTGTCGGACCGAAGACCGCGCAGCGCCTGGCCTTCTTCATTCTCCAGCAGGAGCCGCGGCGAGCTGAGGCGCTGGCCGCCTCGGTTCGCGCCGTCAAGGAGCGGATCGGATTCTGCCGGCGGTGCCACAACATCGCGGAGGGGGATCGCTGCTCGATCTGCCTGTCCGCCCGTCGCGATGAGGCGATCATCTGCGTCGTTGAGACGCCGCTCGACCTGATCGCGGTGGAGAGGACCGGCGAATACCTGGGGCTGTACCACGTACTGCACGGAGTGATCTCCCCGATCGACGGCGTCGGTCCCGACGACATCCGCATCCCACACCTGCTTCAGCGAGTGAAGGAGGGGGAGGTCCAGGAGGTGATCATCGCCACCGATGCCGACATCGAGGGCGAAGCCACCGCCGTGTACCTCCATCACGCGCTCGAGCCGCTCGGCGTCCAGGTCAGCAGGCCGGCTCACGGCCTACCCGTGGGTGGGGACCTTGAGTACGCCGATGAACTCACACTGGCGCGCGCCCTGAGCGGCCGTCGCGCCTTCTGAAAAGAAAATCGCCAACTTTTTCTCCGGACCCCGCAACGGGCAGGTCCGGCGGTATACAATCCCCTTCCGGCCGCGGGCCCCGGAAGCGATCCGGAAACGCTGGATCCACCGGCGGGCCGAGCCGAAAAATGAAGATGCCCAAGGGGTTGCATACTCTGCGGGCTTGGCGGTAGAATCGCCGATGCGCTCCGACCACAAAGGCCTTGCGCGCCCTTCCTGACGGTCACCCCGGAATGTTCCTGGGCTGCCTGGTAAGAGGAGGGGAGGCCGGAGTCGCGCTCAGTACCTTGACAACTGAAGAGTGGGAAAGGCTCTAAAGAGTCTTTGAGACTCAGGGCTGTAATGCCTTGGGTCCTCGCTTTGGACGGAGAGTTTGATCCTGGCTCAGGGTGAACGCTGGCGGCGCGCCTTATACATGCAAGTCGAGCGAGGGCTCTTCTTCCGCAAGGTAGAAGAGTTCCTAGCGGCAAACGGGTGAGTAACACGTGGGCAACCTGCCCCATCGTAGGGAATAAGCCCGGGAAACTGGGTCTAATGCCGTATGTCGTCATCGGTGGCATCGCCGATGAAGAAAGCCGCAAGGCGCGATGGGATGGGCCCGCGGCCTATCAGCTTGTTGGTGGGGTAACGGCCTACCAAGGCAATGACGGGTAGCTGGTCTGAGAGGATGAGCAGCCACACGGGGACTGAGACACGGCCCCGACTCCTACGGGAGGCAGCAGTAAGGAATCATACGCAATGGGCGAAAGCCTTACGTTGCGACGCCGCGTGCGGGATGAAGTCTCTAGGGATGTAAACCGCTGTCGGAGGGGAAGAGAACGGACGGTACCCTCCAAGAAAGCCCCGGCTAACTACGTGCCAGCAGCCGCGGTAACACGTAGGGGGCAAGCGTTACCCGGATTTACTGGGCGTAAAGCGCGTGTAGGCGGCTGGCCAAGCGTGGTGTGAAATCCCTCGGCTTAACCGGGGAACTGCATCGCGAACTGGCCTGGCTAGAGTGCATGAGAGGATGGCGGAATTCCAGGTGTAGCGGTGAAATGCGTAGATATCTGGAGGAACACCAGTGGCGAAGGCGGCCATCTGGCATGCAACTGACGCTGATACGCGAAAGCGTGGGGAGCGAACCGGATTAGATACCCGGGTAGTCCACGCTGTAAACGTTGCGAACTAGGTGTTGGTGAGATTGACCTCATCAGTGCCGAAGCTAACGCATTAAGTTCGCCGCCTGGGGAGTACGGTCGCAAGATTAAAACTCAAAGGAATAGGCGGGGGCCCGCACAAGCAGCGGAGCGTGTTGTTTAATTCGATGGCACGCGAAGAACCTTACCTGGGCTTGACATGTTTCGGAAATCTCGGTGAAAGCCGGGACCCCTCGCAAGAGGCCGTTGCACAGGTGGTGCATGGCCGTCGTCAGCTCGTGCCGTGAGGTGTTGGGTTAAGTCCCGCAACGAGCGCAACCCTCGTCCTTAGTTGCATTGTTCTAGGGAGACTGCCAGGCGAAACCTGGAGGAAGGTGGGGATGACGCCAGGTCCGCATGCCCTTTATGCCCAGGGCTACAAACACGCTACAATGGCTGGTACAACGGGTTCCGACACGGCGACGTGAAGGCAATCCCTTAAAGCCAGTCTCAGTTCGGATTGCAGGCTGCAACTCGCCTGCATGAAGCTGGAGTTGCTAGTAACCGCCGGTCAGCATACGGCGGTGAATACGTTCCCGGGCCTTGCACTCACCGCCCGTCACATCACCCGAGTCTGGTGCTCCCGAAGTCGCTGGCCGAACCCGCAAGGGACGGAGGTGCCGAAGGAGTGCCCGGTGAGGGGGGTGAAGTCGTAACAAGGTAGCCGTACCGGAAGGTGTGGCTGGATCACCTCCTTTAAGGAGTCCATCCGAACCGCTTGATCAGCGGGCACCACAGATTCACGCAAGTGATTCTTGTTGGTGGTGGGTCGGACCTAGTCCGGCCCTGGAGGCTTCGTCAAGTCAGAGCCTGCAGTAACCGCCCTCTAAAGATCACAAAGAGTACGTACTTGGTAGCTGATCGGGAGCTGTCGCTCCTAGGCGCCAGGTATCGAAGAGTAGTGATCGGAGGTTGGCGGGTCGCGCCGGCGTGGCGCGGTAGGCGACTCAGTGCGCGGTGGAAATCCGCTCAGTTTTGCACGGTGAACAGGCCGTGCAAATGAGTGCATAAAAAAATGGTCCCAAGGTCGCAGCCTTGCCTTTCCCACTCTTCAGGCCGTTCAAGGTCTGAGCTCGACCTCCCGCGAGAGTTCCTCTCGCGTGCGGAGGGAGGTGCGCGGAATGCGCACCGTTCTTCTCCTTCGTGATCGAGTTCGAATCACGAAGATCGGGGATGTAGCTCAGCTGGGAGAGCACCTGCTTTGCAAGCAGGGGGTCAGCGGTTCGAGCCCGCTCATCTCCACCAGCACATTGATAACCGAATAGGTCGAAAAGTCAATCGAGAGAATCGATTTTCGCCGAAGGCAAAATGTCCTGGATCCTAGTACCGAAGTCTTCAACAGCTGAAGAGTGGACGTAGGTGGACAAGCTACTAAGGGTTCACGGGGGATGCCTAGGCACCAAGCGCCGAAGAAGGACGCGGCTACCTGCGAAATGCCTCGGGGAGCTGGAAGCAAGCTGATCCGAGGGTCTCCGAATGGGGCAACCCACCTGGATGAATCACCAGGTACTTCCGGTTGAACACATAGGCCGGATAGAGGCAACCCGGGGAACGGAAACATCTGAGTACCCGGAGGAAGAGATATTCCCTTAGTAGCGGCGAGCGAACGGGGAACAGCCTAAACCGTGTGCGTGCCAAGGCGACAGCCGTTGCGTACGCGGGGTTGTGGGACCGCTTGGCCGGAGCTGTTGATCCGGCGAGGAGTTACAAAACCGGCGGTTAGCCGAATCGCGATGGAAAGCCGAGCCATAGCAGGTAACAGCCCTGTAGGCGAAAGCCGACCGGACTCCTTAGCGTCATCCCGAGTAGCCCGGGACACGAGAAATCATGGGTGAATCTGCGCTGACCACAGCGCAAGGCTAAATACGCTTGGTGACCGATAGAGCAGAGTACCGTGAGGGAAAGGTGAAAAGAACCCCTGGAGGGGAGTCAAAAGAACCTGAAACCGTGAACCTACGAACCGTCAAAGACCAAGATATGGAAGCGCTTGCGCATCTATATGGGTTGATGGCGTGCCTTTTGTAGAATGAGCCGGCGAGTTACTGTTTGTGGCGAGGTTAAGGGGTTTACACCCGGAGCCATAGCGAAAGCGAGTCTGAATAGGGCGTAGCCCCGCAAGGGGTTGAAGTCGCAGGCAGTAGACCCGAAACCGAGCGACCTACCCATGGTCAGGGTGAAGCGACGGTAAAACGTCGTGGAGGCCCGAACCGACTTAGGTTACAAACTGAGCGGATGAACTGTGGGTAGCGGTGAAATGCCAATCGAGCTCGGATATAGCTGGTTCTCGCCGAAATGCCTTTAGGGGCAGCGTTGTCGTGGGCTGTCGCAGGTAGAGCACTGAATGGGCTAGGGGCGGTTACCCCGTTACCAAACCCAATCAAACTCCGAATGGCGGCAGGTCATACGGCAGCAGTGAGACAGTGGGGGCTAAGCTCCATTGTCGAGAGGGAAACAGCCCAGACCATCGGCTAAGGTCCCTAAATCGATGCTAAGTGGCAAAGGAGGTCGTCCCGCAGAGACAGCCAGGAGGTTGGCTTAGAAGCAGCCACCCTTGAAAGAGTGCGTAATAGCTCACTGGTCGAGTGGGGCGGCGCCGAAAATGATCGGGGCTCAAGTATCGTACCGAAGCCATGGAGCGTCACCGTACGGTGGCGTTGGTAGGCGAGCGTCGTGCACGCAGGGAAGCGTGAGCGTAAGCCCGCGTGGAGCGTACACGAGTGCGAATGCCGGCACGAGTAGCGTAAAGACAGGTGAGAAACCTGTCCGCCGTAAGTCTGAGGTTTCCTGGGCAACGTTAATCGTCCCAGGGTTAGCCGGGCCTAAGCCGAGGCCGAAAGGCGTAGGCGATGGACAGCTGGTACACATTCCAGCGCCGCCTCGCGTTCCTGCAGCTTCGGGCTGCATTACCGATGGGGGGACGAAGGAGGGTAGGCCAACCGGACGACCGGATGTGTCCGGCGCTGATCGTAGGGAGTTCCGATAGGCAAATCCGTCGGAATATTCCTGAGGATTGGCGGGATATCCCTTCGGGGATAGTAGTGGCTGATCCCAAGCTTCCGAGAAAAGCCTCTAGGGAGAACGCAGGCGTCCGTACCGCAAACCGACGCTGGTAGACGGGTAGAGGATACCAAGGCGATCGAGAGAACTCTGGCTAAGGAACTCGGCAAAATAGCCCCGTAACTTCGGGAGAAGGGGTGCCTACGATTGTGTAACGGCTCGCCCGTGAAGCAATCGAGGTCGCAGCTAAGAGGCCCAACCGACTGTTTACTAAAAACACAGGTCTCTGCGAACCCGAAAGGGGACGTATAGGGGCTGACGCCTGCCCGGTGCCGGAAGGTTAAGGGGAGAGGTGAGAGCCTTGAACTGAAGCCCCGGTAAACGGCGGCCGTAACTATAACGGTCCTAAGGTAGCGAAATTCCTTGTCGGGTAAGTTCCGACCCGCACGAATGGCGCAACGAGTTGGGCGCTGTCTCGGCCAGAGACTCGGCGAAACTGCACTACCTGTGAAGATGCAGGTTACCCGCGGCAGGACAGAAAGACCCCGTGGAGCTTTACTACAGCTTGGCATTGGACTGGGGCCTAACGTGTAGAGGATAGCTGGGAGGCTTTGAAGCTCAGGCGCCAGCCTGGGTGGAGCCAACCTTGGAATACCAGCCTCGTTAAGTTTTAGTCCTAACGAAGACCTTGAATCAGGCCTTCGGACAGTGTCTGGTGGGTAGTTTGACTGGGGCGGTCGCCTCCCAAAAGGTAACGGAGGCGCCCAAAGGTTCCCTCAGCCTGGATGGAAATCAGGCGAAGAGTGCAATGGCATAAGGGAGCTTGACTGCGAGACAAACAGGTCGAGCAGAGACGAAAGTCGGGCATAGTGATCTGACGGCTCAGTGTGGAATGGCCGTCACTCAACGGATAAAAGTTACCCCGGGGATAACAGGCTTATCGGGCCCAAGAGTTCACATCGACGGCCCGGTTTGGCACCTCGATGTCGGCTCGTCGCATCCTGGGGGCGGAGTCGTTCCCAAGGGTTGGGCTGTTCGCCCATTAAAGCGGCACGCGAGCTGGGTTTAGAACGTCGTAAGACAGTTCGGTCCTTATCCGCCGTGGGCGCAGGAGACTTGAAGAGGGTTGACCCTAGTACGAGAGGACCGGGACGGACGCAGCTCTCGTGTGCCAGTTGTTCCGCCAGGAGCATGGCTGGTTGGCGACCTGCGGAAGAGATAAGCGCTGAAAGCATCTAAGCGCGAAACTCGCCTCGAGATGAGATGTCCCA
>DATAXV010000216.1:0-23610 GCA_036272915.1 Candidatus Dormiibacterota bacterium
ACGAGCCCGCCACAAGGGCCACCAGACTGCGCTCCGAGCGCTCGGCAACCGCTGGATCGAGGTGCTCTGGCACTGCCTGAGCAGGGCCGTCCTCTACGACGAGGCCCTCCACGTCGCCAACCGGAATCGCGCCCTCGGACGGGCCGCATGAGTCATCGCCAACCCCGGAACTAACGTTCCTGGTTGACAAAGGGTGTCTCATCGAAGCCGGTATCCCTGGGCCAGGGTGCTGGAGAAGACGTGCCGCCGGACCAGGGCCAGCAGCACCAGCGAGGGGATGGTGAGGAGGATGGCGAAGACGGCGGTCGCGGGTCCGGGGTAGTTGGAAACCAGGGTGTACATCTCCACGGGCATGGTCACGTAGCGGGGCAGGCCGACGATCAGGGTCCCCTGGGCCTCGTCCAGCGAGGCCAGGAAGGAGAGGATCAGGGCGACCAGGATGCCGGGGCTGGCCAGGGGCAGGGTGATGCGGAGGAAGGTCCGGATCGGGCCGGCGCCGGCGTCCCTGGCCGCCTCCTCGAGGGAGGGCGGGACCGAGGCGAAGGCGGCGGCGGGGATCCAGGTCATGACGACCAGGGTGTTGAGCAGCTGAACCACGACCACGCCGGCGAACGTCCCCATCAGGTGGAGGGCGTACATGATCCCGGCCATGGCGATGTAGACGCCCATCTTGGGGAAGGCGTTGGTCGCGAACAGGCCCATCATCATCCAGCGCTTGCCGGGGAACTCGAACCGGGCGTAGGCGTAGGCGGCGGGCAGGCAGACGGCGGCCGAGACCAGGGTCACCGTGGGAGCGAAGACGAAGCTCCAGCCGACGGCGCTGCCCAGCTCGGTGCCCTGGAGGACACGCGGCCACCAGTCCAGGGTCAGGCTCTGGGGCAGGAGGCTGGGATAGAACCACTCCTGCGTGAAGGCCCAGAGGACCAGCGTCAGCAGCGGGCCGAGGATGAAGGCGCCGAGCAGCGCGATGAGGACGGCGCCACCGGCGCGGGCGGGCAGGCGGGTCAGCGCCGGGCGGGCGCCGAGGGAGCTCACCGCTTGCCCGCCATGCGGCGCAGCTCGCGCCGGTTGGCCCGGACGTAGAGGAAGCTGAGGCCGGCGGCGGCGAGGAAGACGAGCATCGCCATGCTCTCCGCCTGCTGCGGCTCCTGGTAGTCCTGGAAGGCGCTGGTCATGGCCACCCCCAGCATCTGCGGCGCATTGGGGCCCATCAGGTAGGGGACGGTGTAGCTGCCCAGGGAGCCGGTGGCGGTGAAGGTGAGGACGATGATGCTAGGCAGGCGGTTGAGCGGGACGAGGACCGAGAGCAGCACCCGCCAGGGCCGGGCGCCGACGTCCCGGGCGGCCTCGATCAGGGCGTCGGGCACGGCCTGCAGGCCGGAGCCGATCATGATCACGGCGAAGGGGAGGTTGGTCCAGACCAGGCCGAGGACGACCCCGCCCGAGGTGAAGCCGGGCAGCCAGGCGTCACCGATGCCGATCGCGTGGAGGAGCGCGGCCAGCTTGCCGTTGGTCTCCCAGAAGGAGACCAGGGCGTAGGAGGCGATGACCACGGGCACGAACATGGGCACGGTGTAGAGGGTGGAGACGACGGCGCGGACCCGCCCTCGGGAGAAGCGGAGGTAGAGGCTGAGGACCCAGGCCAGGGCGAGCAGGATCACGGTCGAGAGGACGGTGATCCAGGCCGTCACCCAGAGGTCGTGTCCGAAGCCGGGGGTGGCGAAGAGGCGCTGGTAGCCGGTCAGGGTGAGACCGGCCGCGGCCACCACCTGGTGCTGGGCGACCTCGGCCACGGTGGCGTTGGGGCCGCCGGTGTCGCCCAGCGTGTAGAGGGCGGAGAGAAGGATCGGCAACCCGACGAAGACGGCCGCCACCGCCACCGGCAGCATGCCGGCGAGGAAGGCGAGCGCCCGGGCCGGCGGGCGGCCGGACCAGGTCCGGACCCTGCCCGCCGCGACGCGGAGCGCCCCGCCGGCGTCGGCCGCGCTCAACTCTGCGGGACCGCCGACTGCCACTTGGCGTTGAGGTCGGCGGTGAACTTGGCCGACCAGAACGGGGCGTAGTTGCTCTCGATGCCCTTGAACTCCTTGCGGACGCTGGCCGGCGCGTAGCGCCACTCGGTGCCCGGGTAGCCCTGCATGTACTTGGCGACCAGCTGCTGCGCGGTGGGCGAGAGCATCCAGTTGAGGAGGGTGAAGGCGGCCTGGCGGTCGGGCGTGCCCTTCAGCACCATCAGGTCGGCGGGTCCGCCGGGGAAGGCCGGGGTGACGGTGGCGAAGTGGACGCTGGAGGGGAGGAGGCCGCTGGCCTTGGCGGCGCTGGCACCGTCCGACCAGACCGGGGCCATCCAGATCGCCCCGTTGCCGAGCAGCTGCAGCGTCTGGTCGTTGCAGCTCAGGTAGTGGCCGTTCTGGTAGATGTCGCCGTCCAGGGAGTGGAGCTCGTTCAGCCCGCGCTGCCAGGAGGACTCGACCGAGGGCTGGTAGCCGGTCTCCAGCGTGGCCGCGTCACTGTGGGGGACGTACTGGTCGACGACGGCCTGGACGAATCCCTGCCCGGAGCCGCCGGTGCTCGGCGAGTTGTAGGAGAACTTGCCCGGGTGGCCCTTGATCCAGCTGATCAGGCCGGAGAGGGTCCTCGGCGGGGTGTGGACGTACTGGGTGTTGTAGGCGAGGACGACCGAGGAGCCGCGGTAGGGCATGGCCTCGCTCTGGTCCTGGCTGACCAGGGCGGGGTCGACCTCCTTCATGCGCGGGATCTCGGACGAGCTCAGCTTCAGTCCCTCGTGGGCCTCGGCCAGCTGGGGCAGGATGCTGGCGTCGGTGATGTCCACGGGCGGCGCCTGGTGGGCCTGCTCGGCGGCGACGACCCGGTCGTAGAGGGCCTGGTCGGTGCTGCCGCTGGAGCCGCCGACGACCTTGACCGTGATGTTGGGGTGGGCCTTCTCGAAGGCGGGGATCCAGACCCCCTGCCAGGGCAGCATGTTGGTCCCGGGGATGGGATCGGTGAGGTCCGTGCTGAGGGTGACGGTCACCTTCTTGGAGGTGCTGGCGGTGGGCGTGGTGCCGCCGGCGTTGCCGCCGCAGGCGGCGAGGACGGCGGCCAGGGCGGTCAGGGCGAGGCCGCGCAGCAGGCCCCGGAGCGGCGACCGGCCGGGGCCCATCGAGCGCGACGGGTGTTCTGACATGGTTGTCACGGACCCCACGCTGCCGTGTCCCAGGCGAACGGGACGATCGCCCAGGGCTAAGAGGCGGTGAAGAGAGGTGGGACGTTGACGATCCGCGGGGCTGGCGCTTTGGTCGGGATCGACCAATCTACGTCGACCGGTGATTCCGTCAACCCCGGGCTCACCGTCGCCGGGCTCCCCCTGCTCGCGAGCATCCCCGCCACCCCTACGAGATGCGGATGCTGCACCGGGCGAGGGGGGTCATGGACCTGGTCCGCCTCCGCGGCGGCTCGCTCTACGACGCCATCCGCCGCCGGGAGCGGGAGGGCCTCGTCGAGCCCGCCCAGCGGGAGCGCGCCCGTCCGGAGCGGACGGTGTACACGCCTCACCGAGGCGGGGACGGCGACCCTGACCAGCCTCCTGCGGGGGATGCTGGGCGATCCGGTCAACGAGTATCCCCGGTTTCCCGCCGCCCCGGCCCATGTCCTCCATCTCCCCGCCGACGAGGCGGTCGGCCTGCTCCGCCGGAGGGCGGAATCGCTGGACGCGACGCTGGCCGGGGTCGAGGGGCGGCCGCCGCGACCGCGGGTCGTCGTCCTGGAGTGCGAATACCAGCGCGCGATGTGGCGCGCCGAGCGAGACTGGGTGGTGCGCATCGCCGACGAGATCGAGAGCGGGGGCGTGGCCTGGTCGGCCCCCCGCCCGAAGCCCCTCAAGGAGAACAGAGATGAGCGCGCAGCCGAGCATCGGCCCGCGGATCCCCCGGTTCGTCCGGTACGCCAACCCGGTCATCACGACCCTGGGGCGCATGGGCCTGGTCCTGGGCACGATGCGGCTGCTCACGGTGCCCGGCCGCAAGAGCGGCAAGATGCGCACCACCCCGGTCTCGCCCTTCAAGGTCGACGGCCGCCTCTACATCTGCAGCATGGGTCACGTCGAGTGGGTCCGCAACGCACGGGCCTCGGGCTGGGGGATCCTGGCCCGCGGCCGGCGTCATGCCCGCTTCGGCCTGGTCGAGATCCCGCTTCGCGAGCGGGGCGCCATCCTTCGTGAGTTCCCCGCCCGGGTGCCCCACGGCGCGAGCATGTTCGTCCGCCTCGGCATCGTCGCCTCGGTCGACCCCGATGCCTTCGCCGCCGCCGCCGACAGGATGGTCGTCTTCCGCGCCGACCCGATGTCCGAGGAGCCGGGCACCGCCGGCTGACGCGCCGTGCTCACCTTCCGGCACCGGCGGTAGGATCGAGGTGGAGGTGGGCCGTTGATCGATTCGACCGGTGATGGACGCCGGGTACTGACCCGGGATTTCGGCACTCCGGGCCTGGAGCGCCTCGGCGTCTACGAGGAGCACGGCGGCTTCGCCGGCCTGCGCCGGGCGCTGCGCGAGATGACGCCGCGCGAGGTCGTCGACGAGATCGCCGCGTCGGGGCTCCGCGGCCGCAGCTCGGGCTTCCCGGCCGGCACCAAGTGGGGCCTGATCGCCCGCGACCGGCCCGGCCCGACCTATCTGGTCGTCAACGCCGACGAGTCCGAGCCGGGCTGCTCCAAGGACCGCTATCTGATGGAGAACTCACCGCACATGGTCCTGGAGGGAGCGATGATCGCGGCCTACGCGATCGGAGCCCACCAGATCTGGATCTACATCCGCGGCGAGTACGACCGGCCCCGGCGGCGGCTGGAGGCGGCGGTGGCCGAGCTGGAGGCGGCGGGTCACCTCGGTCCCGCCCCGCTGGGCTCCGCGCACGCCCTCGAGGTACGCATCCTCCGCGGCCACGGCGCCTACATCTGCGGCGAGGAGACCGCCCTGCTGGAGTCGATCGAGGGGAAGCGCGGCCAGCCCCGGCCGAAGCCGCCGTTCCCGGCGAGCCAGGGCCTGTTCGGTCAGCCGACGCTGGTCAGCAACGTCGAGACCTTCGCCACCGCCCCCTGGATCCTGACCAGCGGCGCCGCCGCCTACGCCGCCATCGGCAGCCCCTCCTCGCCCGGAACCCGCCTCTTCACCGTCAGCGGCTGCGTCCGGAGGCCGGGCAACTACGAGATGGAGCTGGGCACGCCCTTCCGGCACCTGGTCGAGGACCTGGCCGGCGGCCCGCTGCCCGGGCACGAGGTCAAGTGCTGGTGGCCGGGCGGATCGTCCTTCCCGATCCTCATGCCCGAGCATCTCGACCTGGGCAGCGACCTGGAGTCGCTCCGCTCGGCCGGGACGTCTGGAGGCTCGGGCGGAGTCATCGTGCTCGACGACGGCCACTGCGTGGTCGCCGCCGCCCGCCGTCTGGTCGAGTTCTACGCGCGCGAATCCTGCGGCAAGTGCACCCCCTGCCGGGTCGGCGGCAACTGGGCGGTCCGGACCTACGATGCCCTCGCCGGAGGATGGGGCGATCGCGGGCACCTGGCGATGCTGGACCGGATCCAGGCCGGCCTTCAGAACGGCCGCTGCCTCTGCGTCCTCGGCGACTCGGCGGGAGCCGTCATCGCCTCCACCATGAGCCGCTTCCGCGTCGAGTACGAGGCCCACGCCAGGGGTGAGTGCCGGCTCTGCGGCCTGGAACGGATCGCCGCCACGGTCTGAGCGGCGGTCGGGCTCTCCGACCTCGCTCCGTGCAGTACCGTCAGGCGGCACATGGGCGATGAAGGCGAGACCGCCACCTTCAGCGAGGACGAGGAGCGCCCGGTGGGGGAGACGCCGGAGAACGCCTACAGCATCGGCAGGCTGCTCTCCTTCTCGGACGGCGTCTTCGCCATCGCCGTCACGCTGCTCATCCTGGACATCCCGGTCCCGGTCCTGACCCAGGCGGCCGCCGACGCCGATCTGGCCGACGCCCTGCTCAAGCTCTATCCACGGCTCCTGGCCTTCACCATCAGCTTCTTCGTCGCCGGGCTCTACTGGGTCCGTCATCACCAGCTGTTCAGGGGCGTGATCCGTGCCGACGTGCCCCTGCTCTGGCTCAACCTGCTTCTGCTCTTCCTGGTCTGCGCGGTGCCCTTCACGACCGGGGTCTTCGCCCGCTACACGGACGCCAACGTCGCCGTCCAGGTCTACTGCGGGAACCTGGCCGCGGTGGGTGTCGCCTTCACCCTCATCCGCGTCTATGTCCAGTTCCGGCGCATGCTCCGGACCGAGCCGAGCCGGCGCGAGCAGCAGGCGCTGGTCGTGGGCGCCTTCGCGCTGCCCGCCGGCATCATCGCCTTCATCGCCGTCCTCAACTTCCTCCCGGCCGCCGAGGCGGTGGGGGTGTTGATCGGGGCGCTGACCCTCGTCAACGTCGTGCGGCGCTTCGTCGCCCGCCTGCCCGATCGTGGCCGCCAGAGGGCCGCCTCCTCCAGACCGCCCCGCGGCGGCGGCTCAGGCGGGAGGGCTCGGTAGCCGCGGCGACTCCCTGATCCCGAGCACGGCGCCGGCGCCGGCGAGGAAGAAGAGGAGGGCGACGGCGAAGACGGCCCGGTAGCCGAGGTTGGTGTCGCCGGCGGCGGCGAAGGCGGCGATCACGACGCTGCCCAGCGCCGGCGCGACGAGGCCGGGCAGGGTGCTGGCCAGGCTGAACAGGCCCAGGTCCTGGCCGGCGGCCCCGGACGACGGCAGAGCGTCGACGGCGAGGGCCCAGTCGACGCTCATGTAGGCGCCGTAGCCGAGTCCGAAGAGCCCGCCCAGCAGCCAGAGCCAGCGGCCGGCGCCGGGGACCAGGAAGAGGCCGGCGGCGAGGGCCATGACCACCGTCGCGGCCAGGGCCAGCGGCACCCGGCGGGTCCGGTCCGAGATCAGGCCCAGGACGACGGCGCCGACGACGGCGACGGCCAGGGCGACCAGCGCCACCTGAGCGGTGGCGGCGACGAAGTCGGTGGCATGCACGACCCGGGCGAAGTAGTACTCGATGAAGGCGAGGAAGAGCTGGAAGCCGCACATCACCAGCGTCCTGGCGGCGAAGACCCAGGAGTAGTTGCGGTGCCGCCACGGCTCCAGAAAGGAGGTCAGCTGCCGGCGCAGCGGCACCGGCGCGGGCGGTGGGACGCCGCCCCGCTCGCGGACGCCGAGGATGGTGATCAGGCCGAACACGGCGACGACGGCGACGCTTGCGATCAGGTAGCGCGAGGCCCCGGAGACGATGGCGCCGCGGTCGGCACCGGTGACCGATCCGAGCAGGAGCATGGCCAGACCCAGGCTGGCGGCGTAGCCGAGGATCTGCATCACGCCGAGGTAGCCCGAGGCCAGCCCCCGCTGGCTGCGGGGGACGATGTCGGGGAGGAGGGCCTGGTAGGCGGCGACGGCCAGGCTCTGGCCGAGCTGAAGGCCGAGGAAGGCGAGCGCGTACCAGATGGGGGAGCGGAGCACGACCAGGAGCAGGGTGGCGCCGATGGCGGCGATCGTCCCGGCCAGGATCCAGGGTCGCCGGCGGCCCAGCCGCGTCGGCAGGCGGTCGGAGAGCCGGCCGACCAGGGGCTGGCTGATCATCGCCACCAGCGCCGCGGCGGCGCCCAGCCGGCCCAGGTAGACGGCCTGGTCCGAGCTGCCGAGCTGCCCCGGGGCGATCATCAGCAGCACCTGGGCCGGGATCACCACCGGCAGCAGCGCCGCGCTCTGGAAGCTGGATCCGAACCAGAGGGCGTTGAGGACGAGCAGGCGCGGCGTCGAGAGCCGGGGCGTCTCGGAGCTCACGGCAGCCGCTCGCCGCCCCTCGCGACGGGCACCGGCGACGGGGTCTGCACGCCGGTGGAGGCACCGGTGACGGCGGCCACGACGCTCAGTATGCGGTGGCCGCGCGGGGCCGCCAACCGGTGGCCGCGCTCCGGCTTGACATGGTCCCGCCGCAAACGTAGCGTGAACGGTGCTTCTACGTGCAAGGGGCTTGCGTCATCCGTGAGCCACCGTTGGGTCGTCCGTGACAGAGGAGCGTCGAATTGCCCAGGAGAAAGCGCGTCGGAGTACTCGCCGTCGCCGCGATCACGGCCCTCGCCCTGCTCGGGCCGGTCAGCAGCACCACGGCCAGCGCCGCCTCGAGCCAGAGCCACCTGACGAGGCCGGCGGCCGTCGCCACCGACATCAACGGGATCATGGCCACCGGCGGCTGCCACGACATGCCGGTCGTGGGCTGATCCGCGACTGAAGCGCCGTTCGTCGTGCGCGGTGCCGGATCCGGCGCCGCGCACAGGTCACGGCGTTGGCGTGGCGGTAGGCTGGGCGGATGTCCTGCCCCTACCTGGAGGAGCTGATCAAGGATCATCGGGGGCCGCTCCGTGTCTACCACTACGACTGCCATGTCGACGGCCGCTCCAAGGTGAAGGTGGCCCTGCACGACGCCCCGCCGATCTGTGTCCATCGCTTCGAGGAGTGCCGCCTGTACCGGGGCGAGCGGGCGCGGGAGGACCACATCATCGACCGCTACCGGGACTGACGCGTCCCGCCGGGGGCGCCGGATCGGGTGGCGATGGCCGCTGGCGTCGGCCAGAATACGGTTGGTGCGCCGCATCACCGAGTTCCGGCCGGAGGACGCCGCCGCCGTCGCCCAGATGACGAACGACAGCAACGACGGGTGGCCGGGCGGCTTCGTCAACGTCCCCAGGACCGCGGCCGACATCCGCAGGAGGGAGGAGGAGAACCACACCGTGGCCACCTTCCTGTCCTGGGAGGACGGCGCCGTCGCCGGGTACTGCTCGCTGTACGAGTACCCCGAGGAGGCGGGCACCGCCGGCTACGTCGGCCTGCTCAACTCCTCCAGCCGCTTCCGGGGCCGGGGGCACGGGCGGGATCTGCTCAGGGCCGCGCTGGACCGCAGCGTCGAGCTCGGCTACGAGCGGATCGACCTCCACACCTGGGAGGGCAACATGCTGGCGGTCCCGCTCTACAAGAAGAGCGGCTACTGGTGGGTGCCGGATTCGCAGGTGCACATGGAGAACTACCTGCCCCTGCTATTGCGGACGCCCGCCCTCGCCGACTTCTGGAAGGAGGCGGACTGGTACCGGAGCATGGTCAGGGACCTCTCCGTCGAGGAGGACCTGAACGAGCAGGGCGGCATGTGGGTGTACCCCTGCGAGTTCCGCCACGGCTCGCGCCTGGTCAGGGCCACGATCGACGCCACCAGCCGCGGGCTGACCGCGCTCGAGACCGAGCGCTGGCGGGTCTCCTGCGAGGTCTCCGATCGCCACCTCTTCCTGGGCCAGGCCCGCCAGGTCCGGTGGCGGGTGGAGAATCTGACCGGGGAGCCGGTGGCGATGACCCTGGTCGCCTCGGCCGGGGAGGGGCTGCGCCTGCGTGAGGAGCGGACGGAGACCGTCGCCGATCGCTTCGAGTGCGGGACCGACCTGACCGCCGACGCCGACTACCGGCCGCCCGGCCCCGGCCGGCCGCAGCCCGTCGTCGAGACCCTGGTCGTACTCGACGGGATCCCCATCCACCTGCGGACCGGGGTGCTGGTCGAGCAGCCGGTGGAGATCGCTCTGTCCGGCGGCCGCACCGCCATCGCCCCCGGCCGGCCCGCCCGGATCCGGCTCGAGCTGCGCAACCACCTCGAGGTCCCGGCCACGGCGCACCTGGTGCCGGCGCCCAGCGGCGGCCTGCGGATGGCGGTCGACCCGATCGACGTCGACCTCGAGGCCGACAGCTACGCCGGCGCCGAGTTCGAGGTCGAGGCGCCCGAGCCCGGAGCCCACGTGCTGGAGCTGGCCGGCTGGATCGCGGCCGGCGATGAGCGTCTGGCCCTGGTCCCGCTGCGGCTGCCGCTGCCGGCGCCCGCCCCCGGCCGGGTCGTGGCGATCGAGGACGAGCGCTGGGTCGAGGACGAGGGGCACCCCCGCCTCGCCCGCGAGGTCAGGCTGGAGACCGCCCGCCTCCGTCTCGTCATCCAGCTCCACGGCGGCGGCTACCAGCTCCGCGAGGCGGACGGCGATCGCGTCCTCGGCGGCGGCGGCATCACCGTCGGACCGCCCTTCACCTGGATGGCCCAGGCCCGCGTTCGCCACGAGGCCCGGGTCGAGGCCCAGGAGGGCGGCGGCGTCGCCGTCCGCCTCACCGGGCCCGTCCCCGAGCATCCCCAGATCTCGGCCGAGCACGAGCTGGCGCTGACGCCGGAGGGCCTGCTCTCGATGCGGAGCTGGCTCCAGGTGCTCGACGGCGCCCCGCGCCGGGTCGGCGTCTCGACCGTGATCTGGGCCGCTGACGAGGCCCCTTCCCCGCAGGGCAGGACGTCGCTGGTGCTGCCCCTGGTCGAGGGCCTGATCCGGACTGGGGAGATCGACTTCCCCGACTGGGAGAGTGAGGAGGAGTGGCGGCCGGACCGCTATGCCGAGGGCTGGGCCGCCCGCGAGGTCGGCGACCTCGTCGTCGGCGCGATCTGGTCCGATGCCCGCTCGCTCCGCCCCTGGGGCCTGATGCGCATCGAGCAGGGCGCGGACGACCTCCGCCCCGGCGAGGTCCACGCCCTTGCCCCCAGCTACGTCTATGCCGGCGGCGGAGGCTGGGAGACCGTCCGCGCCTGGTGGCGCCGCCTGGTCCAGCCCGACGCCCCGGTGGCGCCGCCGGAGTCGAGGCCTCTGACCCGGCTCCGCTCCGATCCCCTCCCGTCCCTGCTGATCCCAGGGCGCGAGGGCGACTTGGTCCTGGAGACGGCGCGCGCCGCCGGGCAGAGCGGGACGCTGCGCTGGGAGCCCCCGCCCGGCTGGCGGGTGACACCGGCCGAGTCCGCGGTCGAGGGCGTCCGGTCCGGCCGGCCGGGCACGGTTCGGGTGGTGGTCTCCCGCGATCCGTCCGCCGCCCGAGCGGCGGAGGTCCGCGCCCGGCTGCGGACCTCGGACACCGACCTCGAGGTGTTCTCCGGCGCCGCCATCGACCTGGGCGCCGGCGGCGAGGTCAGGATCGAGGATGAGGGGGAGCGGCTCACCGTCGACAACGGCGCTCTCCGCCTGGCCGTCGTTCCCGGCTTCCGCGGCACCGTCGTCTCGCTCACCACCGCCGACGGCACCGAGCACGTGCTCAGCGCCCACCCCGAGCCCCGCGAGTTCGGCTGGATGCGGCCCTGGTACGGCGGCATCGGACCGAACGTGTACGGTCCGGGGATCGGGTCGCTCCCCGACGCCCGCCCCATCGGCGTCCGGTTCGAGGCCCGAGAGGACGAGGAGGCCGGTGCCGGGGGCCGGCGCTGGCGCGGCCTCCGGGTGGAGGCCGACCTCGACGCCCACAACCTGCGCGGGCTCACCCTCTGGGCCAGCTACCTGACCCTGCCCGGCTGTCCGCTGCTCGCGCTGCGCCTGGGTCTTCGCAACCGGACCACGGCCTGGCTCCGAGCCTCGGCGGCCCTGCCCGCGTTTCTCCAGCCCGGGGGAACGGTGGAGGGCGTCGAGCTGGCCACGGACGCGGCCCCCACCCGCCTGCTCCGCCGGCAGCGGACGATCTCGGTGCCCGGCGGCGACTGGGTGAGCCTGGCCGGCCGGGACCGGGGCTGGCGGGCGGACCTCATCCGTGGGGCCGAGGCGACCGTGGTCGGCCTCGACTGGGGCGAGCTCGGCGCCCACGCCGCCGCGACCCTGGAGCCAAGGCTGGAGCCGGGCGGCGAGCGATCGGCGCTGGCCTTCCTGGTGCTCACCCGCGACGAGGCCGAGGCGCGCGCCTACCACGCCCTGACGGGAGCCCGCCGCCTGCCCTGAGCCGGGCGTTACGCTGGCCCTGGGATGACAGAAGCGATCCAGCAACAGCGTGGCGGCCGGCTTCTCGCCGAGGCCATCCGCGGCGCCGGCGTCCACACCGTCTTCGGCCTCGGCGGCGGGCACATCATGCCCGCCCTCGACGCCACCCGGCCGGCCGGGCTCCGCGTCGTCGACACCAGGCACGAGGGGGCCGCCGCCCTCGCCGCCGAGGGCTGGGCGCTCGCCACCGGCGAGCCCGGCTGCGCCCTGGTCACCGCCGGGCCGGGCTTCACCAACGCCCTCACCGGGCTCTTCGACGCCGGTGTCTGGAACGTGCCCATGGTCCTGGTCGGCGGCCGCAGCGGCCTGCGCATGGCCGGGCAGGGCGCCGTCGGCGAGCTGGATCAGCGAGCCATCGCCGCGCCCGGCGTCAAGTGGTCGGCGACCTGTCCCGAGGCGCGGCGCCTGCCCCGCTTCGTCGCCGAGGCCTTCCACCGGGCCCGGGCCGGACGCCCCGGCGCGGTCTACCTGGACGTGCCCGGCGACGTGATGGAGGGAAGGGCGGCCTCGCCGGAGTCGAGCCTGGAGGGCTTCCCCCACCCGATCCCCAGGCCGACCGCCCCGCGCGGCGACGTGGAGCGCGTGGCCGCGCTCATCCGGCAGGCCGAGCGGCCGCTGGTCCTGGCCGGCGGCGGCGCCTTCTGGTCGGGCGCGTCCGAGCCTCTGGCCCGCTTCCTGGAGGCGACCGGGCTGCCTCTGACCACGACCAGCTCCGCCCGCGGCCTGGTCCCCGACAGCCATCCCAACTGCATCGGCTCCCTGGTCCACGGAGGCATCTCCCTGCTCTCCGCCGACCTGGTCCTGATCCTGGGCAGCGCCTTCAACGCCAACCTCGGCTACGGCCGCCCGCCCCTGTTCGGGGTCGACCAGCGCATCGTCCAGGTCGACATCACCGCCGAGGGGATGGGGGGCAACCGGCGCTGCGACGTCGGCCTGGTCGGTGACGTCGGCCTGGTGCTGGAGGACCTGCGCGAGGCCTGGGAGGCATCGGGCGCCGGTCCCGATCGCTACCGGGCGTGGCTCTCCGACACCACCGAGTGGGCGAGCAGCTCCCTCAGCACCTGGGACGACCAGATCGACAGCTATCGCGGCTCCGGCCTCCACGCCGGCGCCGTGGCCCGGGAGATGGCTGCCTTCGCCCGCGACGCGACCGGCGGCGCCTGCACCCTGGTCTCCGACGGCGGCGACGCCCTGGCCTGGGCGCTCGGCTACTTCTTCGCCGAGGGACCGGGCCGGATGCTCACCACCACCACCGCCCTGGGCACGCTCGGCGTCGGCCTGCCCTTCGCCCTCGCCGCCAAGGCGGCGCGGCCCGAGGAGCCGGTCCTGGCCCTGATCGGCGACGGCTCCTTCGGCCTCTCGGCGATGGAGATCGACACCATGGTCCGCCACCACCTGCCGGTCGTCGCCGTCGTCTCCGACAACCGGGGCTGGGGGGACCTCCGCCACGCCCCCGGCGGCGGCGCCGAGGAGCACGGCCCCCGGGTCGCCGCCGAGCTCTCCTCGCTCCGCTACGACCGCCTGGCCGAGGCGCTCGGCGCCCACGGCGAGCACGTCACCGAGCTGGACCAGCTGCGCGGGGCGCTGGACCGGTCGCTGGCCAGCGGGCGGCCGGCCGTGATCGACGTCGACACCGACCCCCAGGTCGAGGCGGCCCTGCTGCGCATCATCGGCGAGATGGAGCTGATGTGATGGCGGGGATGCGAGCGGTCCGTCAGGTCGAGGCCCAGCGGCTCGAGGTCGTCGCCGAGGAGGCGCCGGCCCCGGGCGAGGAGGAGCTGCTGATCCGGGTCTCCGGCTGCGGTATCTGCGGGTCCGACCTCTCCTCCTTCAAGATGGGCCTCTTCGACGGCGTCCCCGGCCACGAGCTGGCGGGCGTGGTCGAGGCGGTGGGCCCCGGCGCCGAGGGCTGGGCCCCGGGCCAGGCGGTGGGGATCGATCCCCGCCTGCCCTGCGGCGAGTGCGACGAGTGCCGCTCCGGCAACTCCCACCGCTGCGTCGACGCGATGACTCGGAGGACCATCACCCCGGGCGGCTTCGCCGAGCTGGTGACGGCGCCGCTCTCCGTGGTCAGGCGCCTGCCCCAGGGTCTGGAGCCGGAGGTCGCCTGCCTGGCCGAGCCGCTCGCCGTCGCCCTCCACGGCATCGAGCGAGCCGACCTCCAGCCCGGCCAGGACGCCATCGTCGTCGGCCTGGGCTCGATCGGCCTGCTCTGCGTCGCCGCCCTTCGTCATCTCGGCGCCGGTCGGATCCACGGCATCGATCCGGTCGCCGCCCGCCGCCGGCTGGCGGTCGAGGCCGGGGCCGACACCGTGTTCGAGGATGGCGGCGGGGCCAGGGGCAGCCTGCAGGGGGTGCCGGTGATCCTCGAGTGCTCGGGCCGGCCGGAGGCGCTGCCGCTCGCCATCGACCTGGCCGCCCCCGGCGGCCACGTCTCCCTGCTCGGCATCGCCCTGGCCGAGGTGACCCTGGTCCCGGTGATGTGGATCATCCGCGAGATCACCGTCCGCGGCTGCATCAACTCCAGCGGGGACGACTACCGCCACGCCCTGGCCATGCTCGCCGCTGATCCGGGCATCGGCCGGATCATCACCACCCGGATCCCGCTGGAGGAGCTGCCGGCGATGTTCGAGGCGCTGCTTCATCCCTCTGATCAGGGCAAGGTGGTGGTCGACCCGCGCCTGCGCGGCTGAGGGCGAGGATCGGTCTCCGAGCGGCCGGGGCCGGCCAGGCGCCGCCGGGGCACCATTCCGAAGCAACCATGACCGCCGGGAAACCGGCCGGCCACGGCCCGATCGACCCGCCGCGGGTGATCGGCCCCGGCCTCGAGGAGCGTTCATGAGGCGGTCGGCGCTTCTGGTCGCCATCGTCCTGGCCGGCCTGCTGGTCGCCCACCTGCTCCGCCTCCACGGTGTCGAGAGGGAGGCACCGTACCTGTACGGGACCAGCCTGATACTCGCGATCGGCCTGTACGGCAGCACCTCTCAGATCGACCTGGACGAGGCGCGGCGGGACTGGCGGCTCCTGGTCCTGGCGGTCAGCGTCGGCGTCGTCGCCAAGGCCCTGCTCATCGGAGGGGTCCTCTACCTGGCGCTGCGGAGTCCGATGGCACTCCTGCTGGGGGTGGTGGTGGCCCAGATCGACCCCCTCTCCGTGGCGTCGATCCTGTCCGACGATCGGATGTCGGCACGCGCCCGCTCGATCCTGGCCACCTGGTCCTCGTTCGACGATGCCGCCACCACCGTGCTCGCCGTCTACGCCTCCGCCCTGGTCGCGACCACGTTCGGCGTCGGGAGGGCGCCCGCACAGGGATTCGGCTCGACCGCCGGCCTGGTGGGGTTCGGGCTCGAGCTGGCGCTGAACCTCGGCGTGGCCGGGGCCGTCTACCTCGCCTGGCGGCTGCTCCGAAGGCGGGGGGAGAGCCGGTGGATCGGGATCCTCGCCTCCACCCTGCTCGCCGTCGTCCTCTCCATCGCCGTCTGGCAGTTCCTGATGCTGACCGTCGCCATCCTCGGCCTGTTCCTCCGCCCGCGATGGCTTGACCGCATCGTGCCGCCGGCGGTGAACGTGGCCCTGGCCGCCGCCGCCGCCCTGCTCGGCGTCCTGCTGCTGGCCGGTGTCGACCCGGTCCGAGGCGTCATCCTGGGCATGGCGGCATTCGCGTCCCAGCTCGTGGTCGGGTACCTGCTGACTCGCGGTCTGGCGCGCCGGGACCGGATCCACCTGGCCTTCGCCCAGCAGAACGGCATCACCGCGATCATCCTGGCCCTGCGACTGGAGGCACAGTTCCCCGGCGTCGTCGCCATCGTGGCGCCGGCGATCCTGACGACGAATCTGATCCACGCCCTGGCCAACCGCGCGGTCGACCGGCTGGTCGATCGGCGCGTGCCCGGGGAGCCAGGGTCCGGCACCGGCCGGTGACCGGGCCGGTCGCGACGGCCTGAGGATCAGAAGAGGGAGCTGCCGCCGTCGATGAGCCGCGAGGCGAGGTCGTCGTAGGGGTAGTCCTGGGCGGCCAGGTGGCGCTCGATGCAGAGCGACGCCAGCTCGCCGCACGCCTCGCCGATCATCCCGTAGACGGGCTCGAAGCGAGTGGAGGAATACCCGACGTGGCTCGCCGAGAAGCACACGGCGACGGCCAGGTTCTGCAGGTCGCGGCTCTTGGGGAAGAGGCACTCGGCCGGGATCTGATAGGTGTCGACCGGCTTCGCCCCGGTCAGCGGACCCTCGCCGACGACCTCGGCGCGACCGTTCGGATAGAGCTGGACGACGCCGCAGTCGCGCTCGTGAGACCACTGGCAGATCGAGGTGTCCTTGGTCGCGCCGGTGCCGAACTGGTCCTTCTCGGTGAGGACGTAGGCGCCGATCAGGCGCCGGCCCTCCTTGACGTGGAGGGAGCCGGGCCAGCCGGTGCCGTGGGGCCCGTTGACGAACTCGTCGGCGGGCAGCCCCCAGGTGGCGGCGTCGGCGCGCAGCACCGCGGGCACGCCGGGGTCGGTGGCCAGCCAGTGATACAGCCCCTGCTGCCAGCGGAGGTGGCGGGCGACGATGGGACGGCGCGCGGCCCAGGAGGCGTCGGGGTAGGCCCAGGAGGCGCCGGGCAGCTCCGAGGAGACGAGCAGGCCCCGGCCGATGAGGACCTTGCCGTTGGGCGCCACCGTCCCCGCCCCGACCACGTCGAGGAGCGAGGAGACGCCCTGGGCCTCGATCTCCTGGAGGACGAGGGCGTAGAGGCTGGCGTCGTAGTCGGCGGGGCGGGGGAAGGGGATCTGGTTGGAGGCCCGGTTGGTGAGCACGCAGGAGAACCGGTAGGCCTGGGTCTTCTGGTCCTGCTCGCCGGGGTCGGTCTCGGGCTGGGGACCGACCGGATAGCCGGTGTTGGGGACGAGGCCGCCGGCGTGGTCCGCGCCCCTGGGGTAGAAGCCGGCGTAGGTCTCGTCGTACACGTCAGACCCCTCGCGGCCGACCGTGTAGGGGGTGCCGGTGGCGGCCATCAGGTCGCCCTCGTAGGAGGCGTCGACGAAGAACGAGCCTCTGATCCAGCCGTGCGAGGTCCGGATCGAGAGCAGCCTGCCCGCGCTGGAATAGACGTCGCCGGGTCCGTCGACGGGGGCGTTGAGGATCAGGGTCGCCCGCGCCTGCTGGAGCAGCGCCGCAGTCACCGCCTCGGCAACGCTGGGTTCGAAGGCGTAGAGAGGTCCCTGGCTGCCGTAGCGGGCGCCGATCCCGACGTAGAAGGAGCTCCGGGTCATGCCCTGGAGCAGGGATTGGTCGAGCGGGAGGTCGGTGCTGCCGAGGCCGGCGGCGATGGCGCCGCCGACGGTGCCGGTGGGCTCGAGCACGCAGACCCGATGGCCGTGGAGGCTGGCCCGCAGCGCGGCCATGGTGCCGGCCAGGTTGGCCCCGTAGACGATGAGGTCGTAGTTGGCAACGGTGGGGGGCGGGGTGCTGCTGAGCGTGAGCTGGCCGTCGGCGCTACCACACCCGCTCAGGAGCGTGGCCGCGGCCGCGCCGAGGAGGAAACGCCGGCGGCTGCATCTCACCGCCCGCAGTCTAATCACGGAAATGGCCGGGTCGCGCCGCGTCACTCGGGACCCCCGCCGGAGGTGGCGACGGAGGCGTGTGGCAGAGTGGCGGTATGGAAATCTGGCCGGAAGGCAGCCACCCCGAGGTCACGCTCACGCCCTACCTCCAGGAGGGGCGCTCACCCGCGATCGTGGTCCTGCCCGGCGGCGGCTACCGGGACCTGGCCCCGCACGAGGCGGATCCGATCGCGTCGTGGCTGCAGGGGCTCGGGCTGGCCGCCTTCGTGCTCCGCTACCGGATCGCCCCGAACCGACACCCGGCCCCCCTCGACGACGTCCGGCTGGCCCTGAGGACGGTGCGCGAGCGGGCCGGCGAGTGGCGGGTCGACCCCGGCCGGGTGGGCATCCTCGGCTTCTCCGCCGGCGGCCACCTGGCCGCCTCCGCGGCCACCCTGCTGCCGCGTGACGGCGGTGCCGAGGCCGCCCCCGACCTCGCCGTGCTCTGCTATCCCGTGATCTCCTTCGAGCGGTATCCGCACCAGGGCTCGGTCACGAACCTGCTCGGTGAGGACCCGGACCCGGAGCTGCTCCACCGGCTCTCGCTGGAGACCCAGGTCGGCGGGGGAACCCCACCCACCTTCCTCTGGCACACCGCCGCCGACGAGGGGGTGGCGGTCGAGCACAGCCTGCTCTTCGCGCAGGCCCTGGCCGCGCACCGGGTGCCCTTCGGGCTGCACGTCTACCCCGACGGGCGCCACGGCCTGGGGCTGGCCGAGGGGGAGGAGGCGGCGGCCTGGACCGGCGCCTGCGCCGGCTGGCTCCGGGTTCTGGGCTGGATCGCCTGACCGCCCGCGCTCGGGCGGCGCCGGCGGGAGAATGGCGGGTGATGCCGTCGACCACCGCCATCGTCGTCCTACCCGCCGACCCCGCGCCGGCCCTGCTCCGCCTGCGCGGGAGGCCCCTGCTCTCCTGGGCCCTGGCCGGTCTCGCCGCCGTCGCGGAGATCGAGCAGGTGCTGGTGGCGACGCCGACGGCGCTGGACCCGGCCCTGCTCGCCGCCGGCGCGGGCAGGGCCCGGACGGTGGCGGCCCGAGGCCCGCGCCTGGAGACGATCCGGGGGGCGCTGATCCTGGCCGGACCGGCCGACCGGATCCTGATCCACGATGCCCAGCGGCCGCTGGCCGCGGTCGCCGGGGTGGCGCTGCTGCTGGCCCGGCTCGAGGAGGCGGAGGTCGCGGTCACGGCGGCGCCGGTGCGGAGCACGATCAAGCGGGTCCGTGAGGGGGTGATCGAGGGCACCGTGCCCCGTGAGTCGCTGCTCTATCCGCAGGCGCCGATCGCCTTCCGGCGAGAGACCCTGGATCGGGTGATCACAGCGCACCCGGGGGCCCCGGACGAGCTTCGGGCGGCCCGGCTGAGCGGCTGCGTCATCGCCGTTCAGCCGGCGCTGGGCGCCAACCCCCTCCTTCGCACCGCGGCCGACGTCGCCGAGGCGGAGCCGCTGCTGGCGCGCGGCGTGATCGAGGCCGGCGCGTGACGGCGAGGGCGGCGGCGGTGGTGCTGGCCGCGGGCTCCGGAAAGCGCATGGGCGCCGGCGTCAACAAGGTCTTCCTGCCCCTGGGCGACCGGCCCGTGCTGGGCCACACCCTGCAGATCTTCGAGTCGCACCCCGGCATCGGCCGCGTGGTCCTGGTCGCGGCCCCGGGCGAGGAGGACCACTGCCTCGCCTCGGTCGTCGAGGCGCTCGGCCTGGGCAAGGTCACGGCCGTCGTCCCCGGCGGTGCCACCCGCCACCGTTCGGAGTTTCTGGGGCTGCTCGCTCTCGCCGGTCCGATCGAGGCCGGCGAGATCGACGTGGTGCTGATCCATGACGCCGCCCGGCCCTTCGTCGCCGCCGGCGAGATCGACGATCTGATCGCCACCGCCGCCCGCTGCGGCGCGGCGATCCTGGCCGCGCCGGCCGACGGCGACGGAATCCTGCTGCAGACCGCCGACGGGCGTCTGGAGGAGCCGCCGGCCGGTCTCTGGGCGGCGCTGACGCCGCAGGCCTTCGACGCCCGGATGGTGCTCGAGGCCCACCGGGCGGCGGACGGCGAGGGTTTCGAGGGCACCGACACCGCCTCCGTGGTCGAGCGGCGCGGCACCGCCGTGCATGTGGTCGAGGGCAGCCGCCGGAACATCAAGATCACCACCCGCGAGGATCTCCGGCACGCTCTCCGCATCCTCGAGGGCGGCACCGGTGACGCACCTCTCTGACCCGTCGGGTCAGCCCCTCGAATAGAGCAGGTGATCGAACTCCGCCCGCAAGATCCCGCAGCAGGGGCAGGCGGCGTCCTCCGGGCCGCGACGATCGGTCACCTGCATCGTGCTCTGGTGATGGTAGATCAGTCCCCTCTTCTGGAGCTGGCTGGCCACGAGTGAGACGGTGGGACGCCGCACCCCCAGCATCTGAGCCACCGCCCGAGCGGATCGCATCGGCGTTGACCGTCCTGGCCATGGCTCCTGGGGCGGCAGAACTGCTGCGGGTGCCGGTGCCGCCCTGGGCGCACCTCGCCAGCTGAGGGGAAGGCGGGCGAGCAACTGGTGCTCGTCCCGAGGCATCCCGTTGAGGATCTCGAGACCTGATCATCGGCTTCCACATGCGCTTCGGGATGACCACCCAGTTCATCGCCCACGACTTCTCACCGTCGCCTGCGCCGGCGGCGAGATGATGGCCGTCCTCCCGGGCCAGATCGTCCAGGAGGAGAGCGTAGAGCGGGTCATGACCCGGCCCAGCACCCGACACCAAGCTTCCGCTGGCCTCGGTCCCGGTGCCGGATCCGGATCGGCGGCGGCAGGATCGGGTCGAGCCGGTGGACGCGAACCTCCGCATCGTCGGCGCCACCGCGCCCTGATCGAGGAGCCCGGACGCGGGCCGTTCTGACCGCAATGTCATCAGAAGAGATGAGTGCCCGGCCATAATTGACAACGTTCGCATGCCTTGCTACCCTGTCGCTGCTCCCCGGTGGTCGAGGGGAAGGGAAGGGCCGGGTTCACCTCTGGTGTGGACCCGATGAATAGGAGTTGGTGCTTTGCGTGGTCATGGCACGCCCGGCGAGACGACTGGACTCGGAGCTCGCCGGCGCCCCGGCCGGCTGGTGGCGGATCCTCGGCGATCCCGATCGACCTGCCCTGCCGGTCCACCGCAGCACCCGCGAACCGGGCCTCCGCGGGCCGGTGATGCCGCCTCACCTCCGGTGACGCGCGGCCCCATCTCGATGGGCAGGACCCGGGAGGCGTGGGAAGGGGAAGGGTAGCAACCTCTTCAGAGGCCTCGTGCCGGGGGGCACGAAGCCGCCGGGGTGCGCGGACGGGCCGCGCACCCCGGTCGGTGCGGGGAGGCGGATGCAGGGGCGCCGGGGGCGCCCACGAGGCTCGGAGGGAGGAGGGACGATCGATGCGACGTCCACGGTCGGCATCGGCTCGGGATCCGGAGCGGTCGCCACCGCCGGGTCCGGCTTCGCGTGCGTGCGAGCGTCAGAGGGTAACAGGAGGGACAGGAGAATGAGCATCACACGCCGTGATCTCCTCAAGATCGGCGGTGTGGCGGCGGGGGCGACCGCCCTCGGGCTCCCCGCCATCAGTGTCAGCGCCGACGGCGGCCCCCAGGGCGCCGTCTGGCCGCCGGGGCAGGAGCTGCCGAGGTCCGCGCCGCCCAAGCACCTGGACGTGGCCGACATCCGGACCTCGGACGGCGATACCCAGACGTTGCTGACGACGCTGCAGGGCGTCGTCAACCGGACCCAGCCCCGGATCTACACGTACCTGCAGAACGACGGCACCGACGTATCCTGGCTGCAGACGTCCGGGGTCCCCTTCACCGTCGCCGGCGACCCGATGAGCGTGGTCGCCAAGTACGCGCGCCAGGTCAGGGGGACGGTGGTCTGGGATCCCAGCGTCCCCGACACCCTGAACGTGGCCACCAGCCTGGCCGGGCTCGAGAACGGCGTCGTCGCCACCGCCGCGCTGGCCAAGACGCTGGCCGGGGCTCCCTACCACCTGCCTGTGATCAAGGACCTGACGGGTCAGTTCGCCGACAAGTTCGCGGCCTACGACTGGGCCCTGAGCAACCTCTGGCCGCGGCTGACGCACCGGATGCTGACCGCCATCAGCCCGACCCAGGTGATCACCGCCCCGGGCGTGACCTGGACCACGATCTTCGACCAGACGACGCAGAACCACGACGCCTCCAACGAGGGCACCTTCACCTCCGATCTGAGCTCGTATCTGACCGGCGGTGACGGCAGCGTCTACGTCAAGTTCACCGACTCCTTCTCCAACGACGGCTGGGGCGCCTCGGTCGGCAACATCACGGTGACCGCCAACGGGCAGACCATCGCCAACTTCAACCCCGGCACCTCCGGCGAGACGCCCTACGTCTACGACCTGGACTCCTCGCAGGTGGGCACCGGCAGCCAGTTCGGCTTCACCACCTGGCGGTTCGGCGACGGCACCAACTACTTCATCTACAAGTTCACGCCGCCCTCGGGGACGACCACCCTGAGCCTGAGCGTGACCATGTGGAACCAGTTCCTGGTCACGGTCACCGACACCGCGCCGGATCTCACCGTCGGCTTCCCCGACCTCCGCGACTACATCGTCGCCAACCAGGCCCTGTGCTTCTGGCTCGACCCGACGGTGACGGCCGAGGCCACCCTCTTCGCCTCGATCCTGACCAAGGTGGCGCCGGACACGCCCTACCTGGGCTGGTTCCCGGACGGCAACGAGGACCAGGGCGTGACCCTCTGCTCGGACCACGGCATTCCCGTGCTCGCCGCCGACTTCTTCACCAACGGCACCGTCTGGGCCGGGATCCCGGGGCCGATCCGGGGCTCGCAGCCGAGGGTGAAGGCGCCCGCTCTGGCGAACAAGGTCTACGTGACCATCACCATGAGCGACGGCGACAACATCCAGTTCGACGAGCACCAGTTGCGGATCATCTGGGACGACCCCAACCGGGGCAAGGTGCCGATCAACTGGAGCATCGACCCGGCCCTGATCGAGGCCGCTCCGGCGATGTACTCCTACTACCAGCGGACGCAGACCGCGAACGACCTCCTCGTCGCCGCCCCCTCCGGCGCCGGCTACACCTACCCCGGCGACTGGCCCAGCTCCATGCTCGACTCCTACACGAAGCGGACCGGCCAGCTGATGGCGCAGGGCGGCCTCGACATCATCTACATCCTCAACCGCAACCAGGGCAACGACATCGCCCTGACCGACGCCGTCGCCGCCTCATACGAGAGGAACGTCCACCCGCTGCCGGGCATCCTCTACAACGGCGACTCGCCGAGCACGGTGACCGTCAACAACGGGAACCTGCCGGTCATCACCGAGCCCAACATCACCGACGCCGCCGGGGGGACGAGCATCGTCTCCTCCGCCATCAGCGGCTGGGACGGCCAGAGCCCGCTCTTCGTCGCGATCATGCCGATCGCCTGGAACATGGCGCCGACCGACGTCGTCAACCTGGTCACCGCGATCGACGCGCTCAACGCGGACTGCGAGGTGGTCAGGGCCGACGTCTTCTTCACCCTGCTCCGGCAGCACCTCAACCTGCCGCCGGGCTGACCCGTCGACCGTTCTCCTCAAAGGGATCGAGTGGCTCCGCCGAGCCGCCCGATCCCACCTCGGAGACGGCCCTCAGGGCTGAAGGTTAAATCTCAGGATCGACGTATTCACAGATGTGGAAAAGGTGTTGAGATGTCGAACCATATCTTGATACCGTGTCAATCACCTTTCTCGAAGCACCTCGGTCGGGCAAACCGTGTCCACGGCCCTGCCGCGCCGGATCCCGTCCTCGGTCAGCTCCCGGCGACGACCTCGACGGCGGTGCCGGTGGGGGATCCGGGATGGCTCAGCCAGAGCAGGCCCTCGGCCTCGTCGTGGGTCCAGTCGTCGCTGGCAGCCCCGTCGATCAGCACCCGAGCCGGCCGGGCGGGGAGGCGCAGCAGCGTCCTCACCGGGGTCCGCGCCGGCGCCTCGCTGACGTAGGCGACGGTGCCGCCCTCCGCCCGCCAGTCGCGGACCCGGCTCGCCGAGGCCACCAGCGCGATCGCCTTGGCGCCCTCCAGGTCCCGGAACCAGGCCACCTGGCCGGGCGCCACCCGGCGCTCGCGGACCAGGGGCAGATCGGCGTCGAGGAGGTCGACCAGCCGGCCGGAGGCGGTCCAGTCGCCGCCCTCGGCCTCGTCCAGCACGGCGCCGATCAGG
>DATAXV010000217.1:0-42665 GCA_036272915.1 Candidatus Dormiibacterota bacterium
AGTGTCGATGTGCGGACGCTATCACACACCTCACTGTTTGTCAAGTTAATTTACGTGAAGGCCCTAAGGACTGTCGACGGGTGACGGCGGCTGCTTCGGGCTCCGCCTGTTCCGGGTGCCGTTGCCCGCGGTGCCGCCACCAGGCGAGACCGTCGCGTCCAAAGTGAGTTGGAGAGGTTCCGTCGGCTCCGTCTTAGCGGCAGCGCTCGAACGGCGTGTCCGCTTAGTGGCGCCGTTGCTCGCTGCGTCGGCGGCGGGAGTGTCGTCCTGCTGTGGCGAGGCCACCTGTTCCGCGGAGGCACGTGTGCGTCGCTTCGTCGCGGCAGGCTTACCCGTGTCATCCGAATCCGCCGCCCGACCGTTTGGCGACGCCGTCGCCCCATTCGAAGCGGACGTGGACGACCGGACGCGCCGGCGAGCGGGCGGCGTCTCGGACGCCGGCTCACTCGGCTGACCCTCACCTTCCACGGATGGCGACGGAGGCTCAGCGGCCTGGCTCGCCGATGTCCCGGCCTCTCCTCTCTTTCGCCGAGCGGGCTTCGGTGCGACCTCGGCCGCAGATTCCGCCACAGATGGCTCTGCTGCCTCGACGGCCGGCTTCTTGCGCCGGCTCGATGTCCGTGCGACCTCCGGGGCCGCCTCGATCACAGGAGCCTCCACGGATTCGGTGGGGGGCTTCGTGCGACGAGAGGGCCTGGGTACCGCCTCCACGGTGGGCGCCTGCGCCGACCGGGCGACCGCATTCCGGCGCGGGGTCGGCTCCGTTGCCGCTTCAGCTGCAGGGGATTCCGCCACTGGAGCCTCCACAGGCTCGGCGGCCGCCTTCCTCCTGCGGGTCGGCTTCGGCGCCTCTTCGGCACCGGCGTCCACCACTCCCGCCCCTGCGGATTCGGCAGCAACCCTCCGGCGGCGGGTCGGCTTCGGCGTCACCTCCGCAACTGTCTCCGCCTCTGGTGCTTCCGCGGGCTCGGCAGCAACCTTCCCACGGCGGCTCGGCTTCGGCGCCACCTCTGCGGTGACCTCCACCGCCGGGGCTTCCGTGGGCTCGGCTGCAACCTTCCGGCGGCGGCTTGACCTCGGCACCGCCTCCGCAGCGGCCTCTACCGGCACTTCTGCAGGCCGCACCGCAGGCGCTTCCGTGGCCTCCGCAGCCGCAGCCGCTCTAGCTGAGGACCGGCTGCGACGGGACCTTCGCCTGGGCGGCGCCACCCGCGGCGCTTCCAGCTGCGGCTCCGGGGTACCAGCAGGCTGCGCCTCCTCGGCGTAGGCAGTTTCCAGCCCGCCGGCGGTGGGCGCCGGCTGCGTGTCCGCCGCTGGCGCCGGGACGGCTGCATCCTTGCGGTGCTTGCGCTTCCGGTGGGTGCGCTTGGGCCTCGAGAGCCGCTGGACCTGCGATCTGATGCCGACTCGCTGACACGCCGTCACCACGGCGCCGACACCGGCGACGAGACCGTCCTCCCGTGCATGCGAGAAGAGCGGGGTGAACAGCTCGGGGGCACCGCCCATGACCGTCTTCGAGTCACCGACGATGACGAGCAACTTGCGAGCTCGGGAGATCGCGACGTTGACGCGGTTGGGGTCGTTCAGGAATCCGATCGCGGCGCGCTCGTTGGAACGCACGAGCGAGAGGATGACGACGTCGGACTCGCGGCCCTCGAAGGCGTCCACGGATTCGATGTCGTCAGGTGGGACGATCCCGCGGAGAGCCGTGACCAGGCGGTTCACCTGCGAGCTGTACATCGCGATGACGGCCACCTTGGCCTTGCGCACCCGCTTCCGGATGATCGTCGTGATGTCCTTGCAGAGCGCGACCTCGAACTCGTTCGCGACCGAGCGCTGGGCGTCGCGGTACTCCTCCTGAGCTCCGGTGTCGACCCACACCACCTCCCGGTCGAACGGCCAGGGGAGCGGCATCTTCTGGTGCGGAGCGTCGTGGGTCAGCTGCGAGTTGTAGAAGAGGTCGGACACGATGCGCCCGATCGGCTCGCGCATCCGGTACTGGCGGGGCAGCATGATCCGCGACGCGGCGGGGGCCTTGTCCCACATGTAGCCGTAGAAGCTGTCGTCGCGGACGACCCTGTCCAGCTCGCCCTGCACGTCGAAGGTGAGCGCAGCCTCCTCCATCACCGGTGGCAGCTGGTTGACGTCGCCGATCATCACCCATCGCTTGGCCAGCGGCATCAGCGCCAGCGCCTCGTTGGCGCGGACCTTGTTGGCCTCGTCGAGGATCAGCCAGTCGAACGTCCGGAAGCGTAGCCGGGAGTCGATCGCCAGCCTGTTGCAGGTGCCGGCGACGAGGTTGTACTCGTCGAGATCGTCCCCCTCGACCACGGTGTGACGCAGGCGTCGCGGCACCTTGCCCGGCTCCGCCACCCGAGCCTGACGCACGTGCGAGAAGCCGAGCAGCCGCTCCTGACCGGTGTCGACCGCGTCGTTGGAGTGGGAGGAGAGCAGGATCGTGGCCGACTTGTTGCGGCCGAGGATGCGCCGGATGGACTCGACGATGGCGGTGGTCTTGCCCGTACCCGGCGGTCCCTGGATCATGTAGAGCTGCCCCGGGCGCATGCCCATCACCCTGGATACCGCCTCCGACTGCTCCTCGTTGGGGTCGGGCAGGTGATGCGCCCTCTTGCCGTCGAGGGGCGACCGGGGCGGGGATCCGAGCCAGGCGGGGTCGGCCAGCAGCGCCGCCAGGGCCCCGGTCCGGGGCGAGCCGATCTGCAGCTGCTTGATGACGGAGACCTGGGCGTCGAACATCTCGACGCTGGCGGTGGGCAGGACGACACCCTCGTCGGGGAGCGGGTCGTAGCGGCGGAAGCTGACCCAGAGGGTCGAGCCCTGCACGCGATCCACGCTCATGCCGCGGTACTCGGGGAAGCCGGCGGAACGCACCGTGAGCGAGTCGATGCCGCGGTAGACGCGGGCATCGCCGTTGAGGATGTCCAGCGCCGCCTTGACGTACTCGCCGCCGCGCAGGTCCTCCAGGCACTCGGGACACTGGGCGACGCCGTTCGAGGTCGGGATGATCTGCTCGCAGCGCGGGCACTCCACCCACTGCTCGACCGCCTCGTATCGCCGGATCGCGGCCTCGGCGAGCTTCTCCCTGTAATCGCGAAGGTGCTCGATGAAGCGGCGGGTCGGCTCGAGGATGGGAGCCTGGCGTCCGCGCTCGCGAAGGCTCAGCGCGGTGAACCCCTCGAGATCGCCGTCCCACTGGTCGACCAGCTCGAGATCGCGGTAGCTGAGTCGGAAGCGGGACCGCTCGGGAACGTATTCGCTCTCGAGTTGCTGGATCTCCGTGATCTCGAGAGCGAGACCGGAGCGAGTGCGGCCGAGACGGCCGGTGATCAGAGTCTGATCGACCTGCCCGACAAACTCGATCGGGCGGTCGGGCCGGCCCACGTTATATGAGCCATCTATCTCCCCCCGTTCCTGCAACACCTCCCTGAGCCAGTCCTGACCCCCTGGTATGAAGGCTAGCTTGGCCGCGGCCGGGCTGTGGGGACGTACCCGTATGCCCAGTCGGCCTGCCTGAACCTCCTCTCCAGGGATGTCCGGATTCCAGAGCGGGAGGACGTCGCCGGGGTAGATCGCGTTCATGTGGCTAGATCAGCCACGGGTGTGGCAGCTACGAAGATTGGAATCAAGATCCACTCAGTGGGGCTCGTCGCACCGAGCCCTTCCCTTTAATGGCGCATATGCTCGTGCAGCGCGCCTGCAACGTCACGGACTACGCACAGTTGTACCACGTTGAGCACGTGGAACGCGGTTGAGATGTCATTCCGGAAGCGGCTCGGCTCTCGTCTCCGCCAGGAGAAGCAGCAGCAGAGCGGCGATGAGCGGTGCCACGACACACAGAACCAGGGTGTGTCCGAGGCCGAGCATCGGTGACAGAAGGCCGACCAGCTGGAGTCCGGCGACGCCCCCGGCGGAACCGGCGACGGAGTTCGCCGCCTCGGCGGTCGCCCTGGCCCGGGTCGGGAACAGCTCGCCGTACCAGGCCCCGATGACAGGGGACGAGGCGCTGGCGATGATGCTCCAGACCACGTTGCCCACCCAGTAGAGGACGACCCCGCCGAGGAACGTGGCCCCGGCGGCGATGGCCGTGGCCAGGCCCAGCCCGACGGCCAGCCAGCGCCTGCCCCAGCGGTCGGAGAGGCGGCCGCCGACGACGAAGGCGGGGACGGAGAGGACGCCGGCGACGACGATCACCGCCGAACGGGCGGCGGCGGAGAGCCCGATGTGGGCGCCGAAGAGAACGGTGAAGCTGCCCGCCGGCTGGAAGAAGAGGGAGCCGAAGAGGGCCACCGCCATCGTCACCAGGATCCGCTTGCGCCAGCGGCTCTCGAAGAACAGCACGCGCAGCGAGAGCTTGTCGTGATGCGCCGTCCGCCAGGCCACGCTCTCCTGGAGCCGCCAGGCGAGGATGGCCAGGCCGATCAGGCCGGCGCCTCCGATCAGGTAGAGCGCCCGCCAGTCCGGGGTCAGGAGCGGCCAGAGGATGGTGGTCAGGCCGGTGCCGAGACCGGCGGCGATGGTGAGGACGGAGACGCTCAGGCCGCGCAGCTCGGAGGGCACCTCCTCGACGACGAGGGTGAGGGCGACGCCGCCGGCGGTGGTCTCGCAGCAGGAGCCGAGGGTCCGGATCAGGGTCAGGCCGACCAGGCTCGGCGCGAACCCGGCGGCGAGGTTGGTGACGGCCACGCCGAGGATGGCGAAGAGTAGCATCCGCCGTCTTCCGACGCGGTCGGCCAGCATCGAGAGGGGCAGGCCGAGGAGCGCGCCGACGGCGACCACCGAGGCCATGTCGGTGAGCGCCGGGACGGCGGCGTGGAACTGGTGCGCGACGGTCGGCAGCGCCAGCCAGAGGGTCTGCGAATCGAAGTTGACGAAGAAGAGCGCGATCGCGCCCAGCGCCAGCACCTCGGCGCCCCTCCGTCCCAGCAGATGCAGGCCCAGCGACCGGGCCACTCGACTCAAAGCAACCGCAATTTTCGCAGGACCCAGGGGCCCGGTCCGAGGAAGCCGCAGGTCGCGCCGGCATGGGCGAGGGTGATGGCCAGCAGCGACGGGCGGCCGGGCAGCCACCGGTAGGCGGCGGCGGCCGGCACCCCGATCAGGGAGGTGGCCAGCACCTCCGGCCAGGGCCAGCGGCCGAGGCGGTGGTAGAGCACGTAGGGGACGAGCCCGGCGACGAGGCCCGCGGAGCCTCCCCACCGCGCGCCGACGCCACCCTGCAGCAGTCCACGGAAGAAGGCCTCCTCGACGGGCGCGTTGAGCAGGTAGTAGGCGCCCTGCAGCACGGCGTCGGCGCGGCCGGCGGGAACCACGGCCACGCCCCGGTCCCGGCTCAGACGGAGGCGGATGGCGGCGGCGGCGGCGAAGGAGAGGACGCCGCCGGCGACGCCGAGCGTGAGCTGCATGCCGGGACGCTCACCGACGGACAGGCCCAGCCAGCGCGGGCGGCGGAGCGCCCAGGTGCCCGCCACGGCCAGCGAGAAGGGGAGCAGGCGCATGGCCACATCCCTTCGCATCCACCCCAGGCTGTCCCGGGGCCGCGTGTACAGGAAGCGGACCGGGGGGCGCTCCGGGACGGTGATCGGGAGGGTACTGTTTGGCTGCATGATTCTCCGGATGCCCAGCGAGGGGGCGTGCCTTGCTTGTGAATCGCCGCCGAGCGTAGAACAATCGTTTCGTAGATGAACTCGCGACCGACGGCTGAGGACCTGGATCGACCCCTTCGCGTGCTGGCCGGACCGGGTGCGGGCAAGACCCAGCTCCTGGTCGACCTCTACGCCGATCTGGTGCGGGGTGGACACGCGAGCCGGAGCCAGATCCTGGTGCTCACATTCTCCAACGCCGCCGCCGAGGAGCTCGGTCGCCGAATTGACGAGCTTCTCCGCGACTCCTACGACCAGGCCTGGGTCAGCACCTTCCACAGCTTCTGTCTCCGCCTCCTCCGCGACCACCGGCCGGGCCTGTCCCTGCTCATGAGCGGCTTCCAGGAGCGGGTGGCGATGGCCCGCGTACTCCGAGAGTGCGGCGACGACGTGCTCGGCGAACTCGGCCCGCTTCGCCGCAGCGCCGGGCTGGCCATGGACGCCCTCTCCTTCATCGCCCTCCTCAAGCAGAACCGCGTCCACCCCTCCGAGCTGGCGCTGCTCACCGAGATCGACGGCAGCCCCCGGCTGCGCGCCCTGGGACGGATCTACGGGGCCTATCAGGACCGGCTCGAGGAGGCCGGGCTGCAGGACTTCCGCGATCTCGTCAACGACGCCATCGCCCTGCTCGAGGCGCGTCCGGACGTGCTGCGGCTGCTGCGCGAGCGCTTCCGCTACGTCCTCGTCGACGAGTTTCAGGACGTCGACCCCGCCCAGTTCGATCTCCTCCGGCTGGTCGCCGCCCCGGGCGCCGGTCCCCGGCTGCTGGTCGCCGGCGATCCGGATCAGTCGATCTACGGCTTCCGGGGCACGCTCCCGCGCCTCTTCAGCGAGGAGTTCTGCTTCGTCTACGGCGACCGCAGCCTCGTCATCGAGCAGAGCCACCGATGCCCGCCCGCGCTGCTCGAGGCCGGCCGCCGGGTCCTCGAGCGGTCGACCCAGACCGAGGCGCTGGACGAGGATCGCCTGCGCTGGCTGCGCAGCGCCAGCGGCGTCGACGAGGCGACCGCCGTGGCCAGGGAGATCCAGCGCCTGCGGCTGGAGCGGCCCGGCATCCGGTGGAGCCGGATCGCGGTCCTGCTCCGCTCGACCACGGCGCAGGCCGCCCCCTTCGAGCACGCGATGCGCGCGCACGGCGTCCCCGCCGAGGTCCGGGGAACCGGCGGCCTGCACCGCAACGAGGTGGTCCGATTCCTGCTCGCCTACCTCCGCGCCCTGAACGATGCCGACGCCGACGGCGCCCTCGAGCAGGCGCTGAGCTCGGGTCTGGCCGGCATCGGACCGAGGGCGACCGGCCGGCTTCGCCGCCACGGGCTCGAGGAGGGCCGCGCCTTCGCCAAGGTCGTCCGCCGCCTCGTGCACTGGCTGGCCGGCCAGGACCCGCAGGCCTATCCCCTGCCCTGGCCGGCGCCCGAGCCGGCCCCTGACCAGGACGGCGGCCGGCCCCCCGACCCCGGGCCCGACTACGCGCAGTACCTGACCGACGACGAGCGGCGGGCGATCCACGGTGCGGTGACCTCGTTCACGCGACTCCGCCGGCGCGCCCGCGGCCTGTCCGTCCAGGCGCTCGCCTACGCGGTGCTGCTCGAGATCGGGGTGCTGCGGCGCCTGGTCGAGCTTCCCCTCAGCGACGAGGACGGCGAGCGCGCCCGCGGCGACCTGCGCGCGGCGATGGGGGCGATCGCCGACCTGGAGGCGGTCTGGACCCGCCTTCACGGCGAGGCCCCGACCCTGGCCGACGTGATCGACGACCTCGAGGGCTGGCTGGGGCTGGCGCTGGACGAGACCGACCCGGCGCCCGCGGCGCGGGACGCCGTCCAGATCATGACCGTGCACCAGGCCAAGGGCCTCGAGTTCGAGGTCGTGTTCCTCAGTGGCTTCGCGCGCGGCCTCTTCCCGCTCGCGGCCCGCACCCAGGCGCTGCTCGAGCCGGAGGACCAGGCCTGGCTGATGCGGAACCTGGCCGGCTTCCGCCCCTCCTGGCCCGACGACGCCGAGGCGCAGCTGGCCGAGGAGGCCCGCGTCGCCTACGTCGGCATCACCCGGGCTCGGGAGCGCCTCTACCTCACCGCCGCCGACCGGTACGACGAGCCGGCGGGCCTCTCCCCCTTCGCCGAGCGCATCCGGACCGAGCCGCCGGAGACGCTCCCGACGGTGGCGGCCACGACCGCCGACGACGTGCTCAGCCTCGAGGAGGCCGAGACGCTGCTCGCCGGGAGGACCCTCGACGGGGTGATGCGTGAGCGCCTGCTCGCCCTCGGCGTCGACCTCGCCTGGACGGCCGACCCGCTGTCCGGGCAGCCCTACCGGCCCTACCTCGAGCGCGCCGTCGGGGTCGACCCCGGACACTTCAGCCCGACCTCGCTCAACGACTACCTGAAGTGCCCGCGGCTGTACTTCTACAACGACCACCCCGGCATCGCCGCTCCCTCCCGCACGGTGGAGCTGGAGCGCGGCAGCTTCCTGCACAAGGTGCTGGAGGAGTTCCACGAGCACGAGGGCGAGTGGCGGGAGGGCACCGTCGACGAGCAGCGGACATGGCTGGTCAACGAGCTGGAGTCGGTCCTCGGCGACTACCTGGACCAGGTCGAGAACGTCCTCGACCGGCGGGTCGAGGAGCGCGAGGTCCGCCGGATCCTGGAGAACTACATCCAGTTCACGACGCGGGGCCAGCCGATCCGCCGGCTGGGCACGCTCACCACCGAGCGCAAGTTCTTCCTCGACGTCGACGGCGCCGAGGTCAGGGGCAAGATCGACCGCATCATCGACACCGGCGGCGGGACCTGCGAGGTGGTCGACTACAAGACGGGCCGCGGCTACGGCATCCAGAAGACGTACGAGCGCTACTTCGGTCCGCAGCTCTCCGACGTGCAGCTGATCATGTACCAGCTGGCCTGCCGCGAGGGGAAGGACGAGGAGGGCAGGGCCCTCGGCCTGGAGCCGCGCTACCTCTCCCTCTGGTACCCGAAGGACGTCGTCTACAACTCGATCCGGCAGTCGCTGTTCCCGGTCGGGGACCCGACGCCGGGCGTTCCCGAGCGCGCCCAGCACCCGATCTCCGAGGCCGACCTGCAGCGCGGACGGGACCGGGTGACCGAGGCGATCCGCCGCATCCGAGCCGGCGACTTCACCCCCGAGCCGCGGGCCGACGTGATCGGCACCTGCACCAGCTGGTTCGGCTGCCCCCACCAGTCCGTCTGTCCGTTCGGGGGCACCAACCGCGATGACTGAGCTCGCCTCTCCGACCACCGGCCTCTCCGACGAGCAGCGGGCGGCCGCGCAGGCCGGGCCCGACGGCGCCTTCCTGATCGTCGCCGGCCCCGGCTCGGGCAAGACCCTGACCATGGTCGAGCGCTTCCGCTGGCTGGTCTCGGCGCGCGGACTGGCCCCCGAGGAGGTCCTCGCCGTGACCTTCACCGAGGCCGCCGCGACCGAGCTCCGCGAGCGTCTCG
Organism: Candidatus Dormiibacterota bacterium; assembly: GCA_036272915.1. Classification (GTDB taxonomy): domain Bacteria; phylum Chloroflexota; class Dormibacteria; order Dormibacterales; family Dormibacteraceae; genus DATAXV01. The sequence goes on from DATAXV010000217.1 coordinate 9,113, forward strand.
AGGTCGCGCTGGAGCGGTCCCTGGACGATGCCTGGATCGGCACCTTCCACGGCATCTCCTCGCGGCTGCTCCGCGACCACGCCTACCAGGTCGGGATGGCCCGCGAGGTGCAGGTGCTCGACGACATCGGCCAGCGGCTGCTCCGCGAGCGCCTGGCCGAGGAGCTGAGGGGAGGCGCCGCACCCGATCTCGACCGGCCCTTCGACGCCCTGACCCCCGACGACGTCCGCGATCTGGTCCGGGCCGGGCCGCTCTTCGCGCTCGAGCTCAAGGGCCGCGGGATCCTGCCCGACACCTTCCGCGAGGAGGCGCTCCGCCTCCACGCCAGGGACTGGGTGGGCACCGCCGAGACGCCCCCGGCCCGCGCCGAGCGCGAGGCGATCGAGGTGCTGCACTCCGTCTACCAGGCGTATCAGGAGCGGCTCCACGAGACCGACCGACTGGACTTCGACGACCTGATCCTGGCCGTGATGAGGGCGCTGCGGCGGGTCCCCGCCTTCCGCACCTGGTGTCACCGCCAGTTCCGCGCCATCCTCGTCGACGAGTTCCAGGACACCAACCGCATCCAGCTCGAGCTGATCCGGCGCCTCGCCTCGGAGGGGTTCGGGAACGTGACCGCGGTCGGCGACGCCAAGCAGTCCATCTACGGCTGGCGCGACGCCGAGATCGAGAACATCCGCAGCCGGTTCCCGGGCCGGCCGCTTCCCCTCACCCACAACTACCGGTCCCACCAGGAGATCCTGGACCTGGCCACCGACTTCATCCGCCGCGACCCCGACTTCCGGGAGGAGCCGTCGCTGGTCGCGACCCGAGGGTCGGGCAGGCGCTGCGTGACGGTGATGATGGCGCCCGACGCCAGGCGTGAGGCCCGCCGCGTCGCCAACGAGATCCGGCGGCAGGTGGACCACGGACGCGCGCTCTCCGACATCGCCATCCTGGCCACCTCCGTCCGTCAGCTGCCGCCCGAGTTCGAGGACGAGCTGCGGCTTCAGGGAATCCCCTACGTCACCACCGCCGGCTCGGGATTCTTCGACCGGGAGGAGGTCAAGGACGTTCTCGCCCTGCTCCGCCTGGTCGCCGATCCGATGGACGACGGCGCCCTCTGCCGGCTGCTCCAGGGTCCGCTGGTGCGCATGGGCGACGGCGACATGTACCGGCTCGCCAGCCGCCGGCTGGTCCGAGAGGACAACCGGGGCCTCTACCGTCGCCGCGGGATGCGGCTGCGCGACTGTCTCGAGGGCAGCCGGGAGGAGGCCTGGCCCGGCCTCGACCCCGACCTGGTGGCGCGGCTCGAGGCAGCCGTCGCCGCGGTCGACCGGATCACGGCGGAGCGCGACGCCTGCAGCGTCGGCGAACTGCTCCAGCGGCTGCTGACCGAGACCGGCTACCTGCGCCACTCGCGGCTGCGCGCCCTCCGCGAGGGGCCGCGCGCGCTGCGCAACCTGGCCAAGGTCGAGGAGCTGGGCGGCCGCTTCGAGCGGGAGCAGGGTCTGCGCCGGGCGGCCGACTTCGTCATCTACTTGGACCAGGTCATGAACGCGGCGCCCCTCGCCGAGGCCGAGGTCGAGGCGCCGGAGGCGGTCCGCCTGCTGACCATCCACGCCGCCAAGGGCCTCGAGTTCGGCGCCGTGTTCCTGGTCGACGTGCGCGCCGCCGGCGCCCGCGACACGCAGAAGCTGTTCTTCGACCCGGACAGCTTCGGCTTCCTGATGAAGTGGTGGCGCAGCGACCGGCACCCCCGCTACCGCCAGCACCAGCCGGGCGCCGGGGTCGTTCGGCTCGCTCGCCAGGAACGGCGGCGCGTCATCTACGTGGCCCTGACCCGGGCGCGGGACGAGCTCTTCATCTCGGCCACCCGCGACGAGGCGGGTCCGCACGAGGTCGACGTCGAGGCGGACGACTTCTTCGCCGAGATCCTGCAATGGGCGCTGGCCAACCCCGAGGCGGCGGCGATGGTCGAGGCAGAGCAGCTGGAGCTGCCGGGATCGTTCACGCCCCGCGTCGAGGTCGAGCAGGATCCGGGCACGGTCGAGCGCATCGCCGAGCGGCTGGAGCTCCTGCGGCGCCCTGGCGACCCCGTGACCGCCGCCCCGCCACCGACCCGGCTGAGCTTCACCCACCTCCACCTTCTCGAGGTATGCCCGGTCCGCTACCGGTTCCAGGAGGTCCTCCGGCTGCCGGCTCCGCCCGATGAGCTGCGACCGAAGCCGGCGCGGAGCAGCAGCGGCGCAGCCGAACTCGGCTCCGCCGTGCACCGGGCGCTTGCCATCTGGCACGAGCAGGGCGGGGACATCGAGAGCCTGTACGACGGCCCCGACTCGGGGCGCGAGCTGCTCCGCTCCTACACCGCGCACCCCCTCGCCCAGTCGCCCACCCTGGGCGTCGAGGTCGAGTTCAACCTGCTGCTCGGCGACGGGATCAGGATCAAGGGCCTGGTCGACCGCATCTGCACCTACGAGGGAAGGACCACCCTGGTCGACTACAAGACCAACGCCCGACTCGACGCGCGGCTGCTCGAGGTCTACTCGCGTCAGCTCCGGCTCTACGGCCTGGCCTCGCGGCGCGGGCTGCTCCCCGGCGATCCCGAACCGCGCCTCCTCCTCTTCGATCTCCGAGGGGGTGACGCCATCGAGGTGACACCGGATCCGGAGGGAGCGGAGCGGTGGGCCCTGGCCGCGGCGGGCAGGATCGTCGCTCAGGACTTCTCGCTCGGTCCCGAGCACGGAGACCGGCCCTGCTTCCTCTGCGCCTACCGGGCCCTCTGTCCAGACCGGCGTTGACGCCGCCGCCACGGTACTTCGAGCGGCGCCAGATCAGAGAGGCGATCGAGTTCGCGGAGGCGGGCGGGATCGCCGTCCATCGCAACTTGGACCGCTATCACGGCCAGCTCAGCCGCGGCGGCCGCGTCATGGAACGACCCTTTCTCCACGTGATCGGACTGCGCGCCGAGTTGGAGGAGTGGGCGAGGGGTCACGGCGTGCCACTGGAGGCGATCCAGCCGGAGAGGCGCCGGAAGGTTGCTCACATCGACGTCTTCGGCTCGTACGCCGAGGCCCTGCTCCGCGCGTTGGGAGAGGAGGATCGTCGCAACCGAGGCTGAGCTTGGTTCGCGATGGACCGAGTCAGGCCCCGACGGCGACGAGGATACGCGTGACTCTCCAATCGGCGGCAGGTGACGCTACCCCTCGAGGTGGTGGAGGATCTCGCACTGTCCGCGGGCGACGAGCTGAAGGTCGAGGTCGCCGGGGATCGCATCATCCTCAGGCCGGAAGAGGACCGGATCGAGCGTCGGAGAAAGGCCCTTGCCGCGGCGGCCGGAAGCCTCCCGGGCGTCCACGAACCGGGGTATCTCGAAACGCTGCGCGACGAGTCGCGCTGAACCTCATCGAGGTGAGCGGTCATCCTGGCTTGAAGTAGCGCCGTCGACAGCTCCGTGCTGAACGTGCCTCGACGACCGCGGTCCACAGGCGGTCGCCAGATCGGTCGGGGTCCGGAACTGCCACCTATGACGAGACCTCGGTGGTGTCGGCGGGCAGGGAGACCCCGGTGAGGCGCTCCGCCTCGCTCCAGAGGCGCGTCGCCACCGCTGAATCGCGGCCCCGCTGGGGGATTCGCACCTGGGTGGTGGGGCCGACGAGGCCCATCAATCCGCTCGGACCGTAGTAGCCGCCGTTCGCCGCCCCCGGATCGGTGGCCGCGAACAGCATCGGCTCGGCGCCCTGCGTCGCCTCCTGCGATGGAATGATCCGGAGGCTGTTGAAGATCGTCCGGCGCGGCCGATCCCGGCCCAAGCTCGCCCCGGCCGTCTGCAGATTGGTCCTGGTGAAGCCGGGATGGGCGGCGTTGCTCATCAGCGGCCACCTACGCTCGCGGGCGATCTCGGCCAGCTGGACCGCCATCAGCAGGTCGGCGAGCTTCGACTGCGCGTAGGCGGCCTGGGGTCGATACCCGCGCTCCAGCTGCAGATCGTCGAAGCGGATGTGGCCGAAGTTGGCGAGGCCGCTGCTCATGGTCACGACCCGCGCGGCGGGCGCCGCCAGCAGCAGCGGGAGCAGCCGTAGGGTCAGCGCGAAGGGACCGAGGAAGTTCGTGCCGAGCTGGAGCTCGAAGCCCTGCGCCGTGGTCATGTGGCTGGGGACGGCCATGACCCCGGCGTTGTTGAGAAGGAGGTCGACCGGCCTGCCCTCGCCGGTCAGCGCCGCGGCGAACTCCCGAACCGAATCCAGGTCGGCGAGATCGAGCCGGCGGACGACGAGGTCCGATCCCGGATACCGATCGAGCATCTCGGCACGTGCCGTCTCTCCCCTTTCCGATGAGCGGACGGCCAGGATGACGCGCGCCCCGGCACCGCCGAGCCGCGCGGCGGCCTCCCTGCCGGTGCCGCTGTTGGCACCGGTGACCACCGCCAGCTTCCCCGTCTGGTCGGGAACCTCGTACATGTCGTGCCCCTGTGTTCACCCACGTTCGGACGAGCGTCTCCGTGCCGGGACCATTGTGGGGCGACGGCGTCGGTGTTGGACCCGCGGACGACCTACGGGACGAGCACGGTGCGCGTTCCGGAGACCTCGGGCGCGATCCAGACGGCCTCGACGTCCGCCAGCGGTGCCGGACGGACGTTGACCGTGAGGCTGCCGCGATCGATCTCATCGACCAGAGACGGCAGCTCGGCGACGTAGGCGGCGGTGGACACCGAGCCCTGCCCGTTGCCCTGGAGCCGGAGGTTGGCCTGGCGGAGCAGCGCCGACGGCAGCTCGACGGTGGGTCCGGCCACGGAGCCGATCTGGATCCAGTCCAGGGCCCGGCTGCGGTCCGCCCTGGCCTTCAGCAACGCGGTCATGGTCGCCGTCGCCGGCTCGCCCCACAGGTAGTCGATCACGACGTCGACCTCGGCGGCGGCCGCGGCCAGACGGGCGGCCGTCCCCTCGGGATCGTCGTCGAGGGCGACGACGTCATCGGCTCCCGCGGCGGGCAGCTCCGCGAGTCGCACGGGATCGCGCCCCGCGCCGACGACGCGGCCGGCGCCGAGGAGCTTGGCGATCTGCACCGCCATCCCGCCGGCGCTGCCGGTGGCTCCGAGCACCAGGACCGACTGGCCCGCCTGGAGGGGCACGCGGCGGCGCAGCGCCACCCAGGCCGACATGGCCGGGTTCATGGCCGCCGCGACCCTGGCCACGTCGACCGCCTCCGGCAGCGGGACCGTGCGGCGGAGATCGACGACCGCCCGCTCGGCCATGGAGCCCCAGGTGTCGTCGGAGACGACGAAATAGACCGCCCTGCCGTCCGGAAGCCGGCCGACCCCGTCCACGCCGGGGATCATCGGCAGATTGCCGGTGCTCGTGTAATGGCTCCCCGAGGCGCCGCTGCGCACCCGGGGGTGCAGCCCCGCGGCGAGGACGTCGACCAGCGTCTGGTCAGGCCCGTTCGGCTCCGGCGGGTCATGGGTCTCGTACCGGGGCGGGCGGTCGAAGGAACGGATCACGGCGGCGCGCATGCTCATCGTTTCAGCCTCCTGTGGCGGTCAAAGTAGTTGGTTTTACCACCTACTATAGTTGGCGTCACAATCTAAATGTATTAGAATTGAGCCGTGCATCCGAGCCAGAGACGTCCTGTCCTCACCCCCGTGCCCGGGGAGGGTGACCTGGGCCTGGTCGACGCCCTCGCCCAGCTGAGCTTCGCCGTCCAGGGGGCCCTGGGGAGGGTGGCCGCCGCTCATGACCTGTCGATCGTCCAGGGGCGCCTGCTCGGCATCCTCCGCGACCGGAGGCCGACGATCAAGGAGCTGGCGAGCTTCCTGCAGCTGGACAAGTCGAGCGTGACCGGGCTCGTCGACCGGGCGGAGGAGAGGGGGCTGGTGCGGCGAACCGCGGCCGGGCACGACCGGCGCAGCGTGCGGGTGGCGATCACGACCGCGGGCCAGGAGCTGGTCGACCGGGCGACGGCGGAATTCGAGAGCGAGGTCGCGCTTCTCGCCACCGACCTCAGGCCGGCGCAGCGGACACGGCTCTCCGCGATCGCCAGCGTCGTCGTCGCCGCTGACGCCAGGCGGCGGGGCATCGACATCTTCGAGGTCGACCCGCCGCCGGCCTGATCGACAGGCAATTCAGGGTCTTTCAGACGCCGCCGCCCACTCTATATCGTCGGTATACTGCTGTACCGATGGTACACAGGGATGCCCGTCGGGCCCTGATCGATTCGGCGGTGGAGGTCATCGCCGCACGGGGCGTGGAAGCCGCGACCACTCGCGAGATCTACCTCCGGGCCGGGGTCAAGGCGCCCACCCTGTACCACCACTTCGGCGACAAGCGGGGACTGCTCGACGCCGTCGTCACCGACTCGTTCGAGCGATACCTGGCGCGAAAGCGGACGCTCCCCTCGACCGGTGACGCGGCGGCCGATGCCCGGCTGGGGTGGGACCTGCACGTGGAGTTCGCCCAGACCAATCCGTCTCTGTACCAGCTCATGTGGCCGGCGGGACGCGCGGAGCTGCCCCGAGCCGCGGTGGAGAGCGGGGACGGGCTGCGCCGGGGCTTCGAGGCCCTGGAGAGCCGGGGTGCACTGCGGCCGGGGATCACGGCCCGTCAGGCGACCCGGATTCTCTCGGCGGCCCTGAGCGGCGTGACCGCGGCGATCACCCGCGACCCCGAGGATCCGGGCAACGCCGGCCTCTCGGCCACGGTCAGGGAGGCCGTCATCGACGCCCTGCTCGTGCCGCGGCAGCGGGGAGGATCCGTGCACCAACGGAAGGAGGAGGGATGATGCGGGCTGTCGTGACCGGTGCGACGGGCGGGATCGGCGAGGCCATCGCCCGCCGGCTCGCCGCCGAGGGACTTGCGGTGACCCTGGTCGGCCGCAGCGACGAGCGGCTGCGGGCCGCGCGCGAGCGGATCGAGGCGGCCGTGCCGGGCGCGGACCTCACCCTGGAGCGGGCGGACCTTGCCGATCTCGCCCAGGTGCGCGACCTCGGCGAGCGGCTGCTGGCCGGCCCCGGCCTCGACGTGGTCGTCAGCAACGCGGCGCTGATCACGCCCCTTGATCTGATGACGTCCGACGGCCTGCCCCGCGTGCTCGCCGTCAACCACCTCGCGCCGTATCTCCTGCTGCGCACCCTCGCCCCGGGCCTCACCCGGGCCAGGCTGGTCGTCGTCGGGGCGGATCCCGTCTCCGGCGACCGGCGCCCGATCGATCTGGACGACCTCACCTTCACCCTCCCCGACCGCCTGGGGTACGCCGCCGCGCTGAGGCCGTTCCTCGCCTACGGCCAGACCAAGACCATGAACGCGATGTTCGTCTTTGCCCTCGCCCGGCGGCTGGCCGGAAGCTCGGTCACGGTCAACTGCGCGCATCCCGGCGTCATCCGCGGGACCGGGCTCAGCCGGGAGGTGCCCGGGCTGACCGCGGCCGTCAGTGAGGCGGTCCGCGATGGCGTTCTGCCCATGCCGGGTCCTCAACCCCGGGGTTGGGGGGCGCCGAGCTTCAGCGGTTCGGCGGAGGGGCCCGACCCGGACGTCGGTGCCGACACCCCGGCCTGGCTCGCGACCTCTCCCGAGGTCGAGGGTGTGAGCGGGCGCTTCTTCGTCGACCGCGCGCCGGTGGAGAGGGCGCGGCACGCCACCGACGCCACCCGATGTGAACGGCTCTGGGTGGAGAGCGCGCGTCTCACCGGGCTGCCCGCGTAGCCCGGGCCGCTGCAGGGTAAGGTCACCCGCCGGATTCCGGCGGCGCATCCGGGAGCGTGCGCAGGCCCGCGTCGATGAGGCGCGCGGCACGCCGGACGTCGGCGGTGACCGCGCCCTGGAGATCGGCGGGAGCCGAGGCTCTCAGGTGGTGGCGGAGGCTGCGGAACTGGACTCCCCAGAGCTCGAGCAGCGCCGCCGCGGCGATCTGGGGCTCGGGGTCCTGAGCCACCAGACCGGTTCGATCCGCCAGCGCCGCGGCGGCGACGGCGACGAGGGCGCCGGCGGTCTCGTGCTGATGGGCGCGCAGCGCGGGGGTCGAGCGGAGCAGGTCGCCGAAGCGCAGGAAGAGGTCGGCGGCCCGGTCCGGATCCTCCTGCGCGGCGAGCCATGAGGTCACCGCCGTCAGCTCCCCGGAGAGGATGGCGAGGACCGCGTCGACGGGCGGGACGGCGGGGTCGGCGAGGACGCGCAGCGCGTCCCGGCCCCCCTCCCACCGGTCGAGGATCAGGGACTCCTTGGTCGGGAAGTAGTTGAAGACCGTCTTCTCCGACACGCCGCAGGCCTCGGCGATCTCCGATACGCGGACGCCGTCGAATCCTCGCTCGAGGAACAGCTCCGTCGCCCTCTCCGAAAGCCGGCGCCGCATCAGCGACTTCTTGCGCTCGCGCAGCCCCGCGCCTCCGGGCTCACCGTCGCCGGGACCGCCAACCCTCCAGTCGACCGCGCCGATCCTCATGGGCAGAGTCTATTACAGCCGCAACAATGTTTCTGCTACAGTATTTTTCTAGTCACAGCAACAATCTGCGGAGGTGCCCCATGAGCGCGATCAGGATCGTCCGCGAGTATCCGCACCCGCCGGAGAAGGTCTGGCGCGCGGTGACCGAGCCCGAGCTCATCTCGCTCTGGACGGCGACCGGCGCCGGAGCTCACCCGGTCGGCTTCACGCCGGTCGCGGGAAACCGGTTTCAGTTCGTGGCCAGGCCGAGGCCCGGCTGGAACGGCGTCGTCGACTGCGAGGTGGTGGAGGTGCGCGAGCCGTCGCTCCTGCGCTACTCCTGGATCGAAGGCGACGGCGATACGACCGAGGTCGCCTACCGCATCGAGGCCCACGATGACGGCACCCGCTTCACCTACGAGCACACGGGCTTCCGGGGAATCGGCGGCGCGCTGATGGCGCGCCTGCTCGGGCGCGTCCGCCGACGGATGCTCACCACCGGCCTGCCCGCGGTGCTCGACGATCTCGACGATGAGGGGCACCTGCGCCCGGGGACGACCCTCCGCCCGAGGGCGCGGTTCTCCAGGGGTTGACGGCTAGGTCGAGCGGCGGCGGTTCTCCTCGACGTAGTCCCACCTGATGCGGTAGCCGAGGCCGGGAGCCGCCGGCACCGCGACCTGGCCATCCCGGCCGAGGTCGTCGGGCGACTCCTCCAGGTAGGGGGCGGGCCGGTCGTAGTCGACGCCGGGGGCGAGCAGGCCGCGCTCGTAGTACTCGCAGACGTCCTCGCTGGTCGCGCCCAGCACCTGCAGGTTGCCGAACCCGCTCATGTGGATCTCGCAGCGCAGGCCGTGCGCCTCACAGACCACCGCCGTCTTCATGGCTCCGGTGATGCCCCCGCGGAGCACGTCGATCCGGCTGATGTCCGAGGCCCGGCGGAGGATCCAGTCGGCCCGCGTGTAGACGCTGCCCTCGGCGATCTCGGGCGAGCAGATGGGGATGCTCAGCTCCTCGGCGAGGTGCACGTAGGACTCGACCCGCTGCTCGGGCATGGGGTGCTCGTACCAGTAGAAGTCGAGCCGCTCCAGCTCCCGGCCGACCCGGATCGCGTCGGCGTAGGCGTGGTACGTCCCCCAGGGGTCGTACATCAGCACCATGCCGTCCCCGACCGCCGCCCGCACCGCCCGGCAGGTCTCGATGTCCCAGTCGACGTGCGACGGGCGGCCCGGCGCCGCCGCCCGCGTCTGCGGGTCCCAGAAGTAGTGGGGATGGATCTTGTAGGCGGTGTAGCCCTGCTCCCGGCAGGCGAGCGCGTGGGCCGCGTAGTCGTCGGGCGTGCCCACGTTGGGATAGGTGCTGGCGTAGGCGCGGACCCGGTCGCGGCAGCCGCCCAGGATCTTGTGGACGGGCAGCCCGGCGGACCTTCCAGCCAGGTCCCAGAGCGCGAGGTCGACGACGCTGAGGACGTTCTCCGGAATCTTGGCCGACCACATCCAGTGCCAGAACCGCTCCCGGTCGTGGGGGTCCTGGCCGATCAGCAGGGGCGCGATCCGGTGGCGGATCGTGTCGCGATCGCGCATGTCGAGCCCGTCCTGGTCACCGTGGCCGGCCCCGCCGAGGAAATAGCCCTCCGCCCCCTCGTCGGTCCTCACCCGGGTCACGGTCTGCACCACCGGCTGATCCGGGTGCGGCTCACCGTTCTGAAAGCGCTGGACCGTGGTGTCGAAGGCGATGACGTCGATGTCGGTGATCTTCAACGGGCCCTCCTTGGGTTCGGCCTGACGTTGCCTGTCTCAGATAATCGAACCATGTCCATGGATGCCCGGCCCAGTGGCGTGATCCCCATCCTCTGCACCCCGTTCGCCGAAGACGAGTCGATCGACGCGGCCGCGCTCGGCCGGGAGATCGACCACCTGCTCAGGCTCGACATACAGGGCGTCGGCATCGGCTACGGCAGCGAGATTCCGCGCCTCGCCGAGGGGGAGCGCGAGGAGCTGCTGGACATGGTCGTCGAGCGGGTGGCCAGCCGCCTGCCGGTGATGGTCGCCGTCGGCGGCGGCAGCCGCTTCGCGGCGCTCGCCATGGCCCGCCGGATGGCTCGCGGCGGGGCCTCGCTGCTGATGGTCACGCCACCGATCGGCGGACCGATCTCGGCCGGCGACCTGGTCGGCTACTTCGGCGCCGTGGCCGAGGTCGGCGTGCCCATCGTCCTCCAGGACGCGCCCGGCTCGACCGGCGTCCAGATGCCGGTGGCGACGCTGGCCGAGATCGTGCGCCGCGTCGAGGCGGTCGTCGCCCTCAAGGTCGAGACCCAGGATTCCGCGGTCAAGCTCGGCAACCTGGCCCGGGAGCTCGGCGGCGCGGCGAGCATCCTCGGCGGAGCCGGCGGGCGCGACTTCCTCCGCGAGCTGGATCGCGGGGCGGACGGGACGGTGCCCGGCCCGGCGCTGGTCGAGGTCTTCGCCCACGTCTGGCGCGCCCACGATCGCGGCGACCGCGAGGCGGCGCGGCTCGCCTTCAACCGGCTGCATCCGCTCCTCGGGCTCTTCGCGCGCACCCCCGACTCCTTCTTCCTGGTCCAGAAGGAGGTGCTGCGAATGGCGGGCATCTTCGAGTCCTCCCGCCTGCGGCAGCCCTGCGAGGCGCTGGACCCGCTCCTCCCCGGCGAGATCCGGGACGCTCTGGCCGAGGCCCGGGCCGAGACCGCGCCGACCTCCTGACGGCACCACCTCAGGCCGGCCGCAGCTCGGCGCCGGGCACGCGGAAGAGGGTCGACAGCTCGGCGAGGACGGCGTCGACCTCCCGGCGGTCGAGGTCGTCCAGCGCCCACAGCCCGGGCTGGCGAACGACCGGACTGTCGATCAGGCCGCGGCGGTGGAGCACGTGCTTGTAGAGGGCGACGCCATGGATCGCCTCCAGGTTGAGGAGCGGCAGCAGCGCGTTGAAGAGGCGGCGGGCGCCGTCCGCGTCCCCCGCCTCCAGCCGGTCCCAGACCTGGACGTGGACGTCGGCGACCTCGCAGGCGGGCATCGTCCCGCAGCTGCCCCGGCGGTGCTCGTCGATCAGGTAGCGGCCGGCGATCCCGCCCATGATCCCGCGCAGGCGGGGTCCGCAGAGCCGCATGGTCTCGGTCATGTGCTGCCCCGGCGGCCAGGTCTCCTCCTTGACGTAGGAGACCCCGTCGATGCCGTTGACCAGCCCGGCGACCAGCGCCGGCGAAAGCACCGTGCCCTGGGGCGGGAGGTGGTTCTGGATGAAGACGGGCAGGCGCGCCTCGCGGGCGACGGCCTCGAAGTAGGTCCTGATCTCGTCCCGCCCGGCGGTGCGCACGTAGGGCGGCATCGCGATCACGGCGTCGGCGCCGACCTCGCGGGCATGGCGGGCGAAGAGCAGCGCGTGCTCGGTGCTGGTCCCGCTGACGCCGGCCACGACCCTGGCCCGGCCCGCGGCCTCGGCGACCACCACCTCGACCACGCGCCGCCGCTCGTCGTCGCTGAGGAAGGGGAACTCGCTGGCGTTGACCGGCGCGACCAGACCGGGAACCCCGGCCTCGAGGCAGAAGCGGACCACCCGCCCCAGCCCGTCCAAGTCGAGCGCGCCCTCCGCGGTGAACGGCGTGGGCGGGATCGCGTAGACGCCCCGCATCTGCGCGTCGGTCATTGGTCCGCCTCCTTCCCGGCCGCGGGACGGCCCCTGCGTTCCCAGCCGGGCTCGAACAGCCGTAGGAAGTTGGTGTCCCCGTAGGGGTGCCGGGCCGCCTCGACGTCGTCCACGTCGATGCCCAGGCCGGGACGGTCGGGCAGCTCGAGGTGGCCGTCGACGACGCGGGGCGCACCCTTCACGACATCGCCCGCCCACTCGTCCTGGAAGTCGTCGAAGGTCTCCTGGATGAGCAGGTTGGGGAGGACAGCGCCGAGCTGGACGTTGATCGCGGTGCACACCGGGCTCTGCGCGGAGTGGGGGGCGACGACCGCACCGTGGGCCTCGGCGATCGCGGCCGCCTTGATCGTCGGCGAGATACCGCCGAGCGACAGGAACTCGGGCTGGAGGATGGAGACGACCTTGCCCGCCGCCAGCCGCGAGAACTGCTCCAGGCGGTCGAAGCGCTCGCCGGCGGCCACCGGGACCGGAACCTGGCGCGCGACCTCCAGAGTCGCCTCGACGTCGGTCGACATCACCGGCGTCTCCAGCCACAGCGGGTTGTGGGCCTCGAGCGCCCGACCTACCCGGATCGCGGTGGAGACGGTGAAGCGGTCGTGGGCCTCGACGATCAGGTCGGCGGAGTCGCCGATCGCGTCGCGGACGGCGGCGACGATCGCCAGCGAGAGGTCCTCCTCGGCGCGGTCGAGCGTGCCCTGGTTGGCGCCGAAGGGGTCGAACTTGAGCGCCGTGTAGCCCATCGCCACGACCTGCCGGGCGCGCTCGGCGAAGGCATCCGGCTCCCTCGGCCCCCGGTACCAGCCGTTCGCGTAGGCGCGGATCCGCGCGTCGGCCCGTCCCCCGAGGAGTCGCCAGAGCGGCACCCCCAGCGACTTCGCCAGCACGTCCCAGCAGGCGGTCTCGATGCCGGCCATGCCGGCGTTGGTGTGCAGGAAGAGCCCACGGTGCATGCGCTGCCAGACGTCGTGCACCTCGCGCGGGTCAGCGCCGAGGTAGAGCGGCCTCATCTCCTCGATCGCGTGGACGACCGGCATCGTCTGCAGGCCGCCGGTGGCCTCACCCCAGCCGACCAGGCCGGAGTCGGTGGTGAGCCGGACCAGAACCCAGTTCTTCCAGGGGTTGCCGACGACCACGGTGCTGATGTCGGCGATCCTCATCCCGGCGTCCCCGCTCTCCAGGGGAGCCGGTCCCAGACCTGGGCCAGGGTGGCCTCGATCTCGCGCCGGGCGGCGTCGTCGAGCTCTGCGCCCGCTCCCAGCCGGCCCCGGGTGGAGCGGATGACGCCGCGGCGGAAGAGCACCTCCCTGGCTCCGACCATGCCGTACGCGGTCTCCAGGAGGATGCCGGGCAGGGCCTGGGCGTGGAGGGCGCGGGCGGCGGCCTCGTCGCCGCCGTGGTGAAGCCGCCAGACCTCGGCGACGAGGTCGGCCCATTCGCAGGCGGGCATGGTGCCGGCCCCGCCGCGGTTGAGCTCGTCGATCAGGAAGCGACCGCCGGCCCCACCGAAGACGAGGCGATAGAGGCCGGGCAGCGCGGCGAGCGCCCGGCTGATGGTCTGGGGAAGCGCCGGCGCCTCCTCCTTGAGGTACTGGACCCCGGGGATCTCCTCGGCCAGACGGCGGAGCTCGTCGATCGTGATCGGTCCGCCCGGGCCCATGCTCATCTGGTTCTGGACGACCACGGGCAGCCCGACCGCGGCGATGGCCCGGAAGTGGTCGACGAGGTGCGCGCCGTGGACGCTGCTGGCGAACGGCGGCATCGCGATGACGGCGCCGGCGCCGGCATCGGCGGCGGCCCGGGCCAGATCGACCGCCTCGGCCGTGGTCAGCCTGGTCACGCCGGCGACGAACGGCACCCGCCCGGCGATGCCGCGGGCGATCGGGGAGAAGCCGGCCGCCACCTCCTCCTGCGACATCAGCTGGAACTCGCTGGCCATCACCGGCCAGACCACGCCCTGGGCGGTGGAGGCGACGAAGTCAGCCTGGGCCTCGAGGTCGCGGTGGTGGACGCGACCGTCCTCGTCGTAGCTGGTGAGCAGGATCCCGAGGACCCCCGGCTGCGGCTCGGCCATCCCCCTACTCCCCCACCCGGGGCCCGGGCGGGACGTAGTAGCCGAGCTTGGGCGCGTCCCACTCGGGCGTCGGCTCGAAGAGGCCCGGCTCGCGCAGGTGCTCGGCGATCACGTCCAGGTTCAGGTCGACGCCGAGGCCCGGCCGCTCCGGGACCCGGACGTAGCCGTCCTCGACCAGCGGGTGGTCCAGGCCGGTGACCAGGTCCTCCCACCAGGGGATGTCGAGGGCGTGGTGCTCCAGGCACATGAAGCTCCTGGTCGCCGCCGCGGTGTGGACGTTGGCCATGAAGGAGATCGGAGAGCCGGCGAAGTGGAACACCGAGGGCATGTCCTGCCGGTCGGCGTGGTCGGCGATCCGCTTGGTCTCGCGGAGGCCGCCGGCGGTGGCCAGGTCGGGCTGGACGATCCGGACGGCGCGCTCGTCGATCAGGCGCCGGAAGCCGTCGAGCAGGTAGATCCCCTCCCCGTTCAGGGTCGGCGTGCGGATCGCCGCCGTGATCTCCTTGAGGCCGTCGACGTCGATGTCCGGGCGCATGTCCTCGAGCCAGGCCAGGTCGTACTCCTCGAGCGCGTTGCCGAGACGGATGCAGTCGACCACGTCGAGGGGGCCGAAGTGGTCGATCGCCAGCGGCATCTCGGGACCGACCGCCTCGCGGACGGCGGCGACGATGGCGCGGAAGTACTCGAGCCCGCGGCCGGTCACACGGCCGCCCGACATGGCCCCCCTGACGCCGGCCTTGTCGAAGACGTTGACGCCCATGTCGAACTTGATGAAGGTCAGCCCCATCGCCTTCCGCTCGATCGCCCGCTCGACATAGCTCTCGGGGGTCGCCGCCTTGGGCTCCGGCGTGTCGCCGTAGAGGCGGATCCGGTCCCGGTACTTCCCGCCCAGGAACTGATAGGCGGGAACGCCGTAGATCTTGCCGGTCAGGTCCCAGAGCGCCATCTCGATGCCGCTGACCCCGCCGCCCTCGCGGCCCTGCCCGCCGTACCGGCTGATCAGGTCGAAGATCTGGTCCACGTCGGTCGGGTCCCGTCCGAGGAGGATCGACTTGAAGCGCAGCGCGTCCTCCTTGTGCCCGGCGTCCCTGACCTCACCGATGCCGTAGACGTCCTGGTTGGTATCGATGCGCAGGAGCGGGTAGTCGTAGTTGGAGGCGACCACCGCGAGGCGGAGGTCGGTGATCCTCAGGTCGGATGGCTTGGAGTACGTGCTGACGTGGTCCAGGGCAGACGCCACTCTCTTGTCTCCTCCTTCGCTTCCGGGAACGGTGACCAGATCTAAGTGTCGGGCCCGGGGCGGTCGGGCCACCACCCGATGGGGACACCTCCGGAGATGGAACCGGGTTGGGTCAGGTTGATCCGGCCAGCCATCCTTGCGTGCGGCTGGCGCCAGGACCTATCATGGCAGCGGTCTCTAGAATTCACCGATAACCCTTAGGGTTATGCGTCACGATGGGGTGGTCGTCGTCATCCTCGACATCACATTCGCTGACGGGCACATTCAGAAGGTCTGCAACGACGATCGGCTCGGCAGGAGGCGTTACGGGAAGCTCTGGCCGAAGCTGAAGCAGCGCCTGGCGGAACTTAGAGCGTGCAACGTGGTGACCGACATGAGACTGGGACGTCCGCACCCGCTGATGGAGGACCGCAGGGGACAATATGCGGTCCACGTGACGGGGAAGGATTGCCTGGTCTTCGCGGCCGTCGACGCCGAGGCCACCCGCGGACCGGATGGCGAGGTGGATTGGGCCCAGGTGACGGCGATAGAGATTCTGGAGGTGACGGACTACCATGCCCATGCCTGACCTCCCCCTCCGTTATCAGCCGGACTACGCCGTTCCTCCGGGGGCCTCTCTCGCCGAGGCGCTCGAGGACCAGGGCATGACCCAGGCCGAACTGGCCCGACGCACGAACAGGCCGGCGAAGACCATCAGCGAGATTGTCACCGGGAAGGCCATGATCACGCCGGAGACAGCGTTGCAGTTCGAGCGCGTCCTCGGCATTCCTGCAAGCTTCTGGAGCAATCTCGAGCGGAACTATCGGGAGGTCCTCGCCCGTCAAGCGGAACAGAGACAGCTGGAGGCAGACGTTGGTTGGCTGAAGGGCTTCCCGATGGCCGACCTGAAGCGGCTCGGCTTCGTGCGATACGACGCCGACAGGGTCGGTCAGCTGCGGGACCTGTTGGTCTTCTTCGGCGTGGCCAGCGTCGAGGCGTGGAACAACAACTACCACGAGTCGCTGCAAGCCCACTTCAGAAAGTCCTCGGCGCATCCGGTGGTTCCGGGGGCGCTGGCGGCATGGCTGCGCGTGGGCGAACTATGGGCGCGTCAGATTGAGTCGGCCCCGTTCGACCGCGCCCGATTCGCCGCAGCCTTGCCTCGCCTGCGCGAACTCATGCAGCGCCCGGCCAGCGAGTATGGCCACCGCTTGCGTGAGGAGTGCTTGCGCTGTGGCGTCGTGGTTGTATACGTCCCCTGCTTCAAAGGATCTCGCGCGAGCGGCGCGGCATGTTGGTTGACAGCACACCGACCGCTGATCCTGCTCAGCGATCAATACAGGTGGGAGGACCAATTCTGCTTCAGCTTCTTCCATGAGGCCGGGCACGTGTTGCTCCATAACAAGCACCGTAAGTTCGTTGATATCGATGGAGAGGCTCAGGACGCAGACGCCGAGGGGGAGGCCAACGTCTTCGCCGCTGACGCTCTGATCCCTCGGCCGGTCATCGGAGAGTTCGAACAGCGTGAAACCAAAAGTATTGCGGCGATAACGGCTTTCGCCGCTCAAGTTCAAGTTCACCCGGGCATCGTGGTCGGGCGCCTCCAACATGACCGGATGCTGGGTTGGGACAGGTGCAACGGCCTCCGCAGAAGGCTGCGCATCGTCATCCCGGAGACCGCCGGTCGATCGGACTCAGGAGCCGCACGATGAAGGTCGTCGCCGTCGACACGTTCACGCACTGGGCCGAGTGGTGCAACTGGCTCTTCGTGAGGATCACCACCGACGAGGGCCTGGTCGGCTGGGGCGAGGGCTCCCTCCACGGCGCCGTGGCGGCGGTGGAGACGGCGGTTCACGAGGTCTCGCCGGTCCTGATCGGTGAGGACCCAAGCGGCACCGAGCGGCACTGGCAGCGTATCTACCACGCCTGGCGCTGGCGCGGGGGACCGGTCCAGCAGACCGCGCTCGCCGCCCTCGACATCGCCCTCTGGGATCTCGAGGGCAAGCGCCTCGGCGTCCCCCTGTACCGCCTGCTGGGCGGGCCGATCAGGACCCGGTTTCGCGCCTACGCGAGCCACTGGCTCGGCGGCGCGACCACGCCGGAAGCGGCCCAGGCCGGCGCCCGCGAGGCGGTGTCCAGGGGTTTCTCCGGCTTCAAGTGGTCGCCGTTCCCGGACGGCTGGTTCGACGAGGGCGAGGAGCGTGGCATCGGCCGGGCGGCGGAGCTGATGGCCGCCGCGCGGGAGGCGGTGGGCCCCGAGGTGGACATCTTCGTTGAATGCGGCGAGCACCTCTCGCCGCGCTCGCTGCCGAGGGTCGCGGAGCGGTTTCGGCCCCACCGTCCGGGCTGGCTGGAGGAGCCGGTTCCGTTCGAGAACGCCAAGGTGATGGCCTCGATGCAGCGGGAGGTCGGCATTCCCTTCGCGATCGGGGAGCGGTTGCTGTCCCGCTGGGAGTTCCGAGAGGTCATCGAGGAGGGCGCCTGCCGGGTGCTGCAGCCGGACGTGATGCACGCCGGCGGCATCACCGAGGTCCGCAAGGTGGCGGCGATGGCGGACACCTACTTCCTCCCGGTGGCGCCCCACAACCCGGCGGGGCCGATCTCGATGCTGGCGGCCATGCACCTGGCGGCGTCGATCCCCAACTTCCTGGTCCTCGAGCAGATGGAGGGCGAGCGGCCGCTCCGCGACTCGATCTGCACGCACCCGATCCCGTACCGGGACGGCCATTTCGAGGTCACCGAGCGGCCGGGGCTGGGGACCGACCTCGACCTGGACGCGCTGCGCTCGCGGCCCTATCGCGCGCAGCCGGTGCGCCGGCGAGAGGGTTCGCCCTGGTTCTGACCACCGGGGAGACCGGATTCGACGCGCGCCGGCCCTGCCTCTGATCGAAGCTGTAGTGACAGCCCATCACGAGGTGCGTGGGTGCCAACCGCCAGGTCCACAGGGGAGAAGGTCTGGGATGGAATACAGGAAGCTGGGACGATCCGGCCCCGAGGTCTCCGTGATCGGATTCGGCTGCTGGGAGACCGGCGGGGAGTATGGCGACTTCGACGAATCCTCCGTCATCCAGGCGGTGCACCGAGCCCTCGACCTCGGGATCACGCTCTACGACACCGCCCGCGGCTACGGCTACGGCCGCTCCGAGGAGCTCCTGGCCCGGGCCCTGGGCGAACACCGGAAGGACATCTTCCTGGTCACCAAGGTCGGGATCGAGAAGGACGCCGAGGGCCACTACTACCGGGACAGCAGCCGGGAGTGCCTGATGAGCGGCTTGGAGAGCTCGCTCCGGGCCCTCAACACCGACGCCGTCGACCTCCTCCTCGTCCACTGGCCGGACCGGAGCCGGACCTGGGAGGAGCCGATGGAGACGCTGGCCGAGATCGTGCGGTCGGGCAAGTCGCGCTACGTCGGCGTGTCCAACTTCCACTCCTCGGAGCTCAGGGCCTGCGCGGCGCTGACCGACCTCATCACCAACCAGGTCGGCTACAACATCCTCGACCGCCGCTGGGAGGTGGAGATGTTCCCGACCGCCGAGGAGCTCGGCATCGGGATCATGGCCTACGGTCCCCTCGCCCACGGGCTTCTCACCGGCACCCTCACCGCCGACACGGCGATGGGACACGGCGACTGGCGGTCACGTGGCTCCTTCTTCGGCCAGCCGCTGCTCGCGCCGGACAACCTGCCCACCAACCTTCAGGTCGTCGAGCGCCTCCGCGAGATCGCGAGGTCGTGTGGCATCAGCCTCCCCGAGCTGGCGGTCGCCTGGGTCCTCCGGAAGCCCAACGTGGGCGTCGCCCTGACCGGCGTAAGGACCCCGCCCGAGATCGAGCAGAACGTGGGCGCCGCCGGCGTGAGGCTCGATGCGGCGACCCTGGACGCGATCGACGAGGTGGTCCAGGGCGTCCGCGGACAGGTGGCCGCCGTCCCCGACTGAGCGGCCGCTCGGTGGACCGGTGCGCGCCCGCACCGGTCCAGCCGAGTCAGCGCTTGACCTGGAGGTCGATCTGGCTGCTGACAAGCGGGACCCTGGTCGCCCCCACCGAGTTGGCCAGATAAGCGATGAAGGCATGCTGGCCGGGCGACATCGCCGCCGTCGACAGCTGGATGGTCGCGGAGCATGAGATGCGCGCCATCGTCGCCATCCCGTTCATGGCGCCGTGCAGGGTGTCGAGGTTGAGGACCCAGTCACCGTAGCCGCTGATCGCGCCCTTTCCCTGTAGGGGGCAGCTGAGCTGGAAGTTCGTCACCTGAACGGTCATGTCGAAGACTCCCGCGACCGTGCTGCCGGATGCGGGTGAGGTGATGGTGATCGAAGGGGTGGCGCCGGACGCGGCAGGACCGATGACTGGCAGCGGTGAGGTCGGGCTGTAGGTGAAGCCGATGGTCACCTCGTTCTCAGTCACCAGCTGATGGTCGTTCAGCGCCGGGACGACCCGGATCTTATGCGGGCCGGGCGTGACGTTCTGCATCGAGACGTCGACGTCCGGGGAGCAGAACATGTCCACCAGCTTCCCGTCGAGGTAGACGTGGAAGTGGCCCGTACCGGGCTTCACCGGGGACCCGGCGAGAAGGCAGTCGGGGGTGTAGCCGGAGAAGGAGAGGTGCAGCGGCAGCTCGTTGCCGGTTACCGTCGCGCC
Source organism: Candidatus Dormiibacterota bacterium (assembly GCA_036272915.1). Classification (GTDB taxonomy): domain Bacteria; phylum Chloroflexota; class Dormibacteria; order Dormibacterales; family Dormibacteraceae; genus DATAXV01. Next base: position 29,092 of record DATAXV010000217.1, read on the forward strand.
GTTGCTCGGGCTCAGGATGTGGACCTTGAGCTGGCCGGCCCATGAGGGGAGGCCCGACATGTTCATCTTGCCACCGCTGCCGCTCTTGCCCATGCCCGGCATCCCGGCCATGGAGTTCCCGCCGCAGGCCGCGATCAGGAGCGGCAGCAGGACGAGGGGCAGCATCAGGCGCATCAGCGCGCGACGGGACATCGAATACCTCCTCGGACTGGTCGGGGCACGGCCCCGGTGACGGTTCGGCCGGCGGCGCGGCCGTGGATTCGCATGCGTGTCACTCCTATCCCGCCGTCTCGATCGGGGCATCCCCGAGGGCGGGTTTCATAGCGTTGCGATTGGCCAGGTCGATCCCCAGCCGGCGGACCAGGCCGTCGGCGACGAGGAAGGCGATCAGGCTGACGCCGAGCAGGGGCAGGGCCCAGCAGAGCGCGAGCAGGACCGCCCCACCGCCGATCAGCGCGGCCGAGGGCAGGCGCCGCCAGGAGCCCGGCGCCGGAGGCCGGGCGAACAGGGCGCCGCGCGGGCGCCGCAGCCACCACATGCGGTAGCCGAGGCCGATGACCGCGAGCAGTCCCAGCGCGAAGACGCTCAGGCCGATCTGGTTGGCCAGACCGAACAGCGTCCCCGAGTGCGCGTCGATGCCGAGCGCGGTCAGCTTGGCGGGCAGCGGATAGCCGGCGAAGTCGAGGCGCCCGATGACCCGCCCCGAGGCGGGGTCGATGGCGACGCTGTCCTGCCGGATCGGCCAGCTCTGCGAGATCTCGCCGACCAGGTAGGCGCCGGACCCGTGCGGCACGGTCACCTGCAGCGGCCCGACCAGCCCCTGACGCCGGGCGATCCCGACGGCGCGGTCGAGGCCGACGCCCGACCCCGCGTAGGGCAGGGTGTTCGCGGCCAGGTGCGGGGTCCGCCCGTGCAGCGCGTCGACCAGCGCCTGGAAGCGCGCGCCGGCGTATTGCGACCAGGTCAGGCCGGTGACCGAGATGAAGGCGATGCCGGCGAGCAGGGCGATGCCGGTCAGCGCGTGCCAGCCGGCCAGCCGGCCTCGTCGTGGCCGACGCCGTGGACCGCGACGGCTCCTCGAACGGCGGCGGGCGAACCAGAGGATGAGACCGCCGGTGGCGAGGAAGGGCAGCCAGCTCGCCGCCAGCTCCGAGTAGACGCCTCCGACGGTGCCCAGCCGGAGCGTCCCGTGAAACTCGCGCAGCCACTGCTGCAGCGGCGGCCGGCCGGACACGGTGGTCAGGACGCCCTGGACCGTGGCCGTGCCCGGATCGACGTAGACCGTGCGGTAGGTGTCGGATGCGGGGTCGCTCCGGCCCGGCAGATCGAGGTTGACGGCGGTGGTCGCACCCGGCGAGGAGGCCGGATCGACCGAGACCACCGTTCCGCGGGGAACCGCCCTGGCCGCCGCCTCGACCTGAGCATCGAGGCTCAGCGGCGCGCTGGACGGCGAGGCTGACGCCAGCTCCCGGTGGTAGACGAGGGCGTCGAGCTCGGGGGCGAAGGCGTAGGCGATCCCGGTGACGCAGAGCACCGCGAGCAGCGGCGCGACCAGGATCCCGGCGAAGAAGTGGACGCGCCAGGCCAGCGGCCACACCGCCGACCGGCTACGGCGCCGCACCGCCGTCCCCTCCCGCCGGCTCAGGACTGCGGCTCCGGTGAGACGCGGGCTCGGCCACGGCCGGGGCCTGGGCGCGGACCGCCCCTCGCCGGAGGAGGGCGAGCGCCATGAGCACGACGAGCGGGCCGGTGTTGGGATCGGTGGCGCTGCCGGTGAGCAGGCCGCCGACCGACTCCGTCGTGATCCAGAGCAGGAGCGAGAGCAGCGCCCCGATCGCGAGCAGCGCGTTTCGACCCCGGTCGACGAGGACCCCGAGGCCGACCACGGTCATGATCAGCGCCAGCAGGATGCCCAGCCAGACCCCCTGGCCGGCGGTCGCGTGGGCGAGGGCCGTGTCGAGTGAGGAGAGGGGGCCGGGGGCATCACCCGCCGCCCCCGCCAGCGTCTGCGAGACGGCGGCGCGACCGAAGTTGTCGGGCAGGAACATCAGGACCGCGAGCAGCACCCAGAGCACCGCCCAGACGACCCGGCCGCCGGCGTCGCCGAGCGGTCCGCCGGATGCGGCCGAGACGCGCTCGGGCCGGTCCGTCGGCCAGACCATCAGGCCGATCAGGAGATAGACGATGACCGCTCCGGGGGCGCCGGTCAGCGACGACGCCATGCCCATGGTGAGCATGCCGAAGCCCTCCCCGAACCACCAGACGGTCAGGGCCCAAACGAACGAGACCACCAGCGCCGCCTTGACCGTGCGCCGGCTGAAGATCAGGCCCAGGCCGATCAGCACCTGGATGATGGCGAAGGCGGCGTTGGCGGGCACCAGGATGGGCTGCACCAGGTGGATGGCGAACGTGATCGGGTCGCTCACCACCGCCGGCTGCCCCTGGGCTGACGATTGGATGACCTGGGTCAGGAAGTCGCGGGTGAACATGTAGGGCTGGAACTGCAGAGCACCGTCGAGCAGCCAGATCACCCCGAGGATGACCTGGACCGTCCTGCGGGTGATTCGCGGGCCGCCGGATGGCTGGCCGGGCGCGGGGTCGGACATGCGTTACGTCTCCTTCTCTGAGCGGTGCCGGGAGCCCGGCCGCGGTGCGCGCACGCACACGGCGGAAGAGCTCGAGGCCCCTGTGCAGATCCGGGCCGGGTGCCGATGGCACGCCGGACCGGACGGATTCAGCTCAGGAGGAGCGGGGGCCCGCGCTTGGCGATGCCGCCGTGGCCGACCCGAAGCGCCAGGGGCACGGCGGAGGTGACCGGGGGCAGGATCCGGACCGGGACGGCCGGAACCGGGGACAGGGGGCGCAGCGCCAGCGCCCACGCCGTGCGCAGGCCCTGCAACGACACCTCGAGGCGAGCGGAGAGCCAGCCGAGCGCAAGGGCCGCCAGCGCGGCGACCGGGAGCTGACCGACGAGGCCCCAGCCGATGATGGTGCCGAGCAGGGTGAAGGAGTAGACCTCGTGGGCGGCGAGCGCCTCGAGCGACTCCTGCACCAGATAGAGGTCGAGCTGGACGACGGCCCCGACCACGAGGAGATCGACGATGCGGTGTCGATGGAGGGACAGGCCGAGGCCCCGACCGAGCAGGAGCCGGCCGCCGCCGATGACCAGCAGCGCGGCCAGCAGGAAGAGCCCGAGGGCGAGGCCGGAGGAGCGGAGCATGGCCGGGAAGTAGGCGTGGACGCCCTCGGTCTCGAGCCTGAGCCCGGCGGGCCCATACCGCATCAGGTAGGCGAGGCTGTGCCCGACCTGGGAGAGCGGTATTGCCAGTCCGGCGGCTCCGAACAGGTACCGTCGAGGGGCGGCTGCCGGTCTGCGCCGCATGTACGCCGCGATACTATCGCCTGCCGCCGGCCGGCACCGTCCGGGAGCGGCGCCGGATCAGGGCGGGGCGCCGCCCGAGAGCAGCCAGAGGCTGGCGGCGGTGAAGGTCACCATCATGATCAGCGTCGGGTACTGGCTGGCGAGGACGCGCTCGGGCGTCCGGAAGACCTCCCTTGCCCGCAGGTGGCCAAGGGCGACGGCGATCACGTGGCCGACGACGACGAGCCCGATCTGCAGCCGCCAGAGCGTCGACGGATCGATCGTCCCCGGGTGGAAGGGCGCGACCGGACCTCGCGAGAGCAGGTCTGGCAGCAGGCGCCACAGCGCCGGTCCCTGGAGAAGCAGATAGGTCAGATAGTGGGCGGCGTCGTAGCCGATGAAGATCGGCACCAGGGCGTAGGCGAAGCCCGCCGCCGCCGCCGCCCGGTGCTCGGTCTGGCTGCCCAGGTGCAGGACCAGCCGGATCATGACCAGGAAGACGAGGACGAAGAGCAGGACGGTGAGGAGCAGCCCCGCGCTGCGCAGCACGACGCCCTCGGCGGCCGGGTCGAGCCCGGTCAGGGCGGGCGCCGCCATCGCCTCCAGCCGCACCCAGGGGGCGGTCCCGGAGAAGCTGTCGAAGGCGAGCGTTCCGATCGCGACGACCACCAGCGCGGCCGCGTCCCAGCTCTGACCGGCACGGCCCAGCAGCCCCACGGCCCAGGGGCGGACGGCCAGCACCGGCTTGCGCCCCGCCGGTCGCTCCAGGCCGAGGACCCCGAATCGACCGACGATGGAGAGGAGGACGGTGAAGGCCTCGCCGCGCCGCAGCCACTCCTCGCGGCCGAAGGCGCGCATGCCGGCCGCCGTCAGCGCCGTGTAGGCGATGAGCGCTATGGCCAGCGTCCGGGGCCGGTCGGACACGCCCGAGGCGAGCTCGAACCAGGCCCAGGCAAAGAAGAAGACGACCGCTGGCCAGGCGCCCAGCCAGTCCGGCAGGCGCCAGATGCCCGGACGGTCTCGGGGCGAGAGCAGACGGTACAGCGCGGGGAAGGGACTGATCAGCGCCCAGACGTCGCCGACCACGGCGGTCAGGAGCAGGAGCCCGACCCAGAAGTAGATCCAGACGACGTACTCGGCCGGGTTGGACAGGGCGTCGGCCGACCCCAACCAGGCGCAGACCAGGGTGGCGGCGAGCAGGAGCAGTCCGGCGGTGGAGCCGGCGGCCCGGATTGCGCCGGAACCGATCAGGCGTCCGGCGGCGGCGACACGCCAGATCGGGAAGCGCGGCGGCGCCAGGGTCCCGGTCCCGCCGGTGAAGGCGACGAGGAGGACGAAGGAGAGGAGGACGACGCCGACCGCGGCGTAGAAGGTGAGCGCCTGGGAGACCGGCACGTTGAGGCTGGGCCCGAAGCCGTGCAGGTAGAGCGGGGCAGGGGTCACGACGGTGAGAGCGGTGCCGACGGTAGGTCCATGCCGCCGCCACCCTAATCCGCACCGCGGCCCCGACGTGGCGGCGAGTTCGCCGATCCTGCCGCGGAGTTCGCCGGCATGCCGAACTCATGGCGGCCTCGATGCGGCGCGGTCGCGCTATCGTTCCTGTGGTTCATGCGCCTTCGGCTTCCCCGGAACAGGATCCTCCTCTGGTACTACTGCGCGATCGCGATGGCGGTCGTGCTGATCGGCTGGATCGCGGCCTCCCAATGGATCGGCGCGCGCCAGTCCAGTCAGGGCACCGTGCTGCTGATGGCGGCGGCGCGGACCCCCAGCCACTACCGGCTCGATCAGGTGGCGCTTCACTCCTCGTCGGGCTGGCAGACGCTGAGCGTCCACTTCGACGGACGGGTCGCGTCGGCCCCGACCACCACCTCGCTGGCCCGGCCCGAAGTCGCCTCGGGGAACTACGACGCCATCCGGGTCGGCAATCAGGTGACCTCCCTCCAAGTGACGGTCTCGTCGACCGAGGTCGAGCCGATCCTGGTCTCGGTGCAGGACGGGCGCGCCGCCCGGGACGGCGTCTACGCCGGCGACTCGCAGGTCTCGCTGGGCATCAACGAGCTCGCCGGGCGGCTGTCGGCGATCTCCCAGTTCTCGCTGGTCGACCAGAACGGCCGGCCCTTCACCAACGCCAGCCTGCGCGGCAAGGTCGCCATCATCGCCGCCTTCCACACCAACTGCCACGAGACCTGCCCGCTCTACACCGGGCTCTTCCTGCAGCTCGCTCGGCACCTGCCCAAGGGAGTGATGCTGGTCGAGGCCACCGTCGACCCCCAGGTCGACACGCCGGCGGTGCTCGAGCAGTACAAGCAGATGGTCGGAGCCGACTGGACCTTCGCCACCGGCTCGGTCCAGCAGATGCAGTCCTTCTGGCAGCCGTTCGGGGTCCAGCTCAGCAACGGCGACGTTCACACCTCGGAGCTGGTCGTCATCGACGCCCACGGCTACATCCGCAGCACCTACCAGGGCGTGCCCGACGTGGGCAGCTCGCTGCCGGGGCCGCTCGCCCGCCAGCTCAACGCCCAGGGTGAGAGCGAGTTCCAGAGCCACGGCAACGGATGGGGCGTGACCCAGCTGCTGAACACCCTGCAGGCGGTGGACCGCCCGTATCAGGTGTCGACCAACGGCGGCGGCCAGGCTCCCGCCTTCAGCGCCACCACGCCGAGCGGCGGCAGGATCAGGCTCTCCCAGTTCGAGGGCAAGCCGCTCCTGATCGACTTCTGGGCGTCCTGGTGCGACGCCTGCCGCCAGGAGATGCCGCTGATCCAGCAGGCGGCCGCCCAGCACCCGGGTATGCGCGTGCTCCTGGTCGACGAGCAGGACAACGCCGCCGCCGCCAGGACCTTCATGTCCCAGCTGAAGATCACCCTGCCCGTGGCCGTGGACCCGGACGGCCGGATCGGCGCCACCTACGGGCTGATCGGGATGCCGACCAGCGTCTTCGTCCTGCCCAACGGCACCATCGCCAGCCGCTACCCGGGGGCGATGGACCCGTCCACGCTGGCCAGCAACCTCGCCGGACTCGGCCTGACCTGATCCCTCCGTCCGTCCGCCCCCGACAACTTAGCCGCACGACTATTCGATGACGTACTATATGGCCGTGTACTACCTGGCATCGAGAGGGTCGGCGGCATGTCCCTGATCACACCCGGCGACGGCGCTCCGGCGCTGGTCCGGGCGGACGAGGCCGAGATGCTCGGCCTCGCCCCGGACACCATCCAGCTCCTGGCCGACGGGAGCGACACCGGCGGCGCCATCAGCGCCATCCGCAGTCGTATGGGGCGGGACACCGACGGTCCTCCGCCCCACCACCACGACCGGGCGCCGGAGATCCTCTTCATCATCGAGGGCGGCCTCCACGTCCTCACCGGCGAGGAGATCGTGTCCGTCGGCGCCGGCGACCTCCTGCTCGTCCCGCCGCACATGGCCCACGCCTTCCGCACCCCGGCCGACACCGGCGTCGACATGCTCTTCCTGATGCCCGGCGTGGACCGCTTCGAGTACTTCCGCCTGGCCGACCGCATCCGCCACGGGGAGGGCAGTCCCGAGGAGATCCTGGCGGCGCAGGAGCGTTTCGACAACCACTTCCACGACAGTCCGGTCTGGCGGCGGTCCCTGCAGGAGGGGGTGGCGACGGCTCCACACCGCCACGGAGAGCATCACCACACCCACTGATCGCCGCCGGCTTCCCGCCTGCGGGCGGGATCCGGTGGGGGCCGGCGACTATCGTGTCCACGCAGTGGTCGCCGCCATCCCCCTCAAGCCCCGGATCCGGGTCGCCTGCCTGACCGTGCTCGGAATCGGGATCGAGTTCGCCCGCGTCGTCGCCGCCCGGGATCCCGCGCTCGCCCTCCCCGCCCTGCTCGGCGGCGGGCTCGCCCTCTGCCTGCTGGCGGTGGGCACGCCCCCCGAGCGGCTGGGCCTGGGCCGCGACCGTCTCCCCGGCCGGCTGCTCGGGGGCGCGGCCCTGGCCGCCGTCCTGCTCCTCCCCGCCGCCGTCCGCTGGCACGGCGGGCCCGAGCTCGGCACGGGCTGGGCGGTGGCGGCGGCCGCGGTCTCGATCGGGGAGGAGGTCGCCTTCCGGGGCGCCCTCTTCGCCGCCATCGAGGAGGCCGCGGGCGGCCCCGCCGCGGTGGTCGGCAGCACGCTCGCCTGGACCGTCGCCCACGTGCTCTCCCATCCGCCCTCCTTCCTTCCCGCCGTGATCGGCGCCGGACTCGTCCTCGGCGTCTGGCGGTGGCGCTTCCGAGACCTGATCGGGCCGATCCTGGCCCACGTCGTGGCGGACCTGGCGCTGTGACCAGATCCCGCCGGGTCACGCTCGCCGCCCTCCTTCTCGCCGTGCTCGTCTACATCGGGGCGGCCTGGGCGATACCGCCCGGCTTCTTCGACGGTCTCGCCCCGCCGGGCCCCTACCGCTGGACGTCGCCGCCCCCCACCTTCCGCAAGGGCAACCAGCCGCCGCTGGACGGACACACCACGGCCAGGGTCGAGGCCGACGGCAAGATCGGGCCGGGGACGGCCTTCACCCGAGACGGGCAGGCCTCCTTCAGCTGGTCGGCCGGCGGCTTCAAGGCGCCGAAGCCGGGGTCGGTGGTCACCTTCCGCCTGCGCCCGGTGAGGACCTTCCCCAACCCCGGCCCGGTCCACCTCTCGACCAACGTCTACTGCTTCACCAGCACGACGCCGGTGGCGAGGGGCCAGCTGATCCTGGTCACGCTGACCTACGCGGCCGGCGTCCCCGCTCCGACCGCGGTCTACGGCTACCGGCCGGGCGGGACCGCGTGGCAGCGGATCGGGAACCTGGGCGACAGCGCCCCCTTCACGATCTCCGCCAACGCCACCTCGCTCGGCTGCTTCGGGGCCGGGACCGAGAAGTCGTCGGGCGCCTCGACCCCGGCCGGCGACCTGCCCCTGCTGGTCGCCGCCCTGATCGTGCTCGTGCTCCTCGCCGGCCTGCCCTTGGTGCTGATCAGGCTGCGCCGCCCGCCGGCCGGGGCCGGTGGCGGCGAGCCGCCGGCGTCGGCGTCGGACGGCTGAGGCTCGCTACCAGGAGTTGCCCTGCGGCTCGGCGGTGGCGTAGCTCATCGGCCAGACCGTGCGCCAGACGTCGACCGCCTGCCACTGGCCGACGATTGAGGGCGCTCGCAGGTTCTGGCCGGCGTCGGACGAGCCGGGCTGAGCGAACCGGACCCCGCCGCCGTTGATGCTCGAGCCCACCGGCTCGTTGATGCGGTACGCGACGGTGCGCACCCGGTCCGGCGTGACCGTTCCCTGGACGTGAGGGAGGACGCCGTGGAACAGGGTCCAGCCGGCGACGAACCCGGCGACACCGACGATCTGCATCTGGTGGCCATAGCCGAGCGCGGCGTAGGCGTCCTTGGCCTCACCGAGCAGGGTCCGGGCGGCGGGCGTCAGCGCGTCGGGGCTGATCTCATCGCTCGGGTGGTCGGCGGCGTAGGTGCCGACCGCCAGCTGGCCCATCTGCTGCCCGAACTGGGGCAGGCAGAACGCCGAGCTGGTCCCGATCGCCGCCCTGAGGGTGACGCCGGAGGCCTTGATCGCCTTCCAGATCGCCTCCCCGTCGCTGAGGTAGCTCACGTCCCAGAGGTAGTCGGGGTGGTCGGCGGCGACCTCCTGGGCGATGACCGACGGGTCGTAGCTCTGGGCCGGGTACTGGATCCGCTGCAGGACATGGATGCCGAGCCGGGCCGCCAGCGCCTGCTCGCCGTCGGCCACCGACCGGCCGTAGACGTCGTCGACGTTGACGATGACGGCCGTCGCCTGGGATGCCTTCAGACCGGCCCTGGGCAGCAGCACCTGGTCGGTGAAGTTGACCGCCGAGTCGCCCAGGGTCATGCCCGTCGCGACGGTGCGGAATACGTACTCGCGGCGCTGGGTGATCAGGTCGGCGACGGCGCCGCTCTCCCAATAGATCGTGTGGAGCCTGTTGGCCTCCAGCGCAGCCGCGTAGGACAGCGTGCTGCCGTAGGTGCCGAAGATGACGGGGACATGGTCCTGATGGATCAGCCCGTCGACCGCCTGCCTCGCCTGCTCCGGCGTCTGCACCGAGCGGACCAGGAGCCGCACCCGCTGGTCGAGGAGCCCCTCCTGCTCGGCCACCCGCAGCGCCGCGCGAACGCCGGCCAGCTCCTGCCTGCCACCGGATCCCTGAGCGCCGGCCAGCGGATAGACGGCGCCGAGCGTCAGCATCGGCCGGGTCGTCCCCGCCCCCGCCTGAGCACCGCACGCGCTCAGCAACACCAGACAGCAGAGCAGAACCACGGCACGTCGCATTGCGACGCAAGGCTAGCAGCGGCCCCCTGCCGAAGGAGCCGGCGACCTCATCGCACCATCGTGGTCACTCCAGGAGCTGCCTGGCCCTCGCCAGCAGCTCGGACTGCCGCCGCCAGTCCGGGCCGATCAGGCTCAGGACGAGCCAGGAGGCGCCTGCCTCCGCATAGGCGTGCATGCGCTCCGCCGCCTGCTCGGCACCGCCGGTGATGGGGAGGGCCCCCGCGCGATCGGGCGGGATGCCGTAACCGTCGATCAGCGCGGACGTGAACCGTTCGAGGTCGGCGGCGTGATCGTGTCCACCGAGGAGCGCGGCGCCACCCACGGCCACGGGCGGCGTCATCCGGCCCAGGCCGGCGGCGGTGGCGCCGAGCGCCTCCACCCCGGCGGCCAGGTCCGCGGGCAGGAGCATCGACGGGAACCAGGTGGCGCCGTTGGCGACGCTGCGCCGCATCGCCACAGCGGAGCCTCCGCCCACCCAGATCGGCGGAACCTCGGCACCGGGGGCGAGGGTCAGGACGGCGTCAGGCCCGATCGCCGTCGGGCGGCCCGAGATGAGGTCGGGCAGGAGGGCGAGCCTGGCGTCGGTCTCGACTCCCCGGCGATGGGGGTCGACGCCCACCGCTCGCCAGGCGGCCATGCCGTGCACGTCGCCGCCGGTGCCGACGCCCAGGATGACCCTGCCGGCGGAGAGGAGCTGCAGCGCCGCGACCTCCCGCGCCACCCAGGCGGGATGGCGCAGCGCGACGACCATCACGCCGAAGCCGACCCGGATCCGCCGGGTGACCGCCGCCACCGTGGCCAGCGTCACCGTGCTGTCGAGGAGCGGCCGGGCCGGGGTCAGGTGGTCGCCGACGAAGACGGCGTCGAGGCCGGCCTCCTCCACCCGCCTGGCGAAGTCGGCGACCTCCGCGGCGGCGACCGTCGCGGGGCTGCTGAGCACGACGCCGACCGAGAGCCGGGCCATCACGCGACCTCTCCGGCGACCACCAGCAGCGTCTTGCCCACCGTGAGCCTGGACTCGATGGCGGCGTGGGCCTCCGCCGCCTCATCCAGGGGCCAGGTCTGGCCGATGACGGCGTGGAGCTCACCGCGGACGGCCCTGTCGAGTGCGTCGGCGGTCAGCGCTCGCGACTCATCGGGCGAGACCGGGACTCCGCGGACGACCGTCACCCGGCGCCGCTCCGACTCCCCGGCAGCGACGGCGGTGAAGGATCCGCCGGCCATGCCGAAGGAGATGAGGCGACCACCCGGATGGATGAGCTCGAAGGCCGCCCGGCCGATGGCACCGCCCACGCCGTCGAATACGACATCGACCTCCCCCACCTCCCGACGGGCGCGCTCGGCCCAGCCCGGATCGGTGTAGTCGATGCCGGCTGCGGCGCCGAGGCCGCGGGCCAGCTTCACCTTGTCCGGGCCGCCGGCGGCGGCCACGACGCGGGCGCCGGCGGATGTCGCGAGCTGGACGAGCAGACTGCCCACGCCACCGGCGGCGGCCTCGACTAGCACCGTCTGTCCATGCCGCAGCTCGGCCGACCGGATCAGCGCGATGGCGGTGCGGCCGTCCGCCAGCAGCGCGACCGCCTGGTCCGTGCGCAGGCCACGGGGAACCGGGATGAGGGCGGAGGCGTCCACCGCGACCCGCTCGGCGTAGGCGCCGGAGCCGCCGGTCGAGGCGATGACGCGGATCCCGGCCACGGCCGGGTCGGCGCCCTCGCCGCGTGCGACCACCACGCCTCCCACCCCGTTGCCGGGGATGACGGCAGCGCCGGCGCCATCGCCGGGTGGGGTGGTCGCCCGGCCCGGATCTGGGTCTCGACGAAGGTGACGTTGGCGTAGGCCACGTCGACCAGGACCTGGCGCCGGGGCCGCGCTCGAGGTGGACGACCCCTGGCAGGGTCTGGCCGGCTTCGTCCGCGATTGCGTCGGGTTCCGCACCGGGGCGCTCGGACCTCTGGCCGGTGCCTTCGAGACCACGCCCGAGATGTGGGACGCGAGCCGGCGGGGACGGCGGCTCCTGCAGCGCGTTCTCGAGCGGGCGACAACCGCCGGCGCCGTCCGAGCCGACGTCACCGACCTCGACGTGATGTGGCTGATCGAGCTCTTCAGCAGGCGGCCGGCGCACCCGACAACCGACGACGGAGCGGTGCGAGACCGCCTTGTCGCCATCGCCCTCGACGGCCTTCGACCGGGCGCGGGACCGGCACTTCCCGGCCCGCCACCGCAGGCCGACCACTACGAAGGGCGCTGGTGGTTCGCACCGAAAGGGACGCTCTGGGGCGATAGCGGGCGACGAGCTCGGACCCGGATTCCTGGCTGGGCCGCGCGCAACCTTGGAGTTGGAGTCGCGATCCTAGCCAGCACCGCGTGCAGGAACCGAAACGACTATCCATGGCGCCGATCGGGTCTCGGTCTATGCGAACCAGGGCAAACCCGAGCCGCGCTTTCCGTTTAGTTCAGATCTCATCGCATCAGGGCGATTTGCGCAGAAACTCTGCGATAATCGGCCTATGGCCGAGATTGCCGACTTCAGCCGAAGTGCGCTGTTAGCCATACGTGGGAGAAACGTTTACTCCTTCCGCGAGGAGTTCGAGCTGTCGATGCTGGCAACCCGCCTTTCAGAGCCACGCTTCGTTCGAGAGCTTCCATGGCGTGCAGGGGGTAAGCCGCTCCGCATCCTCCCCGCCGCCGGTGTGTTCGGTCCCAACGCCTCCGGCAAGAGCAATCTACTTCACGCCATCGACTGCATGGTGGATTCGATTCGTGGTTCGTTTCGCCGTGACCCCACAAAGCCGATGCATCGGCACCCATTTCTTCTAGATAAAGGCTTTTCCAATCAGCCGTCGCGACTCGAGGTGGATTTGGTGCTGGACGGAGTGCGGCATGAATACGGCTTTGAGATCGATGACGTCCGAGTGTTGAGTGAATGGGCCTATCGCTATCCACATGGGAAGGCCATGCGCATCTTCCACCGCACTGGGGATAGCGTTGAGCACGGAAGTGCATTCAGCACGCAAGGCCGCGCCGTACAACGTCTACTCCGGCCAGATGCACTCTTCCTGTCGACTTCTGCTCAAGCCAACCATCCGGCACTGTTTCCCCTCTACCAATGGTTCGCCGCTAACCTCTGGCTTGCTGGATCCTGGAACCGCTCTGGCAGGCAGTTCGTTACAGCCGAGTTGCTCAATAACGAGGAGTCCAGACGGGACGCGTTGGGTCTCATCCGAGCTGCAGATCTGGGCATCGCAGATGTGCGCGCGAGAGATATGAATTCGGAAGAGGCCGAGGGATTCAGACGACGTTATCGCAGAGATAGCGAGGACGAACACATAGGCTCTGACACGCCCGCCGAGCGCCTGCCCAAGGTATTGGAGGTCGTGCATCAGGGCGCGGATGAGTCCGTTTCGTTCGGTCTTGGAATGGAGTCTATCGGCACTAGAGTCTGGCTCGGCTTGGTTGGGCCAGCAATGGATGCACTAGAAACCGGCTCCGTGCTCCTGCTGGACGAGATTGATGCCAGCCTGCATCCGGATCTGGTGGAACAACTTCTCCGGCTGTTCCAGGAGCCAAACAGCAACCCCCGCGGCGCTCAGATCATCTTCAACGCACACATGGAGAGACTGCTCTCCGGCACCGGAGATGATCGGCTATTAGGTCGCGACCAAGTCTGGTTTACGGAAAAAGCTGCCGATGGAGCCAGCCGACTCTATCCATTGGCCGACCTCGATCCACGTAAGGAGGAGAATGTCGCCCATCGCTACCGGGAAGGCCGCTACGGCGCCTCCCCGATCATTTCAAGGGCCGAATTCGAGCAGGCAGCTGAACTCATCCAGCGGCCTAGGACCAAGGGGTGAACGCACGACGCAAAGGGCCGCCGATTCGACCTGTCCTCTCAAACCACCGTCGTGCCCTCCTTGCATTT
>DATAXV010000218.1:0-56619 GCA_036272915.1 Candidatus Dormiibacterota bacterium
CGGCGCCGCCCTGAGGGCGGCTCGGGGCGGGTTCGTGCCCGCCGCCACGCGCCCGATGAGAGCCGGTCGCCTGTGGCGACCTCGGCAGATGGGGAGGTGCGCGCAGCGCGCCGTCCCCCGTTGATCGGAGCCGCCGGATGACCGTGGCTCTGATCGCCGTCGCCGTCTTCGCCGCCTCGATGGCGGGCGTCATTATCCGGCCGCGGGGTATCCCCGAGGCTTGGTGGGCGGCCGGCGGCGCCGCCCTGATGCTGCTCCTGCGGATCACGTCGCCGGCGTCGGTGCTGCACGCTCTCACCGGCCAGTGGAACCTGTTCCTCTTCTTCCTGGGCCTGATGCTGATCTCGGGCCTGGCCGACCTCAGCGGCTTCTTCGACGCGGCCGCGGCCCTGGCGGCGGGAGCGTCGGGGGGGAGCGGCCGGCGCCTGCTGCTGGCCATCTTCGCGGTCGGCGCCCTGATCACCGCCTTCCTCTCCAACGACGCCACCGCCCTGATCCTGACCCCGGTCGTGTACGCGGTCGTCACCCGGCTGCGGCTGCCGCCGATGCCCTACCTCTTCGCCACCACCTTCATCGCCGACACCGCCTCCGTGCTGCTTCCGGTGAGCAACCCGATCAACGTGCTTGTCGGCGGCCACCTGCACCTGCCCCTCGGCGTCTACCTGGGGCACCTGCTGCCGGCCGCGGTGGTGGTCATCGTCATCAACGCCGCCGTGTTCATGCTCATCTTCCGGAGGCAGGTCGCCCACCACTTCCGGATCGACTGGCGGGAGGCCCTGGCCCAGGCCACCGACGACCGGCGCCACCTCCGGCTGGCCACCCTGGGCCTGGCCGCGGTCGGCGTCGCCTACCTGGCCGGTTCGTCCCTGGGCCTGCCCCTGGGCGCCGTGGCCATCGGCGGCGCCGCGCTCCTGGCCCTGATCACGCTCGGCTGCCGCCGGTTCCAGGTCGGACGCGTGCGCGAGCACGTGAGCCTCTCGCTCTTCCTCTACGTGGCCGGCCTTCTGATCCTGGTCCAGGGCTTGCAGGACGCGGGCGTGACGGCGGCGGTCGTGCGGTGGCTGCTGACCCTGGCCTCCGGTCCGCTGACGGCGGTGGCGGCGGGCGTCCTCGGCGCCGGTGTCGCCGCCAACCTCGTCAACAACCTTCCCGCCACCCTGTTCCTGCTCTCCGGCAGCCACGGCGCCGGACTGGCGGCGGCGCTGCGCGCGCCCTTCCTGGTCGGCGTGCTCGCCGGCGCCGACCTGGGACCCAACCTGACGCCGGTCGGCTCGCTCTCGACCATGCTCTGGCTGGTCATCGTCCGTCGCAAGGGCCTGAAGGTCTCCGCGCTCGACTATCTCAAGCTGGGGGTGGCCGTGACGCCGCTGCTCCTGATCGCCGCATGGCTGGGAATCGGTGCAACATTTCGTTGATGCGAGTGCTGATCGGGGTTGCCGAGCAGGAGGGCGCCGAGCTGCTCTCCGAGCTGGACCGGCTCATCCCGCTCCGCGGTAACGAGCTGGTGCTGGCCCATGTCATCGACACCGGGGTGCGAGGCGAGATCGGCCTGGAACGGACGCGGCACCTTTCGCGGCCGATGCCGCGCTGGCGTCTCCGCCAGGTCGGCGAGGCGGAGCAGGAGGCCGCGGCCGAGGCCCTGGACGAGGCCAGGGCGGTGGTGGAGCGGCTGGGCGCCAGCGCCTCGAGCGAGATCGGGGAGGGTGAGCCGGGGAGGATCCTCTCGTCGCTGGCGGGTGAGCGCGGCTGCGCCCTGGTCGTGGTCGCCTCCCGGCTCCACCGCGAGGACGGTCCGGGACCCGGCCCTCGATCGGTCGGGCACACGGCACGCTTCGTGCTCGACCACAGCCCCTGCCCGGTGCTGCTGATCAGGGGCGAGGCGGTCTCCGGATCGTGAGGGCGCCCTCGCTCACAGCTCCCACCCGGACATCACGCGCCAGCTGAACTCGGCGTCGGCGTCCGCCTCGTGATGGTTCCTGAACTGCTGGAGGAAGCAGGCCGCGTCGGTCAGCTGCCAGCCGATCGCGTAGAAGTCGATCGCCGCCTCGTCGACCTCGCGGCCACTGATGCGCGAATACATCTCCCTGACCTCGGCCGAGCCGCCGTTGACCAGCCACAGGTCCCGCTCCGGAGGCGCCAGCGAGACCGTGTCCCAGTCGATCAAAAGGAGACGGCCGTCGCTCCAGAGCAGGTTGCCCTGATGCGGCTCGCCGTGGGTGATCACCGGCCGTGCCCGGGACTCGATCCGCTCGCGGAGCCGGTCGTAGGTGGCGAGCAGCCGCATCAGGCCGCCGGCGTTGGCCTCGAGCCAGCCCCGAGCCCGCTCGGCGAAGGGGCCCCCCGCCCAGGGCGATCCGAGGGCGGCGAGCGCCTCCTCGATCTCGGCGCGGTCGGGCACCTCGAAGCTGCGATGGAGCGCCACCGGCTCGACCAGGGCGGTGGCGTCGTGCAGCCGTGCCAGCAACCCGACGACGCTGCCGAGGTCCTCGGCCGCGACCGGCGCGCCGAAGTCCCCGGTGCTGCCCTCAAGGAAGGGATGGACGGCCAGGCTGTAGCGGTCGTCGACGCGGCGCACGGCGGCGCCCTGGTGGTCGGGCATCGGGGCGGCGACGAACTCCAGGCAGCCCTCCCGGTGGAGGGTCAGGGCGGTGACGAAGGCGCGGCCCAGGCCGTCGAAGGCGGCATCCCGGTCGTCGCCCAGCCAGGGTTCGGCATCAAGGTCGTGGACGGTGATGAAGTAGCGATCCCCTCCGGGCTCGGTGGCGATCCAGTGATAGGCGCCGAAGCCGAGCTGGGCGTAGGTAAGCGCTGGCGCCCTCAGTCCCCAGGCGTCCGTGAGGTGGGGGAGGAGGTCCTTCTCGTCGAGGCCGGGCGGTGGCGCGTTCATCCGCCACGGGAGGATACACGGCGTTGAGCTCGTGGCCGGTCCCGCCGGGCCTGGGCCGGCTGGGCGGCACCTCGCGGGGACGCGACTGGCTCCGGTCCCTGCCCGGGCTCGTCGCCGAGTGCGCCGAGCGGTGGGATCTCCGGCTGGGCGAGCCCTACACCGGCGGCTACACCTCACCAGTGGCTCCGGCCCGTGTCGGGGAAGGCTCGGAGGCCGTGCTCGGGGTCGACCGCAAGCGGGTCCGGCTCTGGTGTCTGGTCCAGGCCCTGGCCTGGGGGCTGGGCAGTGACTACCTGGAGCAGCGGGTGGAGACGGCGCGCTGGCTCCGTGACGGATGAGGGGGAAGGGAGGTCCGGCCGGGGTGGATGACCAACCCGGCCGGACCGGTGCTACAGGGCGCCGACCTCGGCGACCTCCTCCGGCGTGAGCTGCCAGTCGGAGGCCTTGAGGTTCTCCGCCACATGCTCGGGCGTGGTCGCGCTGGCGATGACCGTGCTCACCTCGGGGTGGCCGAGGAGCCAGTCCAGGGCCAGCTCGGTGAGGCCGTGGCCCCGCTGCTTCGCGTACGCCTCGAGCCGCCCGATACGGTCGAAGTTCTCGTCGGTGAAGACGCGCTCGCCCCGCGGGCTGCCGGTGAGGCGCGCGCCCTCCGGCGAGACGCCCTTGCGGTACTTGCCGGTGAGGAAGCCGGAGGCGAGCGGGAAGTAGGGGATCTGACCGACGCCGAAGGCTCCGCAGGCGGGAAGCACGTCGGCCTCGACGCCCCGCTCAAACAGGTTGTAGTGGTTCTGCGCGGAGATGGGGACGGTCAGGTGGTTGACGCGGGCGGTCCAGCCGGCGTCGGCGATCTGCCAGCCGCGGAAGTTGCTGTGGCCGATGTAGCGGACCTTGCCCTGGCGGACGAGGTCGTCGAGCGCCTGCAGAGTCTCCAGGATCGGGGTTTCCGGATCCGGCCGGTGGATCTGGTAGAGGTCGATGTAGTCGGTCTGGAGGCGCTGGAGGCTCTCCTCGACCGCCAGCGTGATCCACCGTCGCGACGTCCCTCGCCGGTGCCGGGCCTCGCCCCGCGGCGACGCGAACTTGGTGGCCAGGACGACATCGTGGCGGCGGTTGCCGACGATTCGCCCGATCAGCGTCTCCGATTCTCCGCCGCCGTAGCCGTCGGCGGTGTCGACGAAGTTCACGCCACCTTCGAACGAGGCGTCGAAGACGCGCCGGGCTCCGGCCTCGTCCAGCTTGCCCCCGAAGTTGTTGGTGCCCAGCCCGATGACGGACACGTCCAGACCCGATCTGCCCAGTCTTCGAAACTCCATATGCTTCCAGTATCGTGCGCGCCGCTTTGGGCCTGCTCCGACACGCTGCGGAACCCCCGCGGACCACGGCCGTCGCCTCCCTCTCGAGCGTCGGCGCAGCGGCGCTCGCCGAATTAGAATTCCAGCGTGCCGGAGGAGGAGATAGCGGAGATAGAACTGCGCACGACGTCGGCCTTCGTCAGAAGCGCGCCGCCGGCCGCGCCGACCGCGGTCAGGGCGAGCCCGGGCGAGCAGTCCGCCACCATCAGCTGGAAGTCGGTCGCCGACGCCGGCATCCACGAGTTCGAGGTGACGGCGATGCCCGGGGGCAGGACGGTGTCCGCCGAGGCGGGGCAGTCCAGCGTCCTCGTCGGCGACCTGAAGGACCGCCACCGCTACACGTTCACGGTCACCGCCATCTCGCCGTCGGGGAGGGCGGTGTCGAATCCGTCGGCACCGATCTGGCCTGGCGACGACGCCCCCGGCTACCTCCTGCCGCTCCAGCTGCTATATCTCGTGGTGCTGGTCGCCGCGGCCTTCGCCTACGCCCTGGCCGGCTCCACGGTCGCCTCGCACACGCCGCAACTGGCCGAGCTGGTCCGGATCCGGAACGTGCTCCCGCAGGGCTTCGCCGGCGTGCCTCTGAGCATCGCCTGGTTCGGCGCTCTGGGAGCGGTGATGATCTCCTTCGGCGGCCTCTTCGACCACGGGCACCGAGACTGGCAGCGGAGCTACACGGCCTGGCACATCACCCGGCCCCTGCTCGGCGCGATCATGGCCATGATCGGCTTCCTGCTCCTGAGCGGGACGCTCCGCGCCGCCGGAGCCCCGCTCAACTTCGCCACCGCCGGGACCGGCCGCCTGATCCTCTATGCGGTCGCCTTCGTCATCGGCTTCCGCGAGTCGGTCTTCCGGACACTGGTCAAGCAGCTCGCCGACGTCCTCATCTCCCCCGGCCTGGGCGGGGTCTGAGGCTCGCGCCTCAGGCGTAGACCTCGCCGAGGAAGCCGGTCACCGCGGAGAGGAAGTCGGGGAAGTTCTCGCGCCGGATGTTGTGCCCGGCGCCGGTGATGCGCGTGGTCCTGCCCTTGGCCAGCAGCTTCACCGCCTCCTCCGCGTTCTTCTCGTCCACGATCGCGCCGCGGGAGGTGTCGGCGGTCAGCAGCAGGGTCGGCGCCTGGATCCGCGCCGCGACCTCGCGCCAGGGCCGCTGCTGGAGGGTGGTGGAGCGCTCGTAGACCAGCGGGCTCAGCTGCCGCTTGGACTCGGCCCAGGCCGGGAACTCGACCTCGTCCCAGCCGGGCTGGTTCTTGCGCCCCTGGCGGATGATCTCCTCGACCGGCGTCGCCTGCATCTCACGCATCGACCTGGCCCGGTCGGCGGTGGCGACACGGGGCCCGCCATCGCGCCACCCCGGGTCCTCGAGCACTGCACAGGCGACGGTCTCGGGATGCTCGGCGGCGAGCAGGGCCGCGCTGGAGCCGCCCATCGAGTGGCCGATCACGGCGACCTGGCCCAGGCCGAGCGCGGTGACGAACGCGGCCACGTCGTCGGCGCGCAGCTTCGGGGAGTCGTCGTCGCCGGGCGGGTCGGACTCGCCGTGCCCCCTGGCGTCGGGCATGATCAGGTCGTAGCGGTCCTGGAGGGCGGTGGCGACACGGGTCCAGCACAGCCCGTTGTCGGAGAAGCCGTGGAGCAGAAGGACCGGAGGCCTTCCCGCGCCGGTGCGATGGTAGTGAAGCCGCCCGCCGGTGGTCGGCACGTCACCGGATTCCCACTCGCTCATGTCGCTCCCTCCCGCGCTGTCAGCGCTGCATGGTCCTGAGGTACGCCTGCATCTGCTCCCAATCCTCGCTGTTCTGCGTGATCGGGACCGCGGTATCGACGAAGTCGGCGTCGACCTCGCCTCTGAACCACCGGAAGAAGACGTAGAGGGCGTCCCAGATCATGACGCCCATGTCCATGAACATCATCACCGCCCCGGCCACGGTCTGGTCGGTGTGCGGGGTCAGGAAGGGGCTGATCCTGGGGTCGTGCAGGTAGGGCGTGTAGAGCACGCCGGGCGCGAACTGAAGGATCAGGGAGATGGCCATCATCGGCAGCGATCCCAGGCCGAGGTAGACGAGCTTGGAGAGCGGGCTCAGCCGCCAGGTGGCCTGGCTGCTGGTCGAATCGATGAGCGGCCACCAGAAGAGGACGCCGACGAGGAGGAAAGTCAGGTGCTCACAGGCGTGGACGGTGTTGTTCTCGACGGCGACGTCGAAGATCGGCGGGAAATGCCAGAGGAGCAGACCGATCGCGGACAGCACGATCGCGGCGACCGGCTCGGTCAGCCACCGGATCGGCGGCACCAGCCGGATCAGGCGCGCCACCATCGGCGGGGTCAGCCCGAGCAGAAGAAGCGGCGGCGCGCAGGCGAACAGGAGCATGTGCTCGACCATGTGGGCACTGAGCAGGTAGCTGTCGCCGAGCGTGTCGATGGGCGTCTCCAGCGCGGCCCAGATCAGGAAGATGCCGGCACCGAAGAAGAGATAGTGGCGCCGCTGCGCGCCGCGCTCGCGGGCCAGCCAGGCGTGTCCGAGGAGCAGGGCGAGCAGGCCCACGTACACGCTCGGATCGACGGGCCAGGCCATCCCCGCAGGGTACCCGATGGGCCTCGAGGTCGGCGGCCCACATCTGGCGCCGGCGGGCCATGGTCCGGCGCGGGGCCGCTGCCGTATCGTGCGCACCATGGCGGACACCCGTGAGGCGCGTGAGATCGCCGGGCGCGAGGTCACGATCAGCAACCCGGACAAGGTCTACTTCCCCCGCACCGGCCACACCAAGGGCAACCTGGTCGACTACTACCTGCGCGTCGCCTCCGGCGCCCTGGCCGGTGTCTCGGGGCGGCCCATGGCCCTCAAGCGCTTCGTCAACGGGGCCGAGGGCGAGGCCTTCTTCCAGAAGCGGGCGCCCACCTCGCGCCCGGACTGGATCGAGACGGCGGAGCTCCGCTTCCCCTCGGGCCGGACCGCCGATGAGGTCGTCCTCCGCGACGCGGCCCAGCTGATCTGGGTGGTCAACCTCGGCTGCATCGACCTCAACCCGCACCCGGTGCGCACCGACGACCTCGAGCATCCCGACGAACTGCGGGTCGACCTGGATCCGATCCCGGGCGTTCCCTGGAGCCAGATCTGCGAGGTGGCGCTGCTCTCCCGTGAGGTGCTGACCGAGTTCGGCCTGAAGTGCTGGCCCAAGACGTCCGGCTCGAGGGGCATGCACCTCTACTGCCGGATCCAGCCGCGCTGGGGCTTCGTCGACGTCCGTCGGGCGGCCGTGGCGCTGGCCCGCGAGGTCGAGCGGCGGGCGCCGGGATTGGCCACCAGCAAGTGGTGGAAGGAGGAGCGCCAGGGCGTCTTCCTCGACTACAACCAGAACGCCAAGGACCGCACCATCGCCTCCGCCTACTCGATCCGCCCGACCGCCGACGCCCGGGTCTCGACCCCCCTCCGCTGGGAGGAGGTGGCCGGCTCGCGGGCGGAGGACTACACCATCGACACCGTCCCCGACCGATTCGACGCCATCGGCGACCCCTGGGTGGGGATGGAGGAGGATCCGGGCTCGATCGAGCCGCTGCTCGAGCTGGCCGACCGGCACCTGGCCGAGGGCATGCCCGACGCTCCCTGGCCCCCGCACTTCGGCAAGCAGGAGGGCGAGGCGCCCCGGGTGCAGCCGTCCAAGCGGCGCGCGGGCGCGGTCGCCCCGGCGGCCCCGGGCAAGACCAGCGGCGCCAGCGGGCGGCGGCGCACCACCGTGCCCATGATCGAGATCGCCCGGGCCGCCACCAAGGCGGAGGCGATGGAGGGCCTCGATCGCTGGCGCCAGCGCCATCCCGAGGTCTCCACGCTGCTCGGCCCGGCCGACGTCCTCGTCGACTCCATGCGCGGGCGCAGCTCGACGTGGACCCGGATCCGGGTCAACCTGCGCAACGTCCCCGAGGAGCAGCGCCCGGAGCAGGGGGAGCTGGAGGTCGACTACGACCCCTTCGCCGACATCCGGCCGGGGACGCCGGAGCGCCGCTGACCGGGCCTCCCATGCTGACCCCGCTGCTCTGGTCGGGCGTGGGCGGCGCCATTCTGTTCGTCGTCACCTTTCTCATCGAGGGCCTGACCCGCCCCGGCTACGACGCCCGCCGGCAGCCGGTCAGCGCCCTGGCCCTCGGCCCGGGCGGCTGGATGCAGCAGGCCAACTTCGTCCTCACCGGGATCCTGATGCTGCTCTTCGCCGCCGGCCTCGGCATCGGCCTGAGGGGCCTGGGCGGATCGCCGCTGGCTCCGTTGCTGGTCAGCGTCTACGCCGTCGGCCTGATCGTTGCCGGCGTGTTCGTCACCGATCCCGTTGCCGGCTACCCGCCCGACCCGCCGCCCGCGCCCAGCCGGCACGGCCGGGTCCATGACCTTTCCGCGGTATTTGTCTTCGTGCCTCTGTTCGCCGCCTGCCTCGTCGTCGGCCGCCTCCTGGCGGCATCGGGCTCGCCGGCCTGGGCCCTCTACTCGCTTCTGATCGCGATCATCATTCCCGTCGGGGTCGTGGTCGCCGGCCTCGGCTTCGGCGGCTCCACCCGGCTGGCGGCGGAGGCGGGGATCGCGCAGCGGATCGCGATCGTAGCCGGCTGGGCCTGGCTCGCGCTGGTCGCGCTGCACCTGCTCGGCATCGCCGGCTGAGGCGGGCCGGCGCCGCCCTCGTTGCCCGGCATCCGTTCTTCCTCTACGATGACCTTTGCATGGTCGGGGACCGGAGAGACGGTCCATAGCGGGGAACGACGTGGAAGTACACATGACGGAGGTGAGGGGTATGGGTGTCGGTCACCTGGGATGGCTGGGCCGCCGGCGCGCCCTGGCCCCGCTCGTCGCGGCGGTCACCGCGATGGTAGCGCTCTGCCTGCCGGGAACGGCGTTCGCCAGTCCCGTCTCGCCGCTGTCGGGGACCTATGTCGCGCTCGGTGATTCCTACACCTCGGGTCCCCTGATCCCCAACCAGGAGACCGACCCGCTGCTCTGCTTCCGGTCCACCCACGACTACCCGGCGCTGCTCGATCAGGCCCTGCATCCGGCCGCGTTCGACGACGTCAGCTGCTCCGGAGCCACCAGTGTGGACATGACCCAGGCGCAGCCCCTGATCTCGGGGACCGTGCCGCTCGGTCACAACGCGCCGCAGTTCGACGCGCTCAACGCCAAGACGACACTGGTCACGCTCGGCATCGGCGGCAACGACATCGACTTCGGCGGGATCGCGCTGACCTGTCTCGTGCTCAGCAGCACCGCGCCCTCAGGCTCGCCGTGCGAGCAGCACTTCGTGCAGAACGGCGTGGACCTGCTGCGCCAGCGCATCGCCGCGCTGGGGCCGCAGCTGGCGTCGGTGCTGGCCGGAATCCGGCAGCGGGCGCCGAACGCGCTGGTGATGGTCGTCGGCTATCCCGATATCCTGCCGGTGAGCGGCCCCGGCTGCTATCCGGCCGTACCGATCGCCTCCGGTGACGTCGCGTACCTCAACGGGATCGAGAAGGCCCTCAACCTGATGCTGGCCACCGAGACCGTCGACCACGGCGACGTGTACGTGGACACCTACCACTCCAGCATTGGCCACGACGTCTGCCAGCCCGCCGGCACCAAGTGGATCGAGGGCGTGATCCCGACCGACCCCGCCTTCCCGATCCACCCCAATGAGCTGGCCATGCAGAACGACGCCAACCAGGCGGTGTCGGCGTTGGAGGCGGCCGTCTCGCCCGAGACCTAAAAGGTCCGCCGTGGATGACGACGGTCTCGCCGAGGCGCCGAAGCTCATCTGGTCGGCTCGCGCGCGCCGACCGGATGACGCGATGTCCGGCCGGGGCGTCTGGCTGAAGTGGTCCTGATTCCGCTTATCAGCGCGGACCGCGAGCCCAAAGGCCAGTGATCGCCATGAGTTATGGAGGTGGCCGATTCGCACGCTGTTGAGATCCGTGTGACCCGGTCGCGGGCTTCTCGAAGCCGTTCGACGGGCCCGCTCATCAACACGCACTGCTTCGCCGTCGGACATGCCGATCCGCAGTCTGCGTCGGCCCCGGTGTGAACAAGGGCCGCCGACGGCTCATCGGCAGATGGACCGAGCGGGGGCGCGGAGACAACCGGCCGAGCTCAGACGGCTCTAAGCCTGACTGAAGGAGTCAACGCCATCCGTCCCCCGGGGTTCCGCCGGAGAAGACGCGCACCAGGACAGAGACTGTCGGCCTGACGACGGCATTCGGAGGTCAGCGAGCCAATCGCCTCCCGCATCGCTTTGGTCACGCGAGAGTCGCCATGGTGCGACTTGCGGCCCTTTCGAGGTGGGACTAAGCTGGGATCGTTTCCTCAATGGCAGCGGTGGTCGCGTTCCCAGCGGAGAGACGAGGGAAAGGGAAGGGCCGGCGTCGCCGATGAGAATTTCCCGAGGAACGAGGGAGTCTGGCCATGGTGCACCGGTATCGGGTGGTGACCGGCGGGATCACTGTTCGCTCATCCGCGAAAGGCAGGGGGGACCACTCACGATGAGCGCGTCAGCGTCGCGGGGGTATGACCGGCGGAAGTTCCTGAGAATGGCCGGGCTGACCGTCGGCGCCACGATCGTGTCGGCTTGTGGTGGCGGTGGCAATGGCTCTGGCGGCGGCGCTCAGTCCTCGGGTTCGACCTCGGTGACGCGCGGGACGTACCACATCACGAAGACCGACATCATCTACCTCGAGGACACCCAGTTCAAGGGCACGCTCAAGGAATCGCCGGCGCTGGCGGCGCTGGTCAAATCAGGGCAGCTCCCACCCGTCGGCAGCCGCGTGCCCAACCCTCCCTACGTCGAACCGATGGAATGGTTCGTCGAGGGCAAGTACGGCGGCAGCTGGACCTGGGTCTGCTCCGACCCGACCGACCAGCAGACGTCCAACAACCTCGTCAACGCCATGTACGGGCACTCACCGATGCGGTGGTTGCACGACGGTGCCGCGATCGGTCCCTTCCTGGCCTCGAGCTGGACCTGGAACAGCACGTTCAGCGAGCTCACCCTGCACTTTCGGAAGGGCCTGAAGTGGTCTGACGGCCAACCCTGGTCGGTCGACGACATCATCTACTGGTGGGAGGACGAGATCGGTGTCCTACCCGGCTGGGTGGCCTCTCAGGAGTTCCGCTCCAGCAAAGGGACACCCGTCGCGATGCAGAAGATCGACGATGTGACGCTTCTGTTGAAGTACGACGCTCCGACCCCACTCGCCGTCGACTACATCTCGATGTGGGCCAAGCGTGGGACGAGCGCCATCAACACCGGTGGCATCGGCCCCCAGATGATGGATCCCAAGCACTATCTGTCCCAGTTCCACATCAAGTACAACCCCAGCCTTCCAAGTGACTGGGCGACGACATACATGCAGAAGATCGACTGGCTGCGCAACTCGGACAATCCGACGATGGCGGCGTGGAAGTCGAAGGACTGGAAGTCCGGTCAGTACATCACGGTCGAGCGCAACCCGTACTTCTGGGCGATCGACAAGTGGGGCAACCAGCTCCCCTACATCGACGAGCTGACCAACCAGAACTATCAGGACCCCAACTCGATGCGGCTCGCCATTCAGCAAGGCAAGGCCGACTATGTGACCGGCAGCCAGATCGGCATAGGTCTGTCCGATGTCTCCACGCTCTCCAGCACCCAGGGCATGGAGCTCGCCTACTGGGACACCGCTGATGGGACCGGGTCGATGTACTTCTTCAACTACGACTTCTACGATCCCAAATACCGCGCACTCTTTCGTAGCCGGACGTTCCAGACCGCGATGTCCCTGGCCTTCAACCGCGAGCGGGTCCGGAAGACCATCTACTTCGAGCAGGGGCAGGTGACCTCGGGAACCATGGCATCGAAGGCCGTGGAATTCCATGTGGGCAAGGGTCCGCAGGTCTACGAGCAATGGCGGACGGCGTGGGTCGCCCACGATCCGACCAAAGCCGGTCAGATGCTCGACTCGATCGGGCTCAAGAAGAGTGGGCAGTGGCGCACCTTCTCGGATGGAAGTCCACTGCAGATCCTGATCCAGTACGCCGCCAACGCCTCCCCGACTGACATCAACAAGTGCCAGCTTCTTGCCTCCGACTGGCAGCAGATAGGTATCAACGCGAAGGACGACCCTGTCGAACCGACCAGCCGGTTGACCGAGTGGGCGGCCGGAAAGCTGCAGACCTATGCCGACTGGGGAGTGGGGGACGGACCCAACTGCCTTACCTACGCGAACTGGCTGGTGCCGCTGGATAGCCAGCGCTGGGCTCCGATGGAAGGAGAGTGGTACCTCCTGCAGGGGACCCCGCAGGCGAATGCCCAGGCCAACGTGGATCCGTGGCAGCGGACGCCGCCCAACCTTCAACCAGACGCGAAGGGCCCTATTGCCAAGCTGCAAGCGCTCTATCGCTCCGGCCTCCAGGAGACCGACTTCATGAAGAGAAACCAGACCGTCTGGGAGATCATGAAGCTGCACATGACGGAGGGGCCGTTCTTCGTCGGCAGCGTTGGCAACGAGCCGGCAGTCCATATGCGCAATACGGATCTGATGAACGTGCCGCGCCGCGACCAGACGTGGACCGGTGGGTTCGTGGGTCCATGGACGATCGTCCCGAACGGGATGTACAGCCCCTACGCGTGGTTCTGGTCCGATCCGAGCAAACACTAGGGTTTTCCGGGCGCACCTGAGCACGAGGGGGCATCAGAGAGCTGGCCGACGCCGCCAGTGGGGTCGGCCAGCCGCCCCGCCGTCTCCGTCGCGCCAGCGGCGGGGGCTTGTGGATTCCGAGAGGTCCCGGGCCAGGTGCCGCCTTTCTCGGTCGGCCGGAAGCCGACCATGTGGAGCTGACGGCGCCAAGCCTCCTCGCTGCCGCCGTAGGGCCCGGCCGACCAGCGAGCCGAGGATGCCCGCGGGATGATGGGAAGGCCGCCGGAGGGCCGGTCCGGCTTAGAGTGGCCCCTGAATGGCGCTGCGGACGCTGCTCGTGGACAATCACGACTCCTTCACCTACAACCTCTTCCAGCTGCTCGAAGAGGTGAACGGCTGCGCGCCGGTCGTGCTCCGAAACGATGACCGGGCCGGCTGGCGGCGCCTGCGGCAGGAGGACTTCGACGCCGCCGTGATCTCGCCCGGCCCGGGAAGGCCTGACCGGTGGCGCGATCTCGGCATCAGCGCGGCCGTGATCGCCGGCTGGCGCCTCCCCATGCTCGGCGTCTGCCTCGGCCATCAGGCCGTTTGCCACCTCATGGGCGGGCGGGTCGGCCGCGCCCCGGAGCCCGTCCACGGCCGCGTGAGCCGGATCCGGCATCGCGGTGAGGGAGTGCTCGCGGGTCTGCCTGACCCCTTCGTGGCGGTCCGCTATCACTCGCTCGTCGTCCACCACCTGCCCCCCCCGTTGGAGGCGACCGCCTGGACCGAGGACGGGCTGGTGATGGCCCTCCGCCACCGCCACCGGCCAATCTGGGGGGTTCAGTTCCACCCGGAGTCGATCGCCTCCGAGGGGGGCAGGAGGTTGCTGTGCAACTTCCGCGCCCTGGCCGAGCGGCCCGTCCCGAGGGCCGAGGTGGCCGCGGTGCCGACGGCCGCCGTCGATCGACCGCGCGTCCGGTGCGCATCGGCAGAGGGTGAGCGGCGCCGTCTGCTCGTCCGCCGGGTTCCCCGGGCCCTGCCGCCCGAGCAGGCGCTACCGCTCCTCTTCGGATCGTCCCATCACCGCTTCTGGCTGGACCGGGGTGCGGCACCGTCGCCCGCCACCAGGTTCTCCTACTTCGGCGGCGACGGTGGTCCGCTGGCCGAGCTCGTCACCTACGACGCCTCCCGGCGGCGCATCCGCCGGCGACATCGTGGCGGGGTGGAGGTGACCGCAGGGCGGTTGCTTGACTGGCTGGGCCGGGATCTCGACCGCCGCTTCCTCCCCGCCGCTGACCTGCCCTTCGACTTCAACCTGGGCTACGTCGGCTATCTCGGCTACGAGCTCAAGGGCGAGTGCGGGGGGTCCGGGGTCCACCAGGCCCCGCTCCACCATCCCGACGCCGCCCTGATGCTGACCGACCGGATGGTCGCCTACGACCACGTCGAGGGGTGCGCGTGGGTAGTCTCGCTGGCCACGCCGGAGACGTTGGCGGAGGCCTCCGCCTGGGCCTCGGATGCCGCTGCCGCCCTCCGTGGAACGCCGCTCGCCCGCGCCACCGATCCTTCCGACGCGCCGCGCCCGCTCGAGATCCATCACCGGCACCGACCGGAAGCCTACCGTCGGCTGGTCGAGACCTGCCTGCTCGAGATCGCGCGCGGCGAGAGTTATGAGATCTGCCTGACCAACATGCTCTCCGTGGCCGGGCGGCTCGCCCCCTGGAGCACCTACCGGACGCTGCGGAGCAGGAACCCGGCGCCGCATGCGGCCCTGCTGCAACTGGCGGGCGTGTCCGTGCTCAGCTCCTCGCCCGAGCTCTTTCTGCGCATCTCCGCCGATGGGGAGGTGGAGTCGAGGCCGATCAAGGGCACCAGCGCCCGCCACGACGATTCATGCCTGGACGCGGCGGCGGCGGCGGCGCTGGCCGCATCGGAGAAGGACAGGGCGGAGAACCTGATGATCGTCGATCTGGTCCGCAACGACCTGACCCGCGCCTGCAGCGCCGCCAGCGTGCACGTCCCCGAGCTCTTCGCGATCGAGAGCCACGCCACCGTTCACCAACTGGTCAGCACGGTCCGTGGCCGGCTCCATCCCACGCGCTCCACGGTCGACGCGATCCGCGCCTGCTTCCCCGGTGGATCGATGACCGGCGCCCCCAAGATCAGGACGATGGAGATCATCGACCGGCTGGAGGGCGCCGGCCGCGGCGTCTACTCGGGTGCGCTCGGCAGCATTGCCCTCGGCGGCGCCGTCGACCTGGGCATGGTCATCCGGACCATCGTCCTCGCCGGCGGACGGGCGAGCGTCGGCGCCGGAGGGGCCATCGTCGCCCAGTCGGATCCGGACCGGGAGGTCGAGGAGATGCTGCTCAAGGCGCAGCCGATGCTGGAGACCATCGCCCGGAGCCGCCCGTGCCGGTGAGGCTGGCCCCCGACCCCGGCGCCGGCGTGTTCGAGACGATGCTCGTGGTCGAGGGCGTGGCCCTGGAGGAGGATGCGCACCGCCGGCGCCTGCGGCGGAGCGCCGAGGAGCTCTACGGAGCCGGGGTCGACTGGCCCGACGCTCCCACCGGCGGCCCGCTCCGCTGGCGCGTCGACGTCAGACCCTCGGAGACCGGCATTGAGCTCTCCTGCACCTGTTCGGAGCTCCACTGGCGACCGGACTGGGGATGGACGGAATCCCCGGCGCGGCTCATCCCGGTCACCGTCGCTGCCGGCCTCGGCCGCAACAAGTGGAGTGATCGGCGGGACCTGGACCGGCTCGCCGCCGGCGGCGGAGTCCTCCTCGTCGACGCCGAGGGGCAGGTGCTGGAGACCGAGCGGGCCAGCGTGCTCCTGGTCGAGGGCGATCGGCTCGTGTTGCCGCCGCGCGAGGCGGAGGTGCTGCCTGGGGTCACCCTGGAGCGGGTGAGGACGATCGGGCTCGAGCACGGCCTCGACGTGGTTCGGACCCGCGTGCCCCTGGAGCGGCTGCTGGCGGCGGACGAGGTCCTTCTCACCGGCTCGCTGCGCGGGGTCGAGCCGGTCGACGGGTGCGGAAGGCGGACGTGGGCACAGTGGCCTCTAGGCCGACGCCTGGGGCGGTGGTTCGGGATCGCCCGGTCGGAGGAGCTCCGGTCGCGCTCGCAGCCCTCCTGAGCTCCGGCTCCGGGCTCGGCGCCGTCGCACGAAGCGGGCTCGGCCTCAGCGGCCGCGCCACGGCGGCGGCGGCCCCCGAGGCGGCCAACTGATCCCCACCCTCGTGTCATTCGGAAGCCTGCTCGCCGTCCAGATCCGCCGCGTGCCCGTCCGCCGCCGGCTCGCCCCGGACGCCGCCGGAGTCCCCGGATCTACAATCTGTGCCCGTCTTGTCCTGGCAGCGGCCCGGTGCTGCGCTTGAGCACCCGCCTCCTTCCGAAGTGATCGACAGCCACCGGCGGGCGGGGCCGCTGGTCACGGTGCTGCAGGTGCTGCTGGCCCTCGGCCTGATCGTCTTCTTCCTGCTTGTCGCCAGGCTCGTCTACGACTTTTCCAACCCTGCCTCCTTGGAGGTGCTGCGGGGAGAACGCTCCTACCTGGCCGACATGGTCAGCCGTCTGCCCCGGGGGATCCACCTGGTGGCGCTGGTCCTCGGCGTCACGCTCTGCCTGGAGGGGCCGGGTGCGCTGGTGCTGCGACCGCTGCGGATCGCCTGGCATGACGAGATCGAGAGGTTGCTCTTCGCCATCGGCGCGGGCATGGCCGTGGCGACCCCCTGCCTGCTGGCGCTGGGATGGCTGGAGCTGATCCGGCCCCGGCCGCTCCTGGAGGCGATCGGCGTCGCCGCCCTGCTCACGGTCGTGGATCTGTCCCTCCGGGCCCCCCGCTGGCTGGCGGGCGCCAGGCAGGCCGCGGCCTCGGTGGAGTGGCGGCCCTGGCGCACCCTGGGCTGGGCGGTGCTCACCCTGGCCATCCTGGGCTCGCTGTACGTGGCCATGCTCGGGGCCTTGTCCCCCGAGGTCCAGTTCGACGCCGTGTACCACCATCTTGGCGACGCCGCCCACTACGCCGAGCACGGTGGTCTCTTCCCGATCGTCCGCGTCACCAGGATCTCCAACTCGGCGAACCAGCTCTATCAGGACCTCTTCTACATGCTCCTGATCCCGCTGGTCGGCCTGATCGGGGCCAAGGTCCTGCACTGGGTCGACGCCGTGCTCTCGGTGGTCGCGCTGGTGTACTTCTGCCGGATCTGGTTCCGCTCGCTCTCCGTCGGTCTGCTCGCCGGCCTGCTGTTCATCGCCCTCCCCGTCGTCGCCTGGTCAAGCTCCACCGCCTCCAACGATCTGCCCACCGCCTTCCTGACCCTGCTCACGGTTCACGCCTTCCTGCGCTGGCACCGGAATGGGTCGCGTGCGTGGCTGGGGCTGGCCGCTGCCAGCGCGGGCTACGGGATCGGTTTCAAGATCACGAACCTGATAACCCCGGCCCTGCTGGTGCCCGGCGTGCTCGGCGCCTCGCTCCTGCCCGTCGCCTCCTGGCGCGCCGCCGTGACGCGGCTGGGGACGGCGGTGAGCAGGACCGCCGCCACGGTCGGTGTGATCCTGGTCATGGGTGTGCCCTGGTACATCTGGGCCTACGTCCAGACCGGTGATCCCGTTTTCCCCTTCCTGAACGGGCTCTTCCGCTCGCCGTACTGGGGTCCCTTCGCCAGCCACTATGTGGAGGACTCGTACTCGCTCTATGGCCAGCACCACACCCTGCTGGCCCTGATCAGGCTCCCGTGGGACCTCGCCGTCAACTCCTACCAATACCGGTCGGTCATCGGGCCCATCTTCCTCGTCCTGTTGCCGCTGATGGTGCTGTCCCTGGCGGTCCTGCGCGGTCGGGTGCGGACCCTCTACGCGCTGCTCGCGGCCTTCGCTGCGGGCTCCGTGCTGCTCTGGTACGCGTCCGGCGCGCTCGAGGTCCGCTACATGTATGGCGGGGTCGCGGTCGGCTGCGTGGTGCTCGCGGTCGCGCTGCTGAACGTCCCCTGGCCAGGCTGGAGTGGCCGGTTCTTGCGAGCCACGGCGCTGACGCTGGCCGGGGTGATGATGGTGCTCAACTGCCAGTTCCTGGTCGCGCTGCAGCCGGTGTCGATATCACCGTCGATTGCCGGCCGAGCCTCCGTCGACCTTGCCTACCTGTATCGCGGGGCGCCCGCACCGCGGGTTGGCGGCCAGATGCTGGCCTATATCAACAACCACCTGACCAGACGAGACAAGGTCTACGTCCGCACCCCTCTCCTCTACTCCTACCTCTATTCGAAGGTGGAGTTCTTCAACGGCGAGGGCGCCGACAGCCCTGTCAACCTCCACCAGTGGTCGCTACGGGATCCCGACGCACTGTCACACCTCCGCCGGAACCACATCGACTATGTCGTCGTCGGCTCGGCCACGGCCAGTTTCCTGCTGGAACGGACCGAGCTCGGCCACCACCTGCGGGTCGTGCACCGGGACGACGCCGATCAGGTCCTGCTCAAGGTGACCGGCTGAGGCCGACGGGACTCACGGCGGTGGGGGGAACGTTCACCCAACCCATCAAGCGTCACCTTGGGGCGCCTGCGGTGGAGGCGCAACGCCCTCTGGGCCAAGCCGGGCCCGGCGCCAACCACTCTCCCCCAGCCGCTCGCGCTCCCCCGGCTCGGCTTGTGGCTGCCGGTCCGTTTCCGCCTACGAGACCGCGGAGCGACGACCCTCCGGCTCCGGCTCGAACTCGGTCACGATCCGGCCCCCGGCCACCTCGAAGACGCGGCCGACCCAGGAGTGGGCCGCCGGCCGGTGGCTGACCAGCACCGTCGTCCGGCCCCTGGAGGCCACGTCCATGGCCCGGCTCACCCACTGCTCACTGGCCATGTCCAGGTTCGCGGTGGGTTCGTCCAGGATGAGGACGCGCGGCCTCGCCACCATCGCCCTGGCCAGGCAGAGCAGTTGCCGCTGCCCGGCCGACAGCGAGCGGCCCCGCTCGGCGAGCACGTGATGGTAGCCGTGCGGCAGCCGGGTGATGAAGCGGTGCGCGCCGACCGCCCGGGCCGCCGCCTCGATCTCGGCGTCGGTCGCCTCCGGCCTGGCGTAGGCGATGTTGTCCCGGACTGACCGCGAGAAGAGGAACGGCTCCTGAGGCACGTAGCCGAGCTGGCCGTGATAGGAGGCGAGGTCGATCGTGCGCAGGTCCCGCCCGTCGATCAGCACGCTTCCCTCGGTCGGGTCGTAGAAGCGCGCGACCAGCTTGGCGATGGTCGATTTGCCGGCGCCAGTCTGCCCGACCAGGGCGATTCGCTCGCCGGGCTGGATGTGCAGGTCGACGTCGCGGAGGGCGTACTCGCGGGTGGTGTCGTAGCGGAGGCTGACGTCGGCGAACTCGATTCGGCCGGTGAGGACGCCGGGGTCCTCGGCGTCGGCCGGCACCGGGATCCCGGTCCGGCGCGTGAGCAGCTCCTGGATGCGCTGGCTGCCCGCCCTCGCCCGCTGGTAGCTGTCCAGGACCTGGACCAGCTGCTGGATCGGAGCGAAGACCGAGGCCAGGTAGAGCAGGAAGGCGAGCAGTGAGGCGAGGCTCATCTGCTGCTGCCCGATGAGGACGGCGCCGATGCCCAGGACCACGGCGGTGATGGTCAGCGACTCGAAGTCGATCAGCGAGGCGTAGAGCGAGGTCGCCCTGGCGCCGCGCATGCTGGCCGCGAACTGTTCCCTGGAGATCTTGCGGAAGCGCTCGAAGTTGACCTCCTGGCGGCAGAAGGACTGCGTCACCTGGACCCCCGACAGGGCCTCGTGCTGGCGCGCGTTGAGCGTCGAGATCAGCTGCCGGGCCTCGTCGTAGGCACGGCTGGCGACGTTGCGGTACCAGAGCGTGGCGAGCAGGGTGGGGGGCACCACGGTGAGCACGATCAGGGCCAGCTTCCAGTTGAGGAAGAAGACGACCGTGGCCATCCCCAGGAAGGTGAAGATGCTGATGACACCGGTGATGATCCCGGTCTGGAGGAGGTTGGCGAGGGCGTCGACGTCCGAGGTCATGCGGGTGATGATCCGGCCCACCGCGACCCGGTCGTAGAAGTCCAGCCCGAGGCGGTGGACCTGCCCGTAGATCCGGGCCCTGAGCGCCAGGAGCAGGCGCTCGCCGGTGCGGCCGGTCCACAGGATCTCGGCCCACATGTCCCACCAGTCGAAGAGAACGACGGCGAGGAACCCGGCGCAGACGCCGACCAGCAGGAGCAGCGAGTGCGAGCTGATCGCCGTCTCCCCGGTCCGGACGAAGAGGGGTCCGGAGAGGGTGCACAGGGCGTCGAGGGCGACGATCATCAGACAGATCAGCAGCGGGCGCGAGTAGGGGATGAGGAAGCCGCCGAGGGTGAAGTTGCCCTGGTGGCGCGACTCCATCTCCATGTCGATCTTGGGCTCGTCGACGATCGGAGGCAGGTCCTCGATCATCTGCTCCAGCTCGCGCGTGGGCGGCGTGCCGATGTACAGCGAGCTGGGCGGCGGCGGCCGGTGCCAGGCCGGGTCCAGCCCGGCCATGGCGTGCTCCATCTCGGCCTCGGTGACCTCGGTGTCACCCTCCTCCAACTCGTGCAGGAGCCGGCGGTAGAGGGAGGAGTCGCGGAGCAGCTGGTCGTGCTTGCCCTGGGCCACGACCTGGCCGTCGTCGACGACGACGACGCGGTCGCAGAGGAGGATCGTCGACTTGCGATAGGCGACCATGATCGTCGTCTGCCCGGCCAGCGAGCGGTCGAGCCCCTGGACGATGCGGCGCTCGACACCGGCGTCGACCGAGGCGGTGACGTCGTCGAGGACCAGCACCTCGGGCCGGGTCAGGAGCGCTCGGGCCAGGGCGACGCGCTGGCGCTGGCCGCCGGAGAGGCTCAGGCCCTCCTCACCGACCGAGGTGTCGTACCCGTCGTTCAGTGAGCTGATGAAGCCGTGGATGGCGGCCGCGTCGGCGGCGGCCTCGATCTCGTCCTGGTCGGCGTCGGGCCGGCCGTAGGCGATGTTCTCGCCGATGGTGCCGTCGAAGAGGAAGGTCTCCTGGAAGGCGACCCCGATCCGGCGCCGCAGGTCGTCCAGGCCCATGAGGCGGACGTCGGTGCCGTCGAGCGTGATCCGGCCCGAGGATGGGTCCCACTGACGGACCAGCAGCTGCATGGCGGTCGACTTGCCGGAGCCGGAGGGGCCGACGATGGCGACGCGCTCGCCGGGGGCGATCTCGAGGTTGAAGTCGCGCAGCACCTGGCCGGTGTCCGGGTAGTCGAAGCGCACGTGCTCGAAGCGCACGGACCCCTCGGGGGTCAGCGGCCGAACCGGCTCGGCGACCTCGACGATCTCGGGCTGGAGGCCGAGGACCTCGAAGATCCGCTCCGCGCTGGCCCTGACCTGCGGGCCCATGGCGATCATCGTGCCCAGCATCCGGGCCGGGCCGGCGAGGTTGGAGAGGTAGCTCAGGAAGGCGAGGAAGGTGCCCAGCGTGATCTCGCCGTGGAGGGCGAAGAAGCCCCCGGCCAGCAGCACCATGACCTGGCCGATGACGGGAATGGCCTGCACCGATGCCGTCAGCCGGGAGCGGATCCGCAGCGTACGGACGCGGGCGCCGAACATGCTCGTCAGCGCCCCGTGCATGCCTTTGACCTCGGCCTGCTCCTGGCCGAAGCCCTTGACCACCCGGACGCCGGTGATCGCCTCCTCGACCATGTTGGCCATGAGCCCCTCACGCTGCTGGGCGTCCCAGCTGGCCGCGTAGAGGTCGCGGCGGAGGACCTGGATGGCGATGATGATCGTCGACAGGACGGCGACCACGACCAGGGCCAGCAGGGGCGAGAGGAAGAACATCACGACCAGGCTCACGCCGAGGTTCAGGATGTTGCCGACGGCCATCGGCAGCCAGCTCACCAGCTGCTGGACCATGGTCAGGTCGGAGCTGGAGCGGGCGATCAGCTGGCCGTTCTGGAGCTTGCTCTCGGCCTTGGCGTCAAGGTTCTGGACGTGGTCGTAGATGGCATTGCGCAGGTCGGTCTGCAGGTCGAGGCTGACCGCGTTGCCCTGGTACCGCCAGATCGAGGCAGCGCCGAAGCGGAGCACGGCAAGGCCGATCATGATCGCGATCAGGGGCAGCAGCGGCCGGTAGTGGTGCAGGATCGCGCCGTCCACCGTCAGCTTCTGCATCAGCGGGCCCATCGACATCGCCACCATGGCGATGATGGCCGCGCCCATCGTGAAGAAAAGGCGGCGCCAGTGCGGCCTCACATAGACCGCGAGCGAACTGATCCAGCCCCTCGGGGGCTCCGGATGGGGAGGTTCGCCCTGTCCGGGCTCAGGATGTAAGTCGTCGCCTGGCGAGGCGGGACTCAACTGGCCGTCGCAGGGCGCCGTGCGAGATGATCCTCCGATCCCTCCAACATGGTGCTATCCTTCCTCCAGCTTCCGGGCCTCCGGGCTCTGGGACAGATCGTTTCCATCACGTCAAGTTTTCAGTGTACGTGAACGGCGTGAACGGCGTGGTCGGGTGCTCGGGGCCCGCATGTCCCGCGGAATCTTGCGCACTTGAGGTCTGTTGCATCCGCTGATGAGTGATTTCAACCAGCAGCTGATCGATGAGTTCCGCGCCAACGGCGGCCGGACCAGCGGACCCTTCAAGGATTCGAACGTGCTCCTCCTGACCACGACGGGAAGGAAGAGCGGAAGGCGCCTCACCAGCCCCCTGGTCTTCAGCCGGGACGGCGAGGACCTGATCATCGTCGCCTCCAAGGGAGGCGCTCCGACCCATCCCGTCTGGTACCTGAACCTGGTCAGCAACCCCGACGTGGAGCTGGAGGTCGGCGGCGACCGCTATCCGGCGCGGGCGACCGTGACCGAGGACGACGAGCGGCAGCGGCTCTTCGATGCCCACGCCGAGGGCATGCCCGGCTTTCGCGACTACCAGACCAAGACGACCCGCATCCTGCCGGTCATCCGGCTTCGCCGGGCCTGAGCCCGTCCTCCCAGGGGCTACCCGGGATCGGGTAGCTCCCCCGGGATCGGTCCTGGCTCCCGGTCTTGATACCGCGGCCTTGACTCGCCGTCGGGGGGCGTGCGGTCCTCGATCTTGGTCCGCGCGGGCCAGACGCCTCCCAGGATCGGTCCGCATCAGCCCGGCGCGCCGGCGGCCCTCAACTCGTTCAGTACGCGCCGCGCGACTTCGCTGAACTCGTCGCCGTCGGTCATGTCGCTCCAGCGCTCATAGGCGATCTGCAAGGCGAGTGCGCCCAGATTCGCGACCACGCGCCCGGTCAGGTCGGCGACGCCGCGCCATTTGAGGGCCTCGACCATGGAGGCGACGAGCGCGAGCCCCTTCAGCGCCTCGCGCTCCTGCAGCTCCGGGTTGACCGCGATCACCACCCGCTTGCGGGCGATGAACTCACGGAGCTCGGGTCTGAAGGCTTCTCGGCCGACCGCGTCCAGCGCGTGACCGATCGCTTCGAGCGGGGTGGCGGTGGCCGGCGCGGCGGCAATCCCCTCGGCCAGCAGCCTCGCCATCGTGTCGCCGCCGAAGAGCACCTCCCGCTTGTCGGTGAAATGCCGGAAGAAGGTGCTCTTCGTCAGCCCCGCGCGCTGGGCGATCTCGATGACGGTCGTGTTCTCGTAACCCCGCTCCGCGAACGCATCGAGGGCCGCCACCACGAGTCGTCTCGGTGCGTTCGGTCGCCAGCGGGCCATTCCCAAGAGGTTACGGGACTTGGTCCCATCGCTCTCGTATAGTGATGGGACCAAGTCCTATCCCCGGTGTCTCATTGGAGGTCGTCATGAGTCGCGCCATCATGTACCAGACGTTCGGGGGTCCCGATGTACTGGAGCTGCGAGACGTCTCGGAGCCGCACGCCGGCCCGGGCGAGGTGCGGGTCCGCGTGACCGCCGCCGGCCTGAATCCGATGGACCTGGGCATCGCCTCGAACTCCGCGACGGCGGCGATGTTCGGCGTCATCGCGCCCTCCGGCTTCGGGTACGACTTCGCCGGGGTCGTCGACGAGGTCGGAGCCGGCGCCGACGGTTTCTCCGCGGGTGATCGCGTCCACGGGGGCGCGATGGGGCGCGCCGTCGCCGACTTCCTGGTGATGAAGACCCCGGCCTCGCTGCCCGACGCGCTGTTTCACACGCCGGACGGCATCAGCGATGAGGTCGCGACCACGCTTCCGGTCGCCGGACACACCGCCGCCGCGGCTCTCGAGGCCGTCGGCCTGCGGTCCGGTGACACGGTGCTGGTCGGCGGCGCCGCCGGCGGCGTGGGCGTGTTCGTCGTCCAACTGGCGAAGCTCGCCGGGGCGAGAGTGATCGGGACGGCCTCGGAGAGCACCTTCGGGTTCCTGCGGCAGCTGGGCGCTGAGCCCGTGACCTACGGGCCGGGGCTCGCCGACCGGGTGCGGACGCTGGCCCCCGACGGCGTGACCGCCGCGACCGACCTGTACGGCACCGAGACGGCCGAGACCGCACTCGCGCTCGGGGTACCGCCGGAGCGGATCTCCACGATCGCCGCCGGCCCCAACCCTCCCGGCGGTGTGCGCGCGACCGGGGGCAGCGAGGCCGGACCGGCCGACCTGGAGCGGATCACCGACGCGATCCTCGCCGGCACGATCACGGTGCCCCTCGCCGCGACCTTCCCGATCGAGCGGACCCGGGAGGCCGTGGTGCTGCAGGCCGGACGCCACGTCCACGGCAAGGTCGTGATCACGCTGTGACCATCCCCCTCCTTCGGCGGCGTGATCGTCAGCGGCCGGACAGCTTTCGGTAGATCCCGATGGCGGTGATCACGGCCGCCGAGCCGACTCCCAGGCCCAGCGCGTCGATGGCGGTGGCGCCGGCGGCGAGCTCGTCGACGAAGCCGACGGCGATGATGATCACCAGGGTGGAGAGAACGGGCTCCTTGAGGTCGTCGAGGCTCTCGACCGCCAGCCAGGCGGGCAGCCACTTGAGCCGCGCCCGGAAGAGGGGCGGCGAGAAGAGCTCGGTCAGGCCGGTGGCGACGACGAAGAGGACGACCCCGATCAGGACCAGGTCGATCGCCTTGGCCAGCTGGACGGCGGCGGTGGCGCCCGACGAGGTCCCGATGTCGTCGATCAGCCTGACCACGACGCCGCCCGCGAAGGCGAAGGCGACGAGCATGCCCAGCAGCAGGGGGATGACGCCGAGCAGCACCAGGTAGCTGCCGATGCGGGCGGCGATCAGCGCCCATCCGGTGCGACTGTCCTCAGGGGCTTCCTGGGCGGCCATGCCGACGCCTCCTCGATGATCGGCGCCGGCGAGGGCGGCGCAACGAGCGGGAGCGTAGCAGAGGCCCCGGCTGGCGAGCGAGCCGACGCCCGCCCCGGCGTGAGACGCTGGGGTGAGCCACAACCAGAAGGATGCGATACGAGGAGAGGGGAACCCCCGCGGCTCAACCATGAATGACCATGGTGAGGGGCGTGGGGAACCGGTCCCCCGCCAGTTGTATCAGGAGCTCGAGGAGGTTCCCGATGGCCATCGTGTATTCGACGTACATCGCGAGCAGTTGACGTACGACTACGTGAGGACGGGGACGGGCGAGGTCCGCCGTGGGCAGGTCAGGCCGGCTGACCGGGTCCACCTGAGGGGATGGTTGCATCGTCCGCAACCGGAGAACTCCCCGGTCCAAGCCGAAGCCTGCGGAGGGTTCAAGCCTCCGCCATCCTCGATGGATGGGCGGCAGATGACGCGTGGATCCGCGGGAGACTGGTTGAATCGGATATCAGGCTTGACATACCCAACCGGGCGTAGATAAGGGGGTCGCCGGTGGAACCGCTTCGCCTCGCCGCCATGGGACTGCATCACGAGTCCAACACCTTCGTCTCCGCATTGACCGACCGCCGCGCCATCGAGGAGGCGGGCATCTTCCGCGGCGAGGAGGTCCGCCGCCGCTACGCCTCGTCGCGGTCGACGATGGCCGGCTTCCTCGACGTCGAGGCCGAGGGCACGGCGAGGGTGGAGCCGCTGCTCTTCACCTTCCCCAACCCCCGCGGGCCGATCGCGCGCGATCAATTCGATCAGCTGAGCGCGGAGATGATCGAGCTCCTCCGCCGGGGCCTCCCCTGGGACGGCGTGCTTCTCGCCCAGCACGGCGCGGCCGTCGCCCGCGGCCACCTCGACGCCGACGCCGAGGTGGTGGAGCGGGTCAGGGAGGTGGTCGGTCGGGACGTGCCGATCGGAGTCGCCGCCGACCTGCACGGCAACATCTCGGCGCGCCTCGTCGCCGCCTCCGACGTCGTCGTCGGCTATCGGACCAACCCCCACGCCGACGCCAGGGAGAGGGCGTTCGAGTGCGCGGCCCTGGTCGCGCGGATGGCGGGCGGGGAGCTGCGGCCGGCCCAGTCGATGGTGCGGGTGCCGATGGTCCCCAACATCCTCTGCCAGGGCACCTCGGACGAGCCGATGCGCAGCGTCTACGGGGCGCTGGAGGAGGTGCTCCGCACTCCCGGCATGCTCAGCGCCAGCGTGTTCGAGGGCTATCCCTACGCCGACGTGCCCCAGATGGCGATGGCCTGCTTGGCCCTCCACGAGAGCAGTCTCGAGGCGGCGCGGGAGGCGGCCCTCACCCTCGGCGCCGTGGCCTGGGATCAGCGGCAGGGGCTGCGCTGGCGGGAGGCCCTCTCCCCGGCGGCCGCGATCGAGGAGGTGCTTCGCTTCGAGCCGGGCCCGGACGGGCCGCTGGTCCTGCTCGACGTCGGCGACAACATCGGCGCCGGCACGCCGGGCGACTCGACCGTCCTTCTCGAGATCGCCGTTCGCCGCCGCGTGCCATCGTTCCTCGTCTCGCTCCGCGACCCGAGGGCCGTCGACGCCTGCCGCGCGGCCGGGCCCGGCGCTCGGGTCAGCCTCTTCGTCGGCGCGAAGGCGGATCGGGCCCACGGCCGCCCGGTCCCGGTCGAGGGCACCATCCGCACCCTCAGCGACGGCCGGTTCGAGGATCCGACGCCGACCCACGCCGGCATGCGCTTCTTCGACGCCGGTCCGACCGCGGTGCTCGAGTGCGACGGCGGGCCGACGGTGGTGCTCCACAGCAAGCTGATCGGCAACGTCAGCCTGGAGGAGCATCGCTCGCTCGGGCTCGATCCGCGGCGCTTCCGGGCGATCGTGGCCAAGGGGGTGAACTCACCCCGCCTGGCCTACGAGCCGATCGCCTCGCGGCTGCTCTTCGTCGACACCCCCGGGGCGTCCGCCGCCGATCTCTCCCAGCTGGCCTACCGGCGCCGGCCGCGGCCGCTGTTCCCGTTCGAGGAGGCGGCCGGCCCCGAGGTCCTGATCTGAGGGGCCGGCGTCAGAGCGAGCCCAGGACCTTGCGGAGGGCGGTGGTCACCTCCTCGGCCTGCTCCTCGGAGAGCTCGGGGCTGACGTGGACCTGGAGCGATCGCTCGAGCAGGTCGAGGGAGTTCGGCCATGTCTCCGGATCGTTGCGGACCGGCGCCGGATGCCGGTCCCACGGGGTTGTCTCGGACCAGGAGCGCTGATCGAGGATCGGCGCCCAGTGGTAGGCGACGTGATAGTCGCGGCGGTCGCGCTGGAAGAGGTTGGCGCCGCGCACCCCCTCGGCGGCGAGCGCCTCGGCCGCGTACCTGGCCTGAGCGACGTTGGGGAGGAGGAGGATCAGGGCGAGGGCGGCGTCGCCGGCCTCGTCGTTGAGCCTCCGGAACTCCACCTCGTGGTCCCGGGCGACGTCGGCGATCCCCTCCTTGATGGCGCCCTTGCGCGTCCGCATCGTGGACAGGATCTCCTCCAGCCGCTCGAGCTGGACGCGGGCGACCGCGCCCTGGAGCTCCGACATCCGGCAGGTGATGCCGACGAAGGTCTGGCCGGGGTCGAGCTCGCTGCGCTGGCTGGCGGCGACATCGTGGTACATCAGCGCCCGCTCGTGGAGGACCCGGTCGTCGGTGGCGACCATGCCGCCCTCGCCCGCGGTCAGGATCTTGTTGAACTGCAGGCTGTAGGCGCCGGCGTCGCCGATCGTCCCCAGCCGGCGGCCGTGGTAGCTCGCCCCCAGCGCCTGGGCCGCGTCCTCGAGCACGCGCAGCCCGTGCCGGCGGGCGAGGTCGAGGATCGCGTCCATGTCGGCCGGCGCGCCGCGCATGTGCACGGGAAGGAGGACGCGGGTCCGCTCCGTGATCCGCGACTCGGCGTCGGCGGGGTCGAGGGTCAGGGAGTCGTCGACTTCGGCGACGACCGGCACCGCGCCGACCGCCGTCACCGCCGCTGCGGTCGCGATCCAGGTGTAGGCGGGGACGATCACCTCGTCCCCGGGGCCGACCCCGAGCGCGGCCAGCGCGCTGGCCAGTGCCGTGGTGCCGGAGGAGACGGCGAGGGCGTGAGCGGTGCCCAGGCGCTCGGAGAAGCTGCGCTCCAGCTCGGCCACCTCGGACGGTCCCTCCTCGGGCCCGTAGTATCGGAACAGCCGCTTGCTTCGAAGGACGCGGAGGACCGCCGCCTCCTCCTCCTGCGCGATGCGCATCCCCCCCGGGTACATCGGCGGGAGGCGGTGCCGGACGGCGGGAGTGCCCCCCTCCAGCGCGAGCTTCTGACCGGACGGGGTTGCAGGCGACGTCATCTCG
This sequence comes from Candidatus Dormiibacterota bacterium, assembly GCA_036272915.1. Classification (GTDB taxonomy): domain Bacteria; phylum Chloroflexota; class Dormibacteria; order Dormibacterales; family Dormibacteraceae; genus DATAXV01. Next base: position 28,410 of record DATAXV010000218.1, read on the forward strand.
ACTCCTTCACTGGACTGGCCGGGGGCCCGGGGCGGTCGCGTTCGGCTGGGTCGCTTCGGGGTCGGTCACCCCCTGTCGAGGACCCGTCAACGGTGCCACGGAGGCCCGAATCCGAACTTGATTTCAAATGGTCAACCATCTACCAGCCTAGACCCTACGATAATGGAGCGAAGCCCATGTCGATAGACGTGCTCCCCCAGGTACCGCCCGACTCCCGACGTGACTATCTCGTCCGCTCGCTGCGCGACGCCATCGTCCGTGGCGACCTGAAGCCGGGCGACCGCCTGGTCGAGCGCGACATCTCGGAGCGGACCGGCGTCAGCCGGGGACCGGTGCGCGAGGCGCTGCGGCAGCTCGAGCAGGAGGGCCTGATCGTCTCCATCCCCTACCGGGGGACGCGCGTCATGGGGGTCACTCAGGAGGAGGTCGAGGGCATCCTCGTCCCGGTCCGGCTGGTGCTCGAGCGATTCGCCTTCGCCAGGGTGCTGCCCGACCTGAAGGAGGCCGACTTCGAGGAGCTGGAGGGGATCATCGCCGAGATCCGCTCCGCCGTCGACGCCGCCGACGTCGAGGCGATGGTGGACGCCGACCTCCGCTTCCACCAGCGGATCGTGGAGCGTGCCGGTCATCAGTGCCTGCAGGTCTGGCAGTCGATCGTGCCCCGCGTCCGCGCCTACTTCTATCGCGACGGCTTCCGGCACGCCTCTCTCGAACATCTGACCGAGGAGCACCACGAGCTGCTCGACGCGATGCGGAGCGGGGAGCTGGACCGGGTGCTGCCGCTGCTCGACGGCCACATCCACGAGACCGCCACCCTGGGCGGTGCAAAGAAGCCCGCGCGCTCCCGGAAGAGCAGGGCCTGAGGTCAGCCGGCCGGGGCGAGGACCAGGTCGAAGCCGGCGGTGAGGATGCCCGCCTCCTTCCGCATCGGCACGATCAGCGACTCGCGAACCCCGAAGACGGCGTCCGAGTCGAGGTAATCGCTCTCCGCGTCGAACACGTGCGTGGTCACCGTCCGGTGGTTGGGGGCGGAGGCGATGACGTGGATGTGGGCCGCCCGCCAGGGGTGGCGCCCGGCGGCTCTGAGCAGGCGTCCGACCGGGCCGTCGTCCGGGATCGGATAGGGGACCGGGCGGATCGTCCGGAAGGTGAAGGCGCCGTCCTCGCCGGCCCGGAAGCGGCCGCGGAGGTTGTGTGGATGCTGGCCGCGATCCTGTACGGCGTAGAGGCGGTTGGCGGCGTTCTGCCAGACGTCGAGGACCGCCCCGGCGAGCGGGCCGCCACCCGGGTCGGTCACCCTGCCTCTGACCAGCAGTGGCTCGCCCGCCTGCTCCCCCTCGAGGATCGACGCCCCCAGGTCACGGAACGGTGAGTCGGGAGCGTAGAAGGGCCCAAGTACCGTCCCCTCGGTGGCGCTGTCCACATCGTCCATCTCGACCAGGCTGGAGAGGCCGAGCACGTCGGAGAGGAGGACGAACTCCTGACGCGTGGGTCCGCAGGCCTGCCCGGTCCGGGTGAGGAAGTCGATCGCCGCCCGCCACTCGTCGCGGGTCAGGTCGACCTCGCTGGCGAAGCCGTGCAGGTGCCCGGCCAGGGCCTGGAGGACCTCGACCAGCCGGGCGTCCGATGCTCCGCCGAAGCTGCGCGTGACCTCGGCCAGGAGACGCTCGCGCCCGCCGCCCGTGCTCATCCCCGCCCGCCCCTCACCGACTGACCCACGCCACCACGGTAGTCCCGACTACCCGGCCTGGCGATAGATGTCGAGCAGGTCGTCGGCGCTGTGCTCACCGGCGAGCGCGTCGACGGCACGGCGCAGGTCGGGCTCCTCGACGCCCCAGGCGGCCAGCGTCCGGCGCAGGCCGAGCCCTTCGATCAGGGCCTCGACGTCGTCGGCCGCGGCGAGCGGGCCGCCACCGGCTCCGGTGGCCCGGCTCAGCTCCGCCATCCGCTCCGGCTGCCGCGAGGCCCGGTAGCGCATGACGTGGGGGAGGAGGAGGCAGGAGGTGAAGCCGTGCGGGATCCCGTGTCGGGCGCCGATCTGCTTGCCCATCACGTGGCTCAGGCCCCCCGCCGCCTCGGGCAGCGGGTAGGAGAGCCAGGCGGCGATCTGGTTCTCGGTGCGGATCGCTGGGTCGTTCGGACGGTCCCTGGCCAGGGGCAGGGTTCGGAACAGCCGCCGAACGGCCTCCAGGCAGAGCACGTCGGAGAACGGGTTGGCGCCGTTCGCGAGGTATCCCTCGACGGCGTGGTCGAGGGCGCGCACGCCGGTGCTGAGCCAGAGCTCGATCGGGGTGCGAACCGCGAGGCGAGCGTCGTAGATGACCGCGCCCGGCAGCATCCGCGGGTCTCCCCGGCCGGCCTTGTCGCCGTCCTCGTCGGTGAAGCCGGCCCCCGAGGCCAGCTCCGCCACCGAGAGCGTGGTCGGGACGGCGACGTGGGGAAGGGCCGCCCCCCGGCCGGCGATGATGCCGATCAGCTTGGCGGCGTCGACGGCGCTGCCGCCACCGACGCTGACCAGGGAGTCGGCCCCCGACTCACGCACCCTCTCGGCCGCTGCCCTGACCTCGCCGATGGGTGTGTGCTGGGAGATGGCGATGGTGGCCACCGGCTCCGGCCGGAGGTCTTCGACCAGCTCCGGCTGGGCGAGCACCGAGCGCGTGCTCACCAGCGCAGGGTGCCGGCCGCCGAGGCGTTCGACCTCGGTGGCCAGCTCGGCGACGGAGCCCTCGCCCCACCGGATCGTGCCCGGGTTGGCGTAGCGGAAGACGCCCGGCATCACCTCCGGCCTCCGCTCGCGACCTCTCCGGTCGGCTGGCGGGCGTCGGGCCTCACCACCTGATGTCCGACTGCACGGGTCCCCGGTGCTGGTCCTGGCGCTCGGCGATGGGCCATTCCTTCCACTCCTTGACCAGCTGCACCAGGCCCTCGACGGAGGCGTCGAAGATGACCTTGCCCTTGTCCCTGTTGGCGGGCCGGGGGTCGCCGTGGACGCCGGTCTTGGTCCAGCGGCCCCAGTAGTCGTTGAAGCGCGCCTTGCCGGTGCTGTCGGAGCTCATGTAGGTGCCGGTGACATCGCCGTCCTCGACCGCCTGGTCCATCCTGACCCGATCCCCGGCGAGATAGAGATAGAGGGAGGTCTCCATCTCGTCGGCGTGCGCGGTGACCTTGGTCTCCCGCACCTCGGCGAAGGCCTCGGTGGCGAGGGCGAAGTAGTTGACCGCGGCGCAGAGCGAGCGGGTGGCGAGCGTCGTCTTGCGGGCGATGAGGTCGACCAGCGGCGAGTTGGATCCGTGGCCGTTGACGAGCAGGATCTTCTCGAAGCCGTGGTAGGCGAGGCTCTTGGTGATGTCGGTGCAGAAGGCGATGAACGTCTCCGGCTCGATGTGGATGGTGCCGGGGAAGTCGATGTGGTGGAGGTTCAGGCCGTAGGAGATGGGGGGCAGGACCAGGGCCGTTCCGGGCATCCTCCGACCGACCTCCAGGCACACGGATTCGGCCAGGAAGACGTCGGTGTCGAGGGGCAGGTGCGGCCCGTGCTGCTCGGTCGATCCGGTCGGCAGGATCACCACCGGCTGCTGCTGGACCACCTCACGAACATCGGTCCAGGTCAGGCGGTTGTACCGGTACTCGATCTGATCGCTCATCGGTGACCTCAGCTGATAGACGGGTGGATCCGTGGCTACACCTGAGCATGACCGAAGGCGGGGCGATGCCGCCCGGGATGGCTCCGCCGCCCGAATGGTGGCGGAGCGGGGCCCGGCGATCATGCGTTGTCAGCTGGCGGGGTGACCGGTGTCCCCCGGGTTCGACCTCGGCCTCGACGCCATCGAAGGGAGGTCGGTCAGGTGGCACCGGCCCCGACCAGACCCGGCGGACGCTTGATCACCTTCCGCCCGCCCGGTGGGGCGTTCACCCGCTCGACCCCGCCGAGGCTCGCAATCGGGAGGTGCTCATGACCTCGGTCTTCGATCTGGAGATGGCGCCGGCGACGGACCGCTCCTGACCAGGCGGGCGCTCATGGGGGTGGCGGCGGGCCGGCTGGGACCGGCGGGGGGCCGCACGCCCCAGCTCGACGAGACGGCGTGGGCGCATGCCGCCATCGACCCCAGGGCCGTGATCGGGAAGACACCCCTGACCGTCGGCATGGCGCCGCCCTGACAGGAGGTGAAGGACCCGCGGCTCACGATCACCGGCGTCCATCCGACCAGGAAGCCGATCTGCCCACCGGCGCCGCCCGGTATCGACGTGGTGCCGCCGGAGCGGGGATGTGACCGGCCCGCTGTCCTACGCTATCTGCGACGAGGAGCGGGCAGGCTGCGCTGTCACCAATGCCAAGGGCAGGACCTGGCGAGGCCCATCCGGAGGTCGGCGACGGCGAGCCGGCCATGCCCAGAACTCATCTCCGTCCGACAGATTTTGTTAGGGGACCTTGTTAACACGGCTAAGCTTGCGCGTCAACGACAAGACATGAGCGACGGGGAAGCGGCCCGACAGCGGCCGGTTCAGCTCGATGACGGCGGCGCCCTCAGTGCTGCTCGCTCTCCGTCGATGCTCCGGCGCATCAACGCCGAGGTGGTCCTTCGCGCCATCCGCGAGACGGGGCCCGTCTCCTGCGCGCAGATATCGCGGGCCACCGGTCTCTCACGGCCGACCGTGCTCGGCGTCGCTGATCAGCTGGTCGAGGCGGGTTTCGTCAGCGAGGCCGAGGTCGAGGCGCCGCCGGGGGCGCGCCGCCCCGGCCGGCCCGCCAGGCTGCTGCGCTTTCGGGCCGAGTTCGGCCATGTGCTCGGGCTCGACATCGGCGCCCACAAGATCCTGGCCCTGGTCGCCGATCTTTCCGGCCGCGTCTGCGGGGCCGAGCGGAGAACCGGCATCGGTGGCTCCGCCGCCGGCGTGCTCGAGCAGGCGGCCGGGGCCATCCAGGGCGCTCTGGCCCAGGCCGGCGTCGGTCCCGAGAGTTTGGTCGAGGCGGTGGTCGGGACTCCGGGCGTGATCGACCCCGCCACCGGGTCCATCGCGCTCGCGCCGCAGCTGCCCGGATGGGAGGGGCTGCGTCTGGCCGTGGAGCTGGAGCGGACCGTCCCCTGCCGCGTGACCGTGGAGAACGAGGTCAGGGCGGCGCTGGTCGCGGAGCTGGCTCGCGGAGCAGCCCACGACCACGACCCGGTCGCCTACCTCCAGATCGGAATCGGGATCGGCTGCGCTATGACCATCGGCGGGCGACTTCACCGCGGGGCCTGGGGGGCGTCCGGCGAGATCGGCTATCTGCCGCTCTTCGACCTCCCGACCGAGGCCGCGGAGCGAGGCTTCGGTGCGTTCGAGTACTCGGCGGGGGGCACCGCCATCGCCCGGCTGGGCGCCGAGTCCGCCGCCCAGCCCGCCGGAGCGGCGATCCTCGAGGCCGCGGGCAGCCTCGAGGCCGTCGACGCGCGGGCCGTGTTCGCCGCCGCCCGTCGGGGCGACCGCGTCGCGCTGGACATCGTCGATCGCGCCGCTCTCGGGCTGGCGCGGGGCATCGCCTCCGTTTCCCTTCTGATCGATCCCGAGCTGGTCGTGCTCGGCGGTGGACTCTCCAGGGCGGGCGATCTCCTCGTCGACCCCATCCGCCGCGCCCTGGGCGACCTCGTCCCCAGGCCGCCGGCTCTCACCGTGACCACGCTTGGTGACGAGGTGGTGGCGCTTGGCGCCATCGAGCTGGCCCTGGAGGCGGCGCGTCAGCGGTTGTTCGCGTTCGAGTCGGCGTGATCCGGCGAGCTGGCGCGGACGCGGCTACTCGCTGAGCAGGTCGAAGACGCGCTCGATCAGCTCGGGGGATACCCGCTCGGGGTCGTAGACGCGCTGCTCGTAGAGGCCGTTCAGGGCGGCGATCAGGAGGGTCGCGCGCTCGTCGGGGGAGAGGACGCGGGCCAGCTCCGAACCGGATGGTCGCTTGTTGAGGGCGTCGCGGAAGACCTCTCGCGTGTGCCGGAGACCGCCGGCGACATGTTCCCGCACGGCCCCGTCACGAGTGGCCAGGACACCCCAGCTCCATCATCAGCAGGGCGGCGTGCGGTGAGGAGTCGAACGCCCTCAGCTGTCGCAGAACCTCCTCCCTCAGCTCCGCCACGTTGCGCGGGGACGCGGCCTCGTCCGACTCCAGCTGGGGTGGGCGCTGAACGCGGTTGACTGCGGCGAGGAAGAGCTCCTCCTTGTTCCGGAAGTTGCTGTAGACGGCACCGGCGGTGAGCCCGGCCTCCCGGCCGACCTCGGCGAGGGAGGCCGCCTGGTAGCCCTTCCGGGCGATCACCGCGGCCGCGGCGTCGAGCAGTCGATCTCTGGTGGCGGGGCCATGACAACGGTTATTGTCGCTCCGGTGGAAGGGAGGGAGAGGAGGCCATGGGCGATCCTGCGCTCGCGCTCGTACGCGCTCCTCTGGACGGCCCAGCTCGCCTCCCTGCTGGGCGACAACGCCAACTACGTGGCGATGGCCTGGCTGGTGCTCGTCCTCACCGGCTCGGAGGTGGCGCTGGGTGCGGTCCTGGCCGTGGCGGCGCTGCCGCGGGCGCTGCTCATGCTTCTCGGCGGCGCCCTCAGCGACCGGCTCTCGCCGAGGCGCACGATGCTGCTGTCCTGCGCCGCCAGGGCCGTGCTCATGGCGGCGGTGTCGGCACTCGTCCTCCTCCATCGGGCGGCGCTCTGGGAGCTGTTCCTGGCCTCGCTGCTGCTCGGGGTGATCTCGGCCTTCTTCCTTCCCGCCCGCGGCGCCGCGCTCCCGCGGGTGGTCGACGACACGCAGCTGGAGGCCGGCAACTCCCTGCTGGCGCTCAGCGCCGAGGCCTCGAACGTGATCGGACCGGCGCTGGCCGGGATCGTCGTCGCCGCCTGGGGCGCGGGCGCGGCCTTCGTCGGCGACGCCGCCGGGTACGGCCTGGCCTGGCTCTGCGTCGCGCTCCTGCCGGCGATGGCGAGCGCGCCGGCCGACCCGGCCGGCGTCCGCCCCAGCATCGTCCGGGACATGCTCGACGGGCTGCGCGTGGTCTGGCGGGATTCGGCCTTCCGGGCGCTCCTCGGCGTCATCACCGTGGCCAACTTCTTCGTCGGCGGGGCCATCACCGTCGGGCTGCCGGTCCTTGCCCACGAGCAGTTCAGCCGGGGCGCCCTGGTGCTGGGGATCAGCTTCGGCGCCTGGGGCGTGGGGGCGACGGCCGGTTCCCTCGTCGCCGGGATGCGGCCGGCGCCGCGGCGGTTCGGGCTCCTGCTGCTGGGGGCGGCCGTCTGGATCGGGATCGCCGTCGGCGCGCTCGCCGTGGCCGGTTCCCTGCCCCTGGTCCTGGCCGCCCTGGCCGTGGCCGGCGTCGCCGGCGGAGTCGTCAACACCTACGCGATCAGCTGGCTCCAGCGGCGGACGGATCCCGCCTTCCAGGGCCGTGTGATGTCGCTGGTCACCCTGTCCTCGGCCGGACTGGAGCCGGTTGCCCTGGCCGCCGCCGGTGCGGTGGCGGCGCGGAGCCTGCCCCTCCTCTTCGGCGTCTCCGGCCTGGTCGTCGTCGCGACCGCCCTTGCCGGCGCCACCAGCCGCCGCCTGCGCGACGCCTGATCAGCGGCCGGGTTCCCGTTCTCCGGGGGTGCCCCGCATACTTGTGTAATCGTCTTCATCGGATAGGGGGGAGGAGGGATGATGCTGAACAGGAGGCAGTTCTTGGCCACCGCCGGATCGGTCGCGGCTGCCGGTGCCGGGCTGCGGCTGGGGCGCTCATCACGGGCGTCTGCCAGCGGCGAGCTCGGGGCCACCCAGATCGCGCGTCTCAACGGAGCCGGCTCGATCAACCACACCGACACCCGCTGGCAGGTCTACGGCGCCGACCTCGGCCACATGTTCCTGCACCGGGGCAGGATCTGGCTGACCTTCGGCGACACCTTCGGCACGCCCGCGGCCGACAACTTCTTCTCCGTCTCCCACGCCGACTGGCGGAGCAACACCATGGCCTGGATCCCGATTCCGCAGAACCCGCTCAAGGGCCTGCACTTCGGCGGCATGATCACGGACACGCCGGGGCATGCCAAGGAGCTCCTTCCGTCGAAGAAGGTGACCGGCGTCGAGACGACCGTGATCCCGACCTACGGGGCCAGCGTCGCCAGTCGCATGTTCCTGCACTACATGTCGGTGCAGACCTGGGGCGCGCCGGGTCACTGGACCCTGAATTACTCCGGCATCGCCCACTCGCAGGACGAGGGCAACACCTGGGTCGAGCCGACCGACTCGCGCTGGCCGGGTGACAGCAACTTCGGTCAGGTCGCCTTCCTGGAGCAGGGTGGCCACCTGTACGTCTACGGCATCCCCGGCGGCCGCTATGGCGGCGTCCAGCTGGCGCGGGTCCGCCCCCAGCAGATCCTGGACCTCGACTCCTACAGCTACTGGGACGGCAGCACCTGGCAGCCGGACATCGCCGCCGCCGCCGCCATCGTTCCCGCGCCGGTCGGAGAGCTCTCGGTCCGCTGGAACTCGTACTACCGGCGCTGGCTGATGATGTACCTCAACGATCCCGGGTACTACATCGCCATCCGCACCGCCCCGACCCTCGCCGGTCCCTGGAGCGGCGAGCAGGTGGTCTGCACCGGCCAGGAGTACCCCCAGCTCTACGCGCCGTACATCACGCCGCTCTGGAACGACGGACCCGACGTCTTCTTCAACATGTCGCTCTACGGCCCGTACGACGTCTGGCTGATGCGCACGAGCATGAGCGCCGGAAGCTGATCCAGGCGGGTCGGACGCCGGCCCGTGCGGATGAGGGTGGGACCTCAAGCGGTCCCACCCCACATCGCACTTCGCGACGCGGATCCGAGGTGTCCCGATCCTCGGATGCGGCGGGACCCCCCGTATGCCGCACGTCGAGCGTCCCACGGGGCTGTAGGACCGCCGTGCCGCGATGTCAACAGAGTGTCGAGCGCCGTCAGCCGCCGTCGAGCAGGGCGAGCAGCCGCTCGGCCTGAAGCTCCAGCGTTCCTTCCGGATTGTGTCGCCAGGCGGGCCTGCCGGGCAGCAGCTGCAGGAGCAGAGCGTCGCCATCAGCCGCCGCGCGATCAGATACCGGTTCCGCTCCGCCGCGTCCATGGCGAACTGACCGACGAAGGTCTCCCAGGTGTCATCAGACGTTGGCCGGCTCTTGATGTGCTCGACCAGCTCCGCCAGCTCGAAGGCGCGCTCCTGGCGGCGGGCGTCCTCGAAGTCGAGGTGCGCGAGCCGACCCCGATGCCAGAGGAAGTTGGACCTGTTGTAGTCCGCCCGGCCGAGAACGTCGGGGCCTGGCTGGGAGGGTCCATCCCTTTCGAGGCCGGCGAGCCAGCGGTCGGCGGCGCCGAACGCATGGCGGACGCGATCCGGCCACTCAGGCTCGACCCTGGCCGGCCAGCGCAGCCGCAGGGGCCCGGCCGCCGCCGCCGAAGAGTGGTCGGGCCGAGGCAGCTCGCCGCCTGGCGGGATCGCGAAGAGGCCGGCGAGCAGGGTCGGAGCTCCGCCAGCTGCTCGTGGGTCCATGGCCCGTCGGGGAGGGGGTCGCCCGGCAGCCGGGTCATGGCGACGGCGGGGAGCGGATGGTCGAGATCCGACCACAGCGGCCGCGGCACCCGCCGGTGGCGCTCGTCCTCGAGCCGGCGAAGTGCCAGCCACTCGCAGCGCCCCTGGTCGCGGTGCCCGGGACGGAAGACCTTGAGCACGGTTGGGACAGGCTGCACCGCGAGCGTCCGGACCTCGTGCGTGGATGGCCCGATCGGTTCGGCGCCGGCCTCGATGGCGAGGCGGACGGCCCGCACCGCCGCCTCGACGTGGTCGACTCCGGACCTGGACAGCGGACGCTCAGCGATCGGCCACGATCTCCAGCACGGCCTGGTTGGTGCTGACCTTGCCGCCGTCGTCGACGACGCCGATGGTGGCGGCCGTCCCCGCCCAGGCGTGAACCGACGCCTTGCCGGCGACGGTGGTGGGCACCGTGAACGTGATCCGGGTCGCCGACCAGCTGTCGACGACGAGCGGGTTCGCGCTGTTGGGGTTGGCCCAGGTGGTGCCCTGGTCGCTCAGGGTCACGTACCCGGTGCCCTGGTCGTCGCCGAAGCCCCTCCCGATGATCGTGACCTGCTGCCCGCCCGCCGCCGAGGATGGGCTGAGCGACTCGATCACCGGTCCCGCCATCGGCCGGGTCGACACGCCGATGGCGAAGACGTGGATCATCCCAGGTCCCGTCGGCTGGGGCAGCTGGACCGAGGTCAGCGTCTTCGATGGGTCGACCGGGAGGCTGGCGAGGAACACCCAGGTCGCGACCTTCTGCTGGCCGCAGTCGCAGTTGCGGTAGGTCATCCGCGCCGCGGCCACGTTGCCGAACGCCGGCTCCGACTTGCCGTAGTCGAGTGTCCAGTCGGAGAAGCCGAGGTCGAAGTGGGTACTGGTCCCGTCGGAGTAGTTGAGGGTCGCCTCGCCGTGAGCGGCACCGCCGGTCGATGACCCCAGGAAGCCGATTCGGGCCGTCTTTTGCAAGCGGCGCACCGGGATGGTCTGATCCTGGGCGACCAGGTTGTCGGCCTTGCCCGGCCCGGCCGACGGCCAGGTGAAGGTCATCCCCGCCGCGGTGAGGGGGAGGCCCGGATAGACGCCGGCGTTGGCCAGGGCCTCCGCCGAGTAGCTGTAGCCATAGCCGTCGAAGTCGGCCCTGTCGGCGAGGCCGTCGTCGCTGATGCCGGCGTTGTCGAGGGCGCCGGCGATGTCGGTCGGCGGCGGCGCGGGTGGCAGTGTCGCCCCTGCCGTCGGGGCAGGGGTGGGCGTGGCGGTGCCGATACCGGGAATGACGTGGAGATAGGCGGCCGCGGCGACGACCACGATGATCACGACCAGCGCCGCGGCGACGGCGATCAGCCCGCGCTGCCGCGAGATCGCCCCACGCCCGGCCTCACCCGCGGGACGCTCCGCCGGCTGAGCGGGGGGATCGGTGAGCAGATCCTGGACGCGGATCCATGATTCTCCATCCCACCAGTAGCGGCCGTCGGGGGAGAACTGAGGAGGTGCCTCGGGCCTATCGTCGGACATGCAGGCGACCGCCGGTGATCACCGTGGACGCGGACGACCGACCGGTCGGGGGCATGGGCTGCGACGGAGGTGGGTCGAGATGGGACCATGCTAACGTGGAGGACCGATGGCCGTTGCCCGACACTTTTGACCCGCCATTCCCACCCAGCTCCGCAGCCAGGCCGGTGACCTGGCCTCGTACTGGATCGACGCCGGACGCCTGATCCGGCTGTTGCCGGCGTCCTCGCCGGGCTGGTCCCTGGCGCTGATGGCGATGGTCATGGTCCGCGGCCTTCTGCCGATCCTGACCACGATCACGACCGCCCTGCTCGTGGCCGCGGCGACCTCCCCGGCCCCGACTCGGACCGCTCTCCTGATCACGGTGCTCGCCGCCTCTGGCAGCTACGCCGCCCTCATCGCCGGCGGCCCGCTGCAGCAGGCGATGGCCGCCTCGCTCGACTCCCGGCTCTGGGGCCACGTCCGCTTTCGTTTCGCCCGCCGCCTGCTGGCGCCGACCGGCATCGGCCATCTCGAGGAGGACGCCCTGCAGGGCGCGATCGCCCGGGGCCGAGGCGACGGCTGGAATCCCCTGCGCCTGGGCGACGTCTCCGGCCAGCTCGGCAGCATCGCCTCCGGCGTGATCGCCTTCGCCGGTGCGCTCGCCATCCTCGGCCGCTTCCGGCTCTGGGCGGCGCTCGCCGTCGGCGGGGCGTGGCTCGTATCCCGGCTGCTGACCGCGATGATGACCAGCCGCGATCTCGCCGTTCGTGAGGCCCACGACGAGGAGTCCCGCCGTTCGGCGTACGTAGAGCGGCTCCTCGTCGACCTCCCCGCCGCCAAGGAGGTCCGCCTCTTCGGCCTCCCCGAGCTCTTCGTCGGCCGTCTCCGGGATCTGGTCCGCAGCTTCAGCGAGGCGCGAATCGCGGGCCGCCGGCGGTGGCTGCCGCTGGCCCTGGCCCTCGTGATCATCGTCGCCGGTGCCGACCTCCTGGTGGTCGCCGCCGTCTTTCACGGCATCGCCTCCGGCACCCTCGGGCCAGCGCAGGTCGCCCTCTACGGCCAGGCCCTGCTCCAGGCGGTGGCGGCGACCGGATCGATCTCCTTCGGCACCTGGGGCATCCGCTATGCGCGGGAGTTCGTCATCCCCATCCTCGATCTCGACCGGCGACCGGAGCTCGCCGGGGGCGGCACGGGAGCTGGCGACCTTGCCGAGGCCCCCCGACGGGCGATCCGCCTGGAGGGTGTGGGCTTTGGCTATCCGGGACGGGATGAGCGGGTGTTGGACGGGCTGGACCTGACCCTCGAGGCGGGACGGTCGACGGCCGTCGTCGGTGTCAACGGTGCCGGCAAGAGCACCCTGATCCGGATCCTGACCCGCATGTACGAACCGCTCGAGGGGCGGATCACCGTCGACGGGATCGACCTCGGTGAGATCGACGCCGCCTCCTGGCGCCGGCAGCTGGCGGTGCTGTCGCAGGGCTACAGCCGCTACCAGCTCACGGTGCTGGAGAACATCGGCTTCGGCGCCGGGGAGCAGTGGGACGACCGGGCCGCCGCCCGCCGGGCGGCGGCGAACGCCGGCGTGCTGTCCCTGATCGAGTCGATGCCGCAGGGGTGGGAGTCCACCCTCTCCCGCCTCTATCCCGGCGGCCGAGACCTCTCCGGCGGGCAGTGGCAGCGCCTTGCGCTGGCCCGCGCCCTGCGCGCGGTCGAGGCGGGAGCCACCGTGCTGATCCTCGACGAACCGACGGCGGAGCTGGATGTGCGGGCCGAGGCGGAGCTGTTCGACCGCTTCCTGGACCTGACCCGGGGACTGACCACGATCCTGATCTCGCACCGCTTCTCGACCGTCCGCCGCGCCGACCGGATCTGCGTGCTCGACAGGGGACGGATCACCGAGCAGGGCACCCATGCCGAGCTCCTCGAGCTCGGCGGTGCCTACGACCGGATGTTCACACTTCAGGCGCGCCACTTCCGGGAGGATGCCGATGGCGTCTGAGCCAACCTCGCCGCTGCCCGGGCACGTCCGGTCGCTGCTGCGGATTGCGGCGGCTGCGTTTCGCGCCGAGCCACTGCTCGTGGTCGCGTCGCTCGTGCTCACGCCGCTGGGTGGGCTGGCCGGGCCGGTCGCCGCGCTCTGGCTCCGCAGCCTGGCCGATGCCGCCCTGGATCGCTCCACGCCGCCGGCGATCACGGCCGCGATTGGCCTGGTCGCGACCCTGGCCGGTGCCGAACTGCTCACCGTCCTCCAGCGGCGGCTGCAGCGGGACCTGCAGGACCGGCTGGCCTCGGTGATGCAGCCCTGGTTCGCCGGCACCGCCGCCGGCATCTCCGGCATCGAGCACCTGGAGCGGCCCGAGCACGTCGACCGGCTGGAGGTGGTGCGGGACAACTCCTGGTACCTCTGCTGGTCGTTCGAGACGCTGGCCGAGGTGCTCACCGTCGCCGTGCAGCTGGCCGCCACCGCCGTGTTGCTGGCGCGGGTCGAGCCGCTGCTTCTGCTCTTCGCTCTGCTCGGGATCCCGGCTGGGGTGGCGGCGCGGGCCGCCGCCACCGGCGCAGGCCGCGCCACCGAGGCGATGGCGGGTCGGGAGCGGGGCGTCCGCCACCTGCTCGGGCTGGTCAGCGTGCCCGAGCCGGCGGCGGAGCTGCGTGTCTTCGGCCTCTCGGCCGAGGTGATCCGGCGGATCGGCGCCCTCCACGGCGAGCACGACCGGGGGATCCTCGGCGCGGTCTGGCGGGGCGCCCTGTTCCAGACCGTGGCGGCGCTGACCCTGGCCGCCGGCTACGGCGGCGCCCTGGCCGTGGTCGGCCTCGCTGTCCTCGCCCACCGCGCTCAGCCCGGGGACCTGCTGCTGACGGCGCTGCTGCTCGCCTCCCTCAACGGCGTCGTCCTCGGCGCCGCCGCCGTCCTCGCCGCCTGGCTGCAGATGCAGGCCGTGGTCCGGCGCATGGTCTGGCTCGACGACCGGCTGGCCGACGATCGCCGGCGCCTCGAGGGGACGTCGACCTCCCCGGAGCGGGGCGTGGTCAGGCTGGAGCGGGTGTCGTTCACCTATCCGGGCGCCGGGCGGCAGGTGCTGCGCGGGATCGACCTCGAGCTGCGACCGGGGCGGATCGTGGCCCTGGTCGGCGAGAACGGCGCCGGCAAGACCTCGCTGGCCAAGCTGCTGCTCCGCCTCTATGAGCCCACCGGCGGCCGGATCACGGTCGGCGGGGTGCCGCTCGACCGGATCGAGCCGGCGAGCTGGCGCCGCCTCTGCAGCGGCGCCTTCCAGGACGTGACCCGCTTCGAGACGTCGCTGGGCGAGGCCGTGGCGCTGGGACGCCTGCAGCCGGAGGCCGCCGAGGAGGAGGTTCTGGCGGCGCTGGGGCGGGCCGGCGCCGGCGACCTGGCGTCGAACCTGCCCGGCGGCCTCGGCGCCCAGCTCGGGGCGCGATGGCCGGGCGGCGTCGACCTCTCCGGAGGCCAGTGGCAGAAGCTGGGCCTGGCCCGCTGCCTGCTCCGGGGAAGCCCCGCGCTCCTGATCCTGGACGAGCCCACCTCGGCCCTTGACGCCGACACCGAGCACGCGATCTTTCGCGGCTTCGCCGAAGCGGGGCGGCGGGCGGGGATGGCCACCCTGCTCATCTCCCACCGCTTCTCGACCACCCGTGAGGCGGATCTGATCGCGGTCCTCGAGGGGGGGAGGATCACCGAGCTGGGCGGCCACGCCGAGCTGATGGGCCGGCAGGGGACCTATGCCCGGCTCTACCGGATCCAGGCCGGCGCCTATGCCTGAGGGGCGGAGACGGCGCGTCCGCCACTCGGCGACATACATCACCCGCGTGTGGCGCCGGAATACGGCGACCCCTGCGAGCACCCCCGATGGCTCCCGCCGGCGGCGTGAAGCTATGGGCGCCTAGAACAAGCGCTCTTGGCGCGGGCGCAGCTCATCCCAGGGTCAGGAGGAAGGCCTCATGGGCGAGCACGCCGACCACCGCGATCACGACCAGCGGCACCGCGAAGCTCAAGAAGCGACGGCGCAAGCGGCCGCGCTCCAGGGCCTTGCGCAGGGCATACTCGCCGGCCATGACCACGGCGAGGAGGGCGACGCCCATGGCTAGGCAGAGCGCGGGATAGACGACCCTGGCAGTGTGGACGTTGCCCAGGATGCGTTGGGTCCCGACGTCGAAGACCCCCTGCCAGGCGAAGAAGACGGCGACGGACAGGCCGAGCACGCAGACGAACAGGCCGTAGCAGACCAGGTACTGGGGGCCCGTGGGCTCATGGGTTCTCATCGCGGTCGACTTCGAAAGACTACGCCTCGGCGGCGGCACCGCCGGTTCTCCCGTGCCCACCCGGTGACGGCCTCGGCACCGGCGCCTACAGGGCCGGGATCTACGCCGCCTCGAGCACGCCCCTGACCTTCAGCCCTCGGGCGAGCGGTAAGCCGCGCCTTCGGCCGGGGGGACACCGACCAGCGACCAGCAGGGATGTGATCGCGGTCCTTGACGGGACGATCGTGGAGCAGACCGGCCACCGGGAGTTGGTGAGGCGAGAAGGGATCTCCGCTCGGTTCCACGGACCCGGCCGGTGCCTGCGCCTCAGCGACCGCCGGGCCCAGCAGGGACAGCGGTCACGGACGGAAGCCCAGATCCCGGTCGGTTGCCAGCCAGAGCCAATCGGGAACGTCCATCGTCGCAAACGCGTAGTTGCCCATGGGCAGCCCGTACTCGTACCAGTCCGGGGTGGCGCCCTGCCAGGCGAGGACGATCATCCACACCTCCGCGTAGAGGTACCAGGCCTTCCGCTTGCGGGGCCCTTCTTCGCCGTAGGTGAAGACGCGTTCGAACTTGATGAGGTTGCCGTAGCTGTCGTCCGACCGTGACTCCACCGTGCAACCGGGCAGCTGCCCCAGCCCCTCCTCGACGCCGTTGCGGAGGAGGTCGAGGTCCTCGGCCTTGACGGCGTGCTCGAGTTTGGTGATCCAGCAGGAGATGTGCGTGTCGGGATCATCCGGGTCGCGTAGGAACATCATTCCGTCACGCTCGTCGTCGAGCTCCTCACGCTGCCAGCCGAATGGCACACGGAACTTGAAGCGGCCGAGGTGATCGGAGAACGTATCGACACCGCGGAAATGGGGGAGACCCTCGGGGGGCGGCTTCAGCATGCGGTGGTTACCTCGCGGCGAAAATCGGTGTGTGCGGCGGCGACGGTCAGCGGCCTGACCTCGAAGCGGGAATGGAGCGTATCAACATAATCGATCGCGCTCGCGAGCGCTCTGGCCGAGGTACCGGCCGAGTCGCCGTAGGGCGCGCCGTTGCTGGCCAGCCAGCAGAGCGCGCGGAATCCGACGCCCTCACGCTCCATCCGATCGAGCTGCCCTTGGGCCAGTGGCCAGTGCCACTTGCTGAAGTCGCCAATGTCCAAGTTCAGCTCGGGCGCCACGCCACCGGCGGACTGGTTCGCGTCGGTGGTGACCGGAATCTCGAGAAACTCGAGATCGCCGGCCCCCAACTTATCGTCCCTGGCGGCAAGGTGAGGGTCGGGGATGGCGCCCTCCCACATCGCCTGGTACTTGCTGACGCGCCGGCCCGGGCTGGACACCGATCCTTGGAGAAACCCCGAGTCCCTGAGGACGCCGAAGGTGTCATCGCTGGCGGAGAATTCCACGGTCCGCACCGAGCGGGGGCGGGACCGAAAAAGCTGCGTGAAGTGATGGATCGAGGCCCTGACGATCTCCCGCTGGTCGTCCCGGCCGTAGTGCCCGAGCTGGTGACGTAGGTTGGCATGGAGGTCGGCCGGATCGAGCAGAAGCCCGATCTCGGCGCCGGCGTCCGCGTACTCCTCCAGGAGGGGCGTGTGGTTGGCCACGACGGGCAGCGCGCAGAACAGCGTCGGCCGCTGCCCGGAGGAGAGCAGGGTCGAGCAGAAGCTGTCGATCGAGCGCGCCGACATCGTCCACGTGCGAGGCCGCAGGTTCACGCGACGTGCCCGTGCCGGCGCCATGCAGTTCATGGTGAAGAGGACGGCGAGCGCGGGGCTACTCACGAAACGGCTCCGCTTCTGCTGGAATCACCGCTTCGGCCCGCGGCTGGCGGGGAGGGTGCGCTCTTGGAGCGCACCCGCCAAGTCACGCCGCGAAAACAGCGGGTCGGCCACAGCACCCGGACGATCGACATGCCGGCTTAGCCATAGGGGTCGACCGCGTCTCGCAGGCCGTCACCTATCAGCAGGAAGCAGGTCACCGCGAAGACGACCAGTGCGGCCGGGATCATCAGCCAGGTGTCCTGCTCGACGACCTGCACCTTCTGCATCTCCTCCAGCAGGACGCCCCAGCTGATGGCCGGGGGCAGCATGCCCAGGCCGAGGAAGCTCAGCGTGGTCTCGGCCAGGATCGCGGCCGGGATGCCGAGCGCGGCGACGGCGACGATGTGGCTGAACGAGTTGGGGACCAGGTGCTGGACGATGATTCGCCAGTGCGAAGCGCCGGAGAGGCGCGCCGCCGAGGTGTAGTCCTGTGCCTTGTAGCCCATGACCTTGCCCCGGACCTGCCGCGCCAGCCCGGTCCAGCCGATGAGGGCGAGGATGAGCGTGATCAGGAAGTATCGTTCGACGATGGGCATGCCCACCGGCAGGATCGCCGTCAGCACCATCCACAGGGCGAGCGTGGGCATCGAGAGCAGGAACTCGATGACCCGCTGCATGACGGTGTCGATGAGGCCGCCGAAATAGCCGGAGACAGTGCCCAGCAGTCCTCCGACGATGGTGGTGATGATGACGGCGACGACACCTACGGTCAGCGAGACCTGGGCGCCCTTGAGGATGCGCGCCAGCATGTCGCGACCCAATTCGTCGGTGCCGAGGAGATAGATCTTGTAGTTCCCGTTGACCTCGAAGAGATGGCGGTTGGCGGGAATGATCCCGAGGAGCTTGTACGAATACCCCTGGCCGAACAGCGTCAGCGGCTGGGACTTGCCGCAGTCCGGCGCGTAGTGGTACGTGAGGGTCCTCGGGTTGAGGATCTGGGTCTGCCCGCACACGGAGAGCGAACCGTTGGCGAAGGCGAGCGTCGACGGCGGGCGCAGGATGTTCGAGGAGTCCGGTGCGGTCGGATCGTACGGCGCCAGGAAGGGCGCCAGGATCGCCATCGCGTAGAGGATGGCCAGGGCGACGATGCCGAAGAGCGACAGCTTGCTCTGCATGAACCGCCGCCGCATAAGCGTGAACTGGGAGATCTGACCGACGTCCTGCACCTTGGCGACGTCTTCGAGCGGGATTGCGACTGCCATGACTACTCCAACCGAACCCGCGGATCGAGCCAGGCCAGGCCCAGGTCGGCGAGGAGGTTGCCGAGAACGAGGAGCGCGGCGGTGACCATCAGGAAGGCCATCGCCAGGTACATGTCCTTGTTCTGCAGCGCCTCGTAGTACAGAGGCCCGTCCGACGGCAGGTTGAGCACGATCGAGACGACGAGCTCTCCGGAAAGCAGCAGCGGCAGCTGCGTGCCCAGCGCCATGACCATCGGGTGCAGCGCGTTCCGCACCGCGTGCTTCCAGATCACGAGCGACTCGCGAACGCCCTTCGCACGCGCCGTCTGCACGTACTGGTAGTTGAGCACGTCGAGCATGTTGGCTCGCATCACCCGCGACTGCCAGGCAGTGCTGGTGATGGCGATGACGACCACCGGTATCCAGAGGTGGCCTAAGAAATCGACGATCTTGCCGATGCTCCAGGGGGAGTTCTGGTACTGCGCCGAGAAGAGGCCGCCGATATTGTGCTGGCCGAGGACATCGGCCGCGAACACGAGGAGTATCAGGGCGAGCAGGAACTCGGGGACGGCGACGCCGATGAACTGCAGCGCCGTGATCACGTAGTCGGGCATCGTGTACCGGTGTGTTGCCGAGTACACGCCGATCGGCACCGCCACCAGCCAGGCCATGATCAGCCCGGTGATGGCGATGATGAGGGTGAAGGCGATACGGCTCCACAACAGCGAGGCCACCGGCTGACCGAAGACGATTGACTGGCCGAAGTTGCCGTGGAGCACGCCGCCCATCCACTGCAGATACCGCTCGGGCAGGGGCAGGTTGAGGCCGTAGGCCTGCTCCAGCGCCTGGATCTGCTGGGTGGAGACCGTACCGCCCTGGGCCTCGATCTGCTGGATCTTGATGTCCAGCGCCGTGCCCGGGGGCAGGTTGATCAGCCAGAAGCCGACGATCGAGATCACCCAGAGCAGGATGATCATGTAACCGAGGCGGCGCGCCAGGTAGGTGAGCATCTACGAGTGCTGGCTCGGGTTCTCCCAGAACCACGTCCAGGGGCTGTACTTCCCGTTGGGCACGATCGTCCAGGGGTTGGTGAAGCCTCCGGTCCAGGTCTGGTTCTGACGGGGGACGTTCTTGAGGTCCGTCTTCGCCATCTCCACCTGCGGGTAGTTGGCCACGGTGCCGACGAAGAAGGGCCCCTCCTCCATGTGCACCTTCATGATCTCCCAGACCATCGAGTTGCGCTTGAAGAAATCGGTGTTGCTCACCGCCTGCTTGAGGAGCGCCTGGAGCTTCTCCACCGGGCCGCCGGCATCGGGCTGCAGCCAGGCCGGGTTGCGGGACCACGGGCTCAGGTTCGCCTGCTGGCCCTCCTGCGGCGTGCCCTGGAGCAGGAACCACTCGCCCTCCATCGGGGCCCACCGCTGGTTGTCCTCGGGGACGAGCCAGTTGACGTAGGTGAGGCAGTTGGGACCGTCGCCGACCTCCCAGTCGCAGTAGGTCATCAGCTGGCCCTGGCCCCAGAGCGTGAGCCGGCTGGTCGGCTGGACGGGGTCGTCGACCGCGTTGATGCCGACCTTCTGCCAGTCAGAGGCCAGGAGCTGGCACTTGTTGATGTCGGCCGGGTTGGCGTTGGAGGCGTACTGGATGAGGATCTTGAGCGGGCTGCCGTCGGCGAAGGTCCGCCACTGACCGTTCTTCTTCACACCGATCGAGTCCAGCATCTGCCCGGCTTTGGTCAGATCGTACTTGCTGTACTGAGTGCGCCACTGCTCGAAGATCTGCGGACCCTGTCCGACGTGGTACTCGACCGCCTTCGGGCTCATCGTCCCCGTGGTGATCTCGCCCTGCTCGAAGTAGATGGTCTTGCGTACCTGGTCTCGGTTGTAGGCGAGGGACATCGCCTGCTGGAAGGTCTTGTTGCGGAACAGGTTCCGGTAGTTCTCGTCGAAGTAGTCGCGGTTGAAGAAGTACATGGACGCGGTGCCCGAGCCGCTGTCCCAGTACCAGAGGTCCATGCCCTGGGTGCTGGAGAGCGTGGAGACGTCGGACAGCGTCAGCCCGATCTGGTCGCCGGTCACGAAGTCCGCCTTGCCCTGCTGGATGGCAAGCCGCATCGAGTTGGGGTCCTGATAGTTCTCGTTGGTCAGCTCGTCGATGTAGGGGAGCTGGTTGCCCCACTTGTCGATCGCCCAGAAGTACGGGTTGCGCTCGACCGTGATGTACTGACCGGACTTGTAGTCCTTGGCCTTCCAGGCCGCCATCGTCGGGTTGTCCGGATTGCGCAGCCAGTCGACCTTCTGCATGTAGTCCGTCGCCCACGTGCTCGGAAGACTGGGGTTGTACTTGATGTGGAACTGGGACAGATAGTGCTTGGGGTCCATCATCTGCGGGCCGACACCGCCCGTGTTGATGGAGCTGGTCCCGCGCTTGGCCCACATCGCGACGAAGTCGACCGCCAGCGGCGTCGGGGCGTCGTACTCGAGGCGCAGGGTGTAGTCGTCGACCTTCGCCATCGTGACCGGAGTGCCCTTGCTGGAGCGGAACTCCTGGGACGCGACCCACCCGGGCAGGGTGTTGATCTCGTCCTCCCACCAGTAGATGATGTCGTCGACCGACCAGGCGTGGCCGTCCGACCACTTGAGGCCCTGCCGGAAGTGGAGCGTCAGCTGCGTGAACGCGCTGTTCCAGGTCCAGCTGTGCGCCATGAAGGGCCCGATCGCGGCGCCGTCATGGAGCCAGCGCAGAGGCGAGTGCCCGTACATGCCGTTGATCAGGTTGTTCGACGTCTGCTGGTCGGTCGGGTCGGAGCAGACCCAGGTCCAGCTGCCGCCGTACTTGCCCTCGACCAGCCATTCCATCGGCTCGACGTAGGGCGGACTTGGCACCCGCTGCTTGACCGGCGGGAGCTGCCCGGCCTTGACCATGCTGGCCAGCTGCGGCGACTCCTTCAGGGTGCCCTTGAAGGCGATGTCCTGAATGTATTCGACGTCGGTCTTCGTAATGTGATAGGTGCCGCGCTGCGTCACCGACGCGGAACTCGACCCGCCAGAGCCGGAGTTGCCGCTGTTGCCGCCGCAGGCCGCGACGATCGTCCCCGCCGCCATCACCGCTGACAGGCGCAGGAAGTCGCGCCTCTCAATCCCCTTCTTCTCGAACACCTTCAACAAACCTCCAACTGACCTGTGCGGAGCTTGGGCGCACGGCCCTCTCCAACGAGCGATGACGACCTGAGCGATGCTGGGTCGGCCACTCCCTCCACGGAGCCCATCATCGGCCCGGCCCTTCGATCCCTCCGTCCGGTTCGGGATCTTCGCCTGCCTCGTATCACCTGAGGGCCTTCTCCTCTCGCGACCGATGGCGGAGAGCCTCGGCGGCCTGATGCCACCATCCCCCCGTTACCGTCGGCCATCAAATGTGGGAAGCACCCGGCTTGATCGTTTGAGATCGAAGGCGCAGGGCCGGGACCTGGAAGCGGCTGCATATCCCTACGCCTGGTCTCCGTCGCCGGCGGACTCCGTCCCACCCGGCGGCCGCATCCCGGGCGCCTGCAGGACGGGAATCTCGGCTGCGCTGGGAACGCCCCTGAGCGCGAGCTCCTTGGCGAAGTGGCAGGCGGCCAGGTGGCCGGGTGCGACCTCGGCGAGGGGCGGGCTCTCCTTCGAGCAGATGTCCTTGGCGTACTGGCAGCGGGGGTGGAAGTAGCAGCCGGACGGCGGGTTGGCCGGGCTGGGGACGTCGCCGGGGAGGCGCGCGGGCCGGTGCCGATTGCGTGGGTCAGGTGTCGGAATCGAGCCCAGGAGAGCCTCCGTGTAGGGCATCTTGGGATTGGCGTAGAGCTCCTCGGTGGGGGCGATCTCGACGATGTGGCCGACGTACATAACGGCCACGCGGTCGGCGATGTGTTCGACGACGCTGAGGTCGTGGGCGATGAAGACGTAGGTCAGCCCGAGCCGCTGCTGCAGATCCTCGAGCAGGTTGAGGACCTGTGCCTGGACCGAGACGTCGAGGGCGGAGACGGGCTCATCGCAGATCAGCAGCTTTGGGTTGAGGGCGAGGGCTCGGGCGATGCCGAGGCGCTGCCGCTGGCCGCCGCTGAAGGCGTGCGGATAACGGCTGGCGTGCTCGGGACGCATGCCGACCAGGGTCAGCAGCTCCGCCACCCGGTCGCGAAGCCGGGCTCCGCCGTGGACACCGTGGATGGTGAGCGGCTCAGCGATGATGCGGCCGACCGTCATTCGAGGATCGAGGGAGGAGAACGGGTCCTGGAAGATCATCTGCATGTTCGTCCAGACCCGGCGCAGCTGGCGGGAGTCGAGCTTGGCCATGTTGACCTCGCCGAGCTCGGGATCCCGGAAGATGACATCGCCGCTGGTGGGTTCGAGCAGCCGGATGATCGCGCGTCCGGTGGTCGTCTTCCCGCAGCCGCTCTCGCCGACGAGGCTCAGCGTCTCTCCCTCGCCGAGGTCGAAGGAGACGCCGTCGACGGCCTTGACCTGGCCCACGGTGTGCCGGAAGAGGCCGCCCTTGATCGGAAAGTACTTCCGCAGATCCGTGACCTGGAGCAGCGGCCGGTCGCTCGTGCCGTCGGGCCTGGCCGCGGCGGTGCTGGTTTCGGTCACGAGAGCTCTCCTGTCGCAGGCACCTCGGTCCCGTCCTCATTCAGGGCGAGACCGCTGGTCCCCGGCTCGGCACCGACCGTGCTGCCGGGGTAGAGGTGACAGCGGACGGTGTGGCCGTCGCCGTCGACGGTGGTCTCCAGGGGCACCAGCCGGTCGCAGACGCCGGCGATCCTCGCCGGGCAGCGGGGATGAAAGGGGCAGCCGGGGACGGTCGTGTAGGGGTCGGGCACCGACCCCTCGATGACCTCGAGTTTCCCTCCGCGACGCCCGATCCGAGGGATCGACCGGAGCAGGGCGACGGTGTAGGGGTGTTTGGGGTTGTAGAAGATGTCGTCGACGGTGGCTTTCTCGACGATCCGGCCGAGGTACATGACGGCGACCTCGTCGCACATCTGGGCGACCACACCCATGTTGTGGGTGATGAACATGATCGACATCCCGAAGTCGGCCTGGAGATCCCGCATCAGCTGCAGGATCTGTGACTCCGTGGTGACGTCGAGTGCGGTCGTCGGCTCATCGGCGACGAGAAGGTCAGGGTTGCAGGAGAGGGCCATGGCTATCATGGCCCGCTGGCGCATGCCTCCGGACAGCTCGTGCGGATACTGCGTCACGACGCGCTCGGGGTTGGGCATGCCGACGCGCCGGAGGATGTCCACGGCTCCCCGCAGGGCCTCGTCCCGGTTGCCGGTCTGATGGAGGAGGATCGCCTCCTCGATCTGGTTCCCGACCGTGTAGACCGGATTGAGGGAGGTCATCGGCTCCTGGAAGATCATCCCGACCTGGTCGCCGCGAATGTGTCGCATCTCGGGGCTGTCACGATCCAGACGTAGGAGGTCCCTGGACGGCTTGTCGCGGTCGGCCTTGAGCAGGATCTCGCCGGCGGTCACTTGCCCGGGCTTGGGGATCAGCTGCATGATCGCGAGCCCGGTCATGGTCTTACCGGATCCGCTCTCGCCGACGATGCCGACCACGCGGCCCCTGCCGATGCTGAAGCTGACGCCGTTCAGTGCCCTCACCGTGCCCAGAACGGTGTCGAACCTGACCTCCAGGTCCTTGACTTGGACCAGTGTGTCAGACCCGACGGGCGTGGCTCCGGTGTGTGCGGCGTCCGGCATGGGCGTCATCCTCCTACCAGACCGAGAGTTGGGAGCTTGCGGCTGGACAGAGGGATCGTCGCGTCACGGTGCCTGCTGGCAGCCGACGAGCGGAGAACTGGCGGGGAAGGACGTCGTCGGCGAGGGGGCCTTTCACCGCCCCCTTCCAGCCACGGTCTTCCCATGGCGCCATTCGCCATCGATGCTCCTCCCTCTTCTACTGGCCCCGGGCGCTCCCGGATGTGGGTTCCGAACCGGAATCCCGACCTCTCCTTCCCTCGCCCATTGCTCTGTGGGGCCGGGCTCCTGCTCTGGCCCGAAGCTGTCAATCCTCCAGAAGCCATTGCTGAGGTCTCGACCCTTCCCGATCTATTGAGCTTTTCCCTGTCGTTTCATCGACAAGTGGCGGTCCACCAATTACTACTCCTCGGATGCAGCTTTGTCAACGCTGTCAGAACGCATGCCCGGCAGTCGCGGGGAGGCATCTGAGTGACTGGCAAGGCGAGGCGCGACGCGGGTCGAGGCCGGCCGACATGCGCTCGCGCCGATGGGCACAGCTCACGGCAACACAGGAGCATTGCCAGCCGGAAGAGGGAGATCCTGTGGATGGCCCTCCACGTCCACGGTGATCCGGCGACGCCTCCGTTGCCACTGGGATTGATTCCTCTTCTCCTTCGAGGGAGCATCGTAGCAAGGGAGCCTTCGAAGCGGGCCTCGAAAGATCTCGTTCGCAGCCGGAGCCGATGTCCGTCACGTTCGACGTTCGCCCTCAGTCAGGGCTGAGGTCTACGCGCTCACACCATCTCCGTGGAGGCCAAGTTGGCGTCGATCGCCGCCTGGTAGGGACCTCCCCGTTCGATGACCTCGGCGACGCGGATCGCCCGTCCCAGCTCCGCCGCCTCGAACCAGCCGTAGGCGACGGCGAGGGCCGAGAGCCCGATCTCGCCGGTCACCTCGGGAAGCCGGCCCTCCTTGACCGCGTCGGCGAAGTCCGCCTGCTCGATGGCGAGCAGGTTGGCGTCGATGACCGGGAAGGGAAGCTCGTAGTTGGCCAGCCGGTCGCCGCCGAAGAGCGCGGCGGTCACCCCGTCGGTGTGAAAGTCCGGGACCAGGCCCATGAGATCCGCCTGGTCCAGCTCCCGCACCGTCCCTTCGACCTCGCGGAACAGCCGAAGCGCCTCGCCCGAGCGGTCGTGGGGGAGGTGCAGCGTTCCCTCGGTGCCGTAGACGACCCGCCGGAAGAGACGCTCGTCGCGGGCCGCGTAGTCCATCGACCACTGCACCAGGGCGCCGGAGACGGTGGTGGCCAGGCCCAGGCAAACGTCCTCGGAGTCGACCTCGTGCCACTGGCCCTGCGCGTCCTGCCGGGAGTCCTCGATCCTCCGCGAGAGGCCGGTCAGCGTGTCCAGCGGGCCGACCAGATACTGGAGGATGTCACCGTAGTGGACGCCCATGTCGACGAGGATCCCGCCGCTCACCTTCCGGTGCCGCCACACCGAGATCGCGATCTGGCCGCCGCGGCCGGTCGAACTCTGCTCGGCGCGGTAGACGGTGCCCACCGCACCCGCGTCGAGGAGCGCCCGCGCCAGGCGGTTGATCGGATCGCGCCGGTAGTTCTCGGCCACGGCCAGGAGCCGGCCCGCCGCGGCCGCCCGGGCGATGATCCGGCTGCCGGAGCCGACGGTGATCGAGATCGGCTTCTCGACGAGCACGTGGAGCCCGGCCTCCAGGGCCGCGCCCACGGTCGTCTCGTGGTCGGCGGGTGGGGTGACGACCAGCGCGCCCTCGATGCCGGTGCCGCCGGCCAGGACCTCGCCGGCGCTCAAGATCGCCGGCCGGGTGCCGGTCAGGGAGTGGGCGAGGTCGGCGGCCTCGGCCGCGCGGACCCCGTCGGCGTCGCATACCGCGGCGAGCTCGATCCCGCCGTAGCCGATGTCGTGCAGCCGGCCCAGCCCGCGGACGTGGCGCTGGCCCATGAACCCACAGCCGATGAGCGCGACCCGCATGTCAGACTGCCACCGTCGCCGCCGGCTCGTAGCCGAGCTGGCGCAGGAAGCCGGCGTTGGCGCTCGCGCTGTCGGCGGGGGAGACGTCGCTTCGGCTCTGTTCGACGACGACCCAGCCGTCGAAGCCGGATCCGCTGATCTCGCTCATGATCGCTGGCCAGGAGGAGGTGAGGATGCCCTCGCCGAGGCCGACGAAGTGGCCGTCGGCCCAGTCCTTCAGGTGGATGTAGGAGATCCGCTCGCGGAAGTGGCGAAGCTGCTCGACGGCGTTCTCGCCGGCCAGGGCGACGTGGGAGACGTCGAGGCACAGCTTGGCGTGCGGCGCCTGCCCCAGGACCAGGTCGGTCTCCTCCGCCGTCTCCACGGTGCAGCCGGAGTGAGGGTGGTAGGCGACGTCGACACCGAGCTCGGCCCCGTAGACGGAGATCTCCTCGAGGAGGGCGGCCAGGTCCGCGTACTCCCCGGCGAGGGGGGTGCGCTGGCGGAGGCGGGTGCCGCCGACCAGCCCGTAGGCGGCAGCGCCCACCTCGGCCGCGAACTCCAGCTGGCGGCGGTGGCCCTCGATCTGGGCGGGAGTGCGGAAGGGTGCCCGGACGTGGCCGAAGAGGGTCGCCACCTCGAGACCGCCGATGCGCCGCCGGAGGGAGGCCGGCGTGCCGACCAGGTCGAGCGAGTGGCCGAAGAGCTCGACCGCGCGCCAGCCGCTTTCCCGGATCTCGGCCGCAGCCTGCGTCAGATCGCAATCGGCGCCCCAATTGATCGTGCTGTACGCGAACCTGAGCGTCATCTGCTGCCCGTACCTCCCGCTTCCGTGTCCACCATCGACTGGCCCTCCGACTCTGATTTCCGTTATTTGAAATACGCTTTGTCTACTAAAAGGCTAGGCCTCGAATCCGCACCGGGTCAAGATCGTGCCAGTTCGTGTTCGCACTCCGTCATCCTCATCGTCGCGCAGGCGCACGGAGGTCGGAGGGTTGATGGCGGACCCGACCGCCATCGAAGCGGGTATTTCAAATATCGAAAAAGCGCGGATTCGCCTATGACGAGCCGGCTCGGGCGACCTCGATCTCGTGTAGCAGGTTGGCGATCTGGGCGGCGTTGGTGGTGCCGTAGTTGCTGAAGCAGTTGTTCATCAGCACATGGGTCTGGGCGGCGCCCTGAGAGGCACGCCGGATTTGCGGCACCCAGTCGGCCAGCTCGTCCTCGTCGTAGAGATAGCGGAACCGCTCGGCGGGCGTGATGTTCTTCGCCTCCCAGGTCTCGGCGTTGCGGCCGTGGAACCGGAAGACGGCGAGGTCAGGTGAGGTGACGGCGGCGACCGGCGGCACCGAGCTCTTGAAGCCCTGGGGCTCGTCGACGGCGACGTAGGGGATCTTGTTGTCCTCGAGAAAGCGCATCGTGCGCTCGGCGTTCTTCTCGTTCCACCAGGAGTTGTGGCGGAACTCGACCGCGATCTGCAGGCCGTCGAGGCGCCGGCGGGCCTCCCGGATCTGCTCCCTGGCCTCGTGCGACGGGAAGACCCACCGCGGGAACTGGAGGAAGACGGCGCCCAGCCGTCCCGAGTCGGAGAGGGGGAGGATCGCCGTTCGGAAGCTGCTCCAGACCTCCTCCTGGAGCTCTCCGGGCAGGTCGCGGGCGTAGATCCGGGCCTTGGCCGCGACCTCCTCGGGCAGCGCCTCGCGGATCGCCTTGGGCAGGCGCTTGGTCTCGGTCGGCTGGCCGGTCATCAGCGCGTGGGCCTTGATGTCGAAGCGGAAGCCGTCCGGCGTCCGCTCGACCCAGCGGCGCGACATCTGCTCCTGGGGGAGCGCGTAGTAGGTGGCGTCGACCTCGACCACGGAGAAGCGGCTGGCGTAGTAGCGCAGCCGGTCCTCGGCGCTGCTCGCGCCCTCGGGATAGAAGACGCCCTTCGCCGTCATCGTCGGGTCGGTCCAGGATGCCGTGCCCACCCGGATCTCCCCGTGGCCCAGCTCGATCGGCCGGGCCCCGGCCTCGGCCACGGGCGCGGCGAGCTCGGCGGCGCGCTCCCAGCCCGGATCGTGCGTTTGTTCGTTGGCGGCCATCGGATGAAGGTACGATGTCCCGCCCGGCCATGGGTGTCCGATCTGCGAGGCCCGACTCGGGAGCCGGCAAGTGCACGGCGACTCCGGCCACGACCAGACCGATGCCGGCGAGGTCGGGAAGGGTGGGGATCTGGCGCAGGAC
>DATAXV010000219.1:0-44166 GCA_036272915.1 Candidatus Dormiibacterota bacterium
TCGTCCTCGGGGATGCCGGCCTCGACCTTGCCGACGAGGTCGGCGCCGACGTCGGCGGCCTTGGTGTAGATGCCGCCGCCGAGGCGGGCGAAGACGGAGACCAGGGAGGCGCCGAAGCTCAACCCGATCATCGCCTCCGGCTTCTTGGTCAGGTAGTAGGCGATGGCGATGCTGAGCAGGCCCAGTCCGACCACCATGAAGCCGGTGACGGCGCCGCCGCGGAAGGCGGTGGCGAGCGCCCGGCTCAGGCCGGACCGCGCTCCCTCGGCGGTCCGCAGGTTGGTGCGGACGGAGACGTTCATGCCGACGTAGCCGGCTGCCGCCGAGCAGACGGCACCGACGACGTAGAGCACGGCGGTGACCCAACCGAGCGTCACCGCCAGGAGGATGGCGACGATGATGCCGATCACCCCGATCACGGCGTACTGCCGGTTGAGGTAGGCGGCCGCGCCCTCCTGGATCGCCGCGGCGATCTCACGCATCCTCTCGTTGCCCGGCGGCTGCCGTAGCACCACGATGGTCAGCGCGAGGGCGAAGAGCACAGCGATGATGCCCCCCACAACCCCAAAGAGCACGTAGCTCGAACTCATCGATTCATCCTCTCTTTGCTCCTCTTGCCTTACCTCAGGCCCCTACTCGACGCTCCGCCCCCGGGCGCTCTCCGCGGCCGGCTGCGGGGGGATGGACCAGCCGGAGGCGCGACTGGCTCCTCTTGAACCCCAGCCAGCTCCACACCCTTTGTCGGTGCGGGCCGAGCCAGGAGCCGAACGGGCGCGCTACCCCGGAGCCATGAGGCTCTGGTACCAGCGGATAGCCTAAACGACGGACCTATCAGATCGCGGGACGGGTCGGCACGCGTTATGAGTTGGGTAACTCGTCCGCGGCGGCCCAGGTCCGGCCGGCGCCACGCTGACGGACATGCCGGCGGGGCGGCTGGGGCCGGCGGTTCGCCCGGATCGGGTCGGTCGCGATGCCGTTCTCGCCCCCCCGTCTGTCCGTCCCAGGTCCGCGACCCGCACCTATCGTGGCGAGGTGGACTACCGGCTCAGCCTCGAGGTCGGCAGAGAGCTGGCGCCGATCGATCGGCTGAACGGGGAGCTCATGCGGCTTCCACTCTCCGTCCTTCACGAGCGGTGGCTGCAGGAGCTGAGCTGGGAACGCGCGGTCAACGGACAGAACCACGTCCCCCGTCCCCGACTGGACGTTCCGAGGTTCGGTCACCGTGGCCCGTTTCCGCGGTCTCGAGCCCTCGGTCTGAGGCACGCCAACGCGCAGGCGGCCGTGCCCGGCGCACGGGCGCTGACGGTGATCCGCTCCCTCCACCGCCTCGAGATGCGCGACCGCGAGCCCGATAACGCGACGTGGGAGGAGGTCGGAGGCGGGCCCGGAGAGTGGAGGAGGGAGGCGGTCGAGGTCTCGCTCGGTACGGACAGGATCTATGCCCCTCCGCCGGCCGGGGACGTGCATCTCCTCATGGACGCGCTGGGTGATTGGATCGACCGCGGTGCCGATGGGCACGCGGCTCCCGTGGCGGCGGCGCTCGCTCATCTGGAGCAGGTCGGCGTCCACCCCTTCGGGGACGGCAACGGCCACGGCGCGCGGGCAACCGCGCGTTACGTCATGCGGCGGGGCGGGCACACGTTTCGAGACATGGTGCAGTTGGAGGACATCTTCGATTCCGAGGTGTCCGGATACGACGCCTCCATCGGCCGGTCGCTGGGCAGCTCCTACCGGCGGGGCTACGACGCGACCCCGTTCGTCCGCTACTTCCTGGCCACCCTCCACGTGGAGGCGGCGATCTCGCTGGGCAGGGCCGTCGGCGTCCTCAACATGTGCGATCAGCTGGACACCAGCATCGGTCGGGGCGTCGTCCCCGCCGGCGCCCGCGACCCGCTCGTCAGCCTGGCGCTTCACCGGCGCATCGACCCGCCGGCGTATGCGGAGCTCTCGGGAACGAACCTGAAGACCGCGCAGCACGAGCTCAACCGTCTCTCCCTGCTGGGGTATGCGCGGCCAATCCGGACCGACCGGTCGCGGGTGTTCCTGCCCACGCCGCGACTGGACCGCATGGTTGGGCACCGACTCGGGCCGGAGCTCACCGGGGAGTGGCCTCTCGCGACCGGCCGGGGCGGCTCCTCACCGGAAGGTGGTTCCCCCAAGAGAACCCGATCAAGACGTGGACACACTCGCGCGATGAGGCGCTGCACCGGCGAAACGCGGGCCGAACGCGGATCCTGGGTCCCTCGGGCACTGACCGAGCCGAGTCGCGCCGCGGGCGCTCAGTCCCCCCTGGCTCCGTCCAGGCGCTCCCGGATCAGGTCGGCGTGGCCGTTGTGGCGCGCGTACTCCTCGATCATGTGCACGTAGATCCAGCGGAGGGAGGTCTCGAGGCCCTTGCGGCTGACGAAGGTCCGGTCGAGCGGGACACCGGCGATGGCCCGGCGGCACTCGTCGCACTCCACGCGGAAGATGTCGAGGTCGGCCTCCGCGCGGGCCGCGTCGACGTTCTCGAAATCGGCGTCCCACTGCTCCCGCGAGGAGTAGAGCATCGGGATCTCCTGACCGAGGAAACCGCTCCGGAACCAGGAGCGCTCGACCTCGGCCATGTGCCGCACCAGTCCGAGCAGGGTCAGGTTGGAGGGCGGCACCGAGGCCGTCGCCAGCTGCTCGCCGGTGAGGCCCTTGCATTTCCCGAGCAGGGTCGAGCGATGCAGGTCCAGCCAGCCGTCGAGCATGGCCCGCTCGTCGCCGACGCGGGGCTCCTCGGGCCGTTCGACGTCGGGTGCCATCCACGTCATGGCCACATCATCCCCGGTGCCGGGCGCCTCTCACCGGCCGGTGAACTCGGGCTCCTGCTTGGACAGGAAGCTCATGATCCCGATCGCGGCGTCCTGGCTGAGCGCGGTCCTGGCGAAGTTCCGGGTCTCGATCTCCAGTCCCTCCTCGAGGGGGACGTCCTGACCGCGCTCGACGGCGTCCTTGATCATAGCCAGGGCCAGGGTCGGCGCCTTCGCCAGCCGGCCGACGAGCTCCTCGACGGCGGCGTCGAACTCCCCGGGGGTGGCGGCCCGTCCGATCAGACCGATCGACTCGGCCTCGGTCGCCGACAGTCGCCGCGCCTCGAGGAGCAGGGGCAGCGCCCGAGCCCGGCCCAGGAGCCGGAGCAGGCGCTGGGTGCCCCCGGCGCCGGGCATGATCCCGAGGCCGGCCTCGGTCTGGCCGATGCGGGAGCGGCCGTCCTCGACCATCACCCGGTAGTCGCAGCAGAGGGCGAGCTCGCACCCGCCGCCCAACGCGTGGCCATTGATCGCGGCCACGGTCGGCTTGGGACAGCGGGCGATGGCGTCGAAGCCGCGCCGGCTCCGCCGGATGAAGCCGGCCACCTGCTCCGCCGCGTCGTCGGCGGTGCGATCGATGCCGGCCATCGCGGTCAGGTCGGCGCCGACGCTGAAGTAGCGGTCGTGGGCGCTCTGCAGCACCACCACCCTCACCTCGTCGTCCGCCCCGAGCTCGTCGAAGGCCCCGGCCAGCTCGTCGGTCAGATCCTGGGCGATCGCGTTGTTGCCCAGGCGGTGCATGACGACCCTGGCGACCGGGCCCTCCCGCCTGACGTCGGTGACCTCGCCCATCAGGCGGTGAAGAGCGGGATGCCGCCCGCCACCTCGAGCGCCGCGCCGGTGATGTACCCCGCCTCCTCGCTGCAGAGGAAGGCGATCGCGGCGGAGATGTCCGAGGGCTCGCCGAAGCGCTTGAAGACGGTCCGGTTGCGGAACCGCTCGTACATCGGGTTCATCATCTCCGCGCTCTTGCCCGCCTCGGAGCGGATGATCCCGGGCACGATGGCGTTGCCGGTGATGCCGTGGCGGCCCCCCTCCAGGGCGACCGTCCGGGCCAGGCCGATCAGGCCGGCCTTGGTCGCCGAGTAGCTGGCCTGCCCGAACCCGCCGAGGGTTCCCGCGACCGAGGACATGAAGATGATGCGGCCCCACTTCCGCTCCACCAGGTAGGGCCAGACCTCCTTGGTGCAGTTGAACGCGCCGGTCAGGTTGACGGCGATGTCGCGATCCCAGAGGGCGTAGTCCTGGCTCGGGATCTGGGCGGTGTGGTCGAGGGTGGCGGCGTTGTTGATCAGGATGTCGATGCCGCCGAACTGCTCCCGGACCTTGGCCAGGACGTCGCGCACCTGCTCCCGGTCGGTCACGTTCATCTTGATGGCGAGGGAGCGCCGGCCCATCTGCCGGACCTCCTCGGCGGTGGCGTTGGTGTGGACCCAGCCCTGCGAGGTGGCGACCTGGGCGAGGACCGAGTTGGCGCTCTCGGCGGTCTTCTCGAGGTCGGGGTCGTCCTCGACCAGGATGTCGGTGATGACGACGTCGGCGCCGAGCCGGGCCAGGGTCAGGGCGTCCTCGCGGCCGAGGCCGCGGGAGGCGCCGGTGACGACGGCGACCTTGCCGGTGAGATCGAACATGCTCAGCCCCTCACCACCTTCATCGACCGGCGCTGGCCGGAGATCGCCCGGGAGATGACCAGGCGCTGGATCTCGGCGGTGCCCTCCCAGATCTGGTAGATCTTGGCGTCCCGCATCCATTTCTCCACCGGGTACTCCTTGATGTACCCGTAGCCGCCGAGCACCTGGACGGCGTCGACGGTGACGTCCATGGCGACGTCGCCGGCGAACAGCTTGGCCATCGAGCCCTCGGCCCGGTCGAAGGAGCGGCCCGTCTCGGCCATCCAGCCGGCCCGGTGGATGAGCAGGCGGGCGGCGTCGATCCGGGTCGCCATGTCGGCCAGCTTGAAGCCGATCGCCTGGTGCTTGATCAGGGGCCGGCCGAACTGCTGGCGGTCCTGCGCGTAGTCGAGCGCGTACTCGTAGGCGGCGCGCGCGATGCCCAGCGCGCCGGCCCCCACGCCGGGGCGCGTCGACTCCAGCGTCATCAGCGCGCCCAGCGCGCCGGGGCCGGCGTCGTCCTCACCGGGCTCGCCGCCGAGCCGGTGGTCGAGAGGCACGAAGCAGTCCTCGAGGATGACCTGGGCGGTGTGCGACGCGCGGACGCCGAGCTTCTGCTCCTTGCGCCCCATGTTCAGGCCCTTGACGTCGCGCTCGACCAGGAAGCCGGCGATGCCGGCCGGCCCCAGCGAGGGCTCGGTGTTGGCGAAGATCACGTGGTAGTCGGCGATGCCGCCGTTGGTGCAGAACTGCTTGGTGCCGTTGAGCACGTAGCCGGCCACACCCTCGACCGTCGTCCGCCTGGCCGTGGTCTTCATCGCCAGCGAGTCGGACCCGGAGTCGGGCTCGGTCAGGCCGAGGCCGCCGAGGACGACGCGGTCGGGGTTGCAGAACTCGGGGAGCCAGCGCTTCTTCTGCTCCTCCGAGCCCATGGCCAGGATGCCGGTGATGGCCAGGCCCGGGCTCTGGATGCAGACGGCGATGCCGGCGCACCCCCAGTGCAGCTCCTCGGCCACGACCAGTCCGGTGACGGCGTCGAGCCCGGCCCCGCCGTAGGCCTCGGGGATGAACGCGGCCGGCGTGAGGCCCAGGTTGTGAGCCTTGCCGACGACGTCGTAGGGGAACTCCTCGCTCTCGTCGTACTTGGGGGCGACAGGGCGGATCTCTTTCTCGGCGAACTCGTGCGCGAGCTGCCGGATCTGCTCCTGCTCCTCGGTCAGGGAAAAGTCGAGCGGCATGCGGCCCTCCAATCTGCCCGTCTGGTGAGTAAGCGCCTACTGATGACGCAACGCATCAATAGTAAACGGGTGCGGCGGAGGAGTCCAGACCGGTCAGCGAAGCTCGGCTCGGGCCTTGGTCAGAACCTGCTTGCCGTCCTCGTTGGTCGCCGTCAGGTCGACCTCGCGGTCGGACTCGACCGCCCGGAAGGTGATCGTGTCGCCGGGCCGGACGATGCCCGAGAAGCGGCAGGAGAGCCGCCGCAGGCGACGCGGGTCGGGCGCGGCGACGCGGGCCAGGATGCCCATCTGGAGCATGCCGTGGGCGATGACGCCGGGGAGCCCGACCGACCTGGCGAACTCCTCGTCGAGGTGGATCGGGTTATGGTCCCCGGAAGCCTCGGCGTAGGCCGCGATCTGCTCCCGGCTGAAGGTGACGCGCAGCTCGCGCTCGTCGCTCATTGCTTGCCTCGGATGATGAACAGGGCCTGGGACCGGCAGAGCGGCGCCCCGGCGACGGTGCAGGTGGTCTCGAAGCGGATGAAGCGCATCCCCCGCCGCTCCTCGTCGCTGACGACGCGGCCCTGGGCGATGACCGTCTCCCCCACCTCGGGGTGGCGCTGCCATTCGAACTCCTGCTCGGCATGGAGAAGCCGGCCGAGGTCGACGCCCGCCTCGGTGTCGCCGAACAGGGCAGGCGCGGTGGTGAAGAGCGCGTAGCTGGCGGCGTACGTGGGCGGGACGCCGTCCTCGGGCGAGGCTCCGATGGAGCGGGCGAAGGCGGCGACGTGGTCCGCCTCGATGACGAACGAGACCGCAGGATATTCACGGCCCATGACGCGGGACATAGGGACCAAGGGTACTTGACTGGGCGGAGGCGTCCCGGGGCCGCCGGAGGGCGTCGGGCGGCTTAGGGCGAGCGGCGGAGGAGGCGGCGCAGCCAGCCCCGCAGGAGGTGCGGGCGGAGTTCCCGCCAGGCCGCCATCGCCCCCTCGAACTCGCCGGCCGCCAGCCAGGGCGGCGCGTAGGCGGCGACCGCCACGCATCCGGCCAGGCGGCGGGCCGGAGCCGCCGCCTGGGGCAGGACGAGGGCGATCCGCTCCCCGACCTCTCCCGGCGTGTCCCCCCCGTCCAGACGGATGCCGGCCAGCCCGGACAGCCGCAGAGACCGCCGCCAGACGCCGTCCAGGCTGCGGGGGCGGAGCCAGGCGACGAAGAGGAGGACGAGGAGGGCGGCGCCCCCGGCCGACCCGAGGCCGGCCATCAGCGGCGCCAGCCAGGAGGGTACCGAGGAGGAGCCGCCGCCGGAGCCACCCCCGGGCGGCGCCGGGTGCGAGGAGGGACGGGCCGTCGGCGACGCGGAGGTCGGGTGGGGGTTCGGCGTCGCCTGGCCGCACTCGGGGCAGCGACCCGGCTGGGGCCCGCCGGCCGGGGCCTGATCGAATCCGTTCGGCGTGGGGTCGAAGTTGATCCAGCCGTAGCCGGGGAAGTACACCTGCACCCACATGTGGGCGTCGCCGGAGCGGACCACGTAGTCGTTGTCGGCGAAGCTGTAGGTGCCTCCGGTGAAGCCGCTGACGAGCCGCACGGGCAGGCCCAGGCTGCGCAGCATGTCCCCCATCGCCGAGGCGAAGTACTGGCAGTAGCCCTGATGCGACTGGAAGAGGAAGTAGGCCAGGGGGTCGGTGCCCTGGGGCGGCGCCTTCGGGTTCAGGCTGTAGGAGTAGATGTTCCCGTCGCGGAGGTAGGCCTCGATGGCGCTGGCCTCGTCATAGGGGTTGTCGGCGCCCTGCGTGACGGTCATGGCGAGGTCGTGGATGCGGGTCAGGACCTGCGCCGATCGGTAGCCGTCGGCGCTCCAGTGGCCGGGCGCCGCGGTTGCCGAGTTGGTGAAGTTGCGATAGGAGTCGAGCCAGGCCGGGTAGTCGGTGCTGGCCTCGCGCAGCTGCTCCGAGGTGGCGATCGAGAAGTCGGACTCGAACTCGTAGTCGGACCGGCCGGCGGCCTGGGCCTCCAGCTCGTCGAGGGAGAGGATGCCGTCGCCGGAGGCTCGGGCGCGGCGGCCCGGCTGGCGCGGGGCGACCAGGATCGTCGGCCGGCTGACGGTGGTCAACCGGCCGGAGAAGGGAAGCAGCACCGGATCCTGGCCGACCGGATGGAGCATGTGGATGGAGAAGGTCTCGGCGACCTCGCCGTGCGTGGAGCCCTCCCAGTGGACGGTCTGGCCCGCCGGCTGGGCGACGTCGTCGCCGCCGGAGTCGAACTGCCACTCGCCGTCGCGGGTGGCGGTCATGGTCACACCCTGAAAGTAGAAGGGGTTGGCGGCGTCGCCGGTCGCGCTGTAGGCGAAGATCGGCGTCTGGCTCTCCTGGAGCGGGCCGCCCAGCTCGGCGTTGAAGGTGAAGCCGATCGAGACCTGGCCGTTGGAGAACGGCCCCAGGCTGGCGATCTGTCCCTCGAGCTCAGCCCAGCTCTGGAACATCCCGTTCTGGATGGTCACGGTCCGGTTGGTGTTCGACATCGGGGGCAGGATCGCGGCGATCAGGATCACCGCCACGGTCAGCAAACCGCCCGTGGTCCAGAAGTCGACCCTGACGTCCGAGCCCAGCCGGACCACCCGCCTGGTCGCCGCGCTCAGCGACCGCCGGTAGCTGGTCCAGAGCAGGAGGAAGCAGATCACGGCGCCGTAGCCGACGATGTAGCCGTTCTGCCCGTTCGGGTGGTTGAGCGCGTTGGTGGCGATCACCGCGGTGCCCGGGATCAGGGCGAGGAGCGGCTGCCGCCAGCGCATCAGGCACCAGGCGAACCAGGCGGCCGCGATCCAGAACAGCCCGGCGATCTGGGCGTGGACGAAGGTCAGGTCGCCGAAGCCGTCGCCGAGCAGGATGTCGTTGGCCCAGCGGCCGAGCGGCCGGAACATGCCCGGCACGCCGGAGTGGAGGGCCGGGCCGCCGAAGGCGAGCAGCGCCGCCGCCGGCGCGGCGACGATGCTCAGCCCGAGCACCGCCCAGACGCCGAGGAAGGGCAGCATCGCCAGGCCGCCGACGAAGACGACGGCGACGATGGAGACGGGGACGATCGAGTCCAGTCCCGGCACCCAGCCCGAGGCCACGGTCGACGCGGCGACGACGATGGCGGCGAGCACGCCCAGACCCAGGGTGGGCAGCTGATCGAGGAAGCGCCAGCGCTCAGACATGGAGGGCTCCCGCCCGCCGGTCGCGGAAGCGGCTGAGGTCGTCGCCGCGGCGGATCCAGAAGATCTCGAGGCTGGGCGTCGGGCTCAGGGCCAGCGGCGAGGGGCTGCCGCCAAAGCTCTCGGCGTCGAACAGGAAGAGGAGCAGGGGGCAGCGGGAGGCCGGCGCCAGGCGCAGCCAGCCCTGCCCGCAGTCGGGGGTGATCACGATCACCGCCTGCCGCTCCCAGGTGCCCAGCCGGCGCCAGATGTCGGCCTCGGCCAGATCGCGGGTGCCGTCGGCGTCGGCCACGGCCAGGAAGTCCATGATCGGCCGCTCGCCCTGCCTCGGCTCGATGATGCTGCCCCGGTTGTCGGTGGCGAGCAGCCCGACGCCGTGGCCGCTGCGGGTGACCTGCGCCGAGATCGAGGCGGCCAGGGTCACGGCGTACTCCAGCGTCGACTCCGCACCCTGCCCGGCGTGGGCGCGGTGGCAGAGGTCGAGCACGATCCAGAGGTCTGAGCTCTCGGCCTGCTCGAAGGTCCGGCTCATCAGCCGCTGGTGGCGGAGGCTGAGGCCCCAGTGGATGCGTCCGTGGGTGTCGCTCGGCTGGTAGTCGCGGACGCCGGACGTCTCCGGCGGGTAGTCGGCGGGCCGGCCCGGACGCCACCCGGTCGCGCTCTGCTCGTCACTGCCCAGCGAGAGCCAGGGCATGGGCACCACCCGGGGGTGGACCAGGACCTGATGGCGGCCTCCCGCCCGCCGCTCGCGGACGAAGATGCCGAAGGGCTCGCGGACGACGAGCCGGGTCGGGCCGAAGGTCATCCAGCCTCGACGCGGGTAGATGCCCCTCGCCCGCCAGGTCACCCTGCCCCTGGCCATCGACAGGATCCGGCTGGAGCGGTAGCCGTCGAGGCGGGTCAGGTCCTGGACCTCGATCCAGGGCGCCGGCAGCCAGCTCCTCTTGCGCAGCTCGAAGGTCTCCTCGAACTCGGTGCCGACCACGGCCGAGCCGGCGTCGATGGAGCGGCGGATGGAGAGCCCGCGGACGACCAGCCGGGGCCAGCCCCAGGCGATCCCGAAGAGCAGCACCAGCATGTAGGCGAGGATGAAGGCGGGGCGCAGCCCGGTCAGGTAGGCGAGCACCGCGAGCACGACGAGCGCGGCGACGAGCAGCGCCCGCGACATGGTTCTTAGACGTCGAACCGCGGGGGCGGGACGCGCTCTCGCTCGAGGATGGTGCCGAGGATGCCGGCGGCGCTGGCCCCCTGCATCTGGGCGTAGGGCCTGAGGATCAACCGGTGAGCGAGAACCGGCTCGCAGAGCGCCTTGATGTCGTCGGGCAGGACGTAGGCGCGTCCCTGCACGGCGGCCAGCGCCTGGGCCGCCCGGTGCAGCCCCAGGGTCCCCCGGGTGCTGGCGCCGAGGGCGATCTCGGGATGATTGCGGGTGCGGCTGACGAGGCGGGCCAGGTACTCCTTGAGCTCGGGCTTGACGAAGACCTCCCCGACCCCGGCCTGGGCCCTGGCCAGCTCCTCCCGGGAGACCACCGGGCGCAGCTCGTCGAAGGGGGACTCGACCTTGCTCTGGTCGAGCAGGCGGACCTCCTCGGTCGCCGTCAGATAGCCGAGCCGGACCTTCATCAGGAAGCGGTCGAGCTGAGCCTCGGGCAGGGGGAAGGTGCCGGCGTACTCGATCGGGTTCTGGGTGGCCATGGTCATGAACGGGAGCGGCAGCTCGTGGGTCTCGCCGTCGACCGTGACCGTCCCCTCCTCCATCGCCTCGAGCAGCGCCGCCTGCGTCTTCGGCGTGCCCCGGTTGATCTCGTCGGCGAGGAGGATCTGGGCGAAGACCGGGCCCGGCCGGAACTCGAACTCCCCCAGCCGCTGGTTGTAGGAGCGGACCCCGGTGATGTCCGAGGGGAGGAGGTCGGGCGTGAACTGGATGCGCCGGAACCGGCAGTCCAGCGACCGGGCCAGGGCCTTGGCCAGCATCGTCTTGCCGACGCCGGGCACGTCCTCGATCAGGAGGTGGCCGCCGCAGAGCAGGGCGACCAGGCAGAGACGGACCTCGTCCTCCTTGTCCACCACCGCTCGCCCGACGTTGTTCATCACCGGCTCGGCGACGCGCACCACGTCGTCGAGGAATCGGAGACGTTCCGTGGTCACGCCAGCACCCTCAACTTATGGCGATTATAGGTAGGCGTTTCCGGATCCCCCGGCGGACTGTCGGCGGACGCCGCGGCGCGGGCCCACGCCATTTCGGAGCGGGACCGAAGCGTGCACGACGCTCGTCGTCCGGCGGCGGTCAGGAGACCTCCTCATCCTCGGTGACCAGGCGCAGGTGGCCGGGCTTGAGGCCGAGCTTGCGGGCGAAGAAGCCCGCCACCCGCTCGACGTAGAGCGGGCGGTCGGCGAAGTAGGAGCCGACGTGCGGCGCGCCCTGCACCACCCAGATCTCGCGGGGGCCCCGGTAGGCGTCGAGCAGCTGGCGGGAGTGGCGCAGCGAGGTGACCTCGTCGGCGCCGCCGTGGATGAAGAAGAGGGGCCGGGGCTCGAGGCCGCTGAGGACGGCGATGGGGCTGGCGTCGGAGAGGCGGACGCCGTGGCGCATCCGCATCCACAGCGAGACGCCGGCGACGAAGGGGGCCCCGGGCAGGTGGAGGGCCCGGGTGACGTTCTCGTTGAGGACGCGACGGAGGTCGGAGAAGGGGCTGTCCAGGACCAGGGCGGCGACGTCGGGGTCGCCGGCGGCGCCGAGCAGGCTCACCGACGCGCCCATCGAGTAGCCCAGCAGCCCGATCCGCGCCTTCCGGACCCGGCTCCGGCAGAAGGCGATCGCCGCCTCCAGCTCCTGCACCTCGCGCACGCCCATGGTGACCAGGGTGCGGTCGCTGCCGACCATGCCCCGGTAGGAGTAGCAGAGGACGCTGAAGCCCTTGCGCCAGAGCGCCATCGAGATGCCGAGCAGATCCTGCCGGCGCGACTTGTGACCGGGGCTGACCACGATCACCTGGGGCGTCCCCGGCTGGCGGAAGAACCAGGCCCCGAACGCCACGCCGTCGGCGGTGGTCAGCTCCACGTTCTCGAAGTCGGCCTGGAACTCGTACGGGGTGAAGGCGAAGTCGTCGCGCCAGGTGGGCCGGTCGGGGATGAAGAGCTTGCGGTGAAGGATGCCGCAGACGAGCAGGTAGACGGCGACCACGACACCGAGGCCGATCAGTACCCAGACGAACATGTCCTTGATCGATACTCTAAGCCCGCGGGGTGGCCGGACCTACCCGCGCGCTCGGGGCGCCTCGTCCCCTCCCCTCGCCTCCTCCCAGCGGGCGAGCACGAAGAGCACCAGGGAGAGCCGGTTGAGGTAGCGCAGCACCTCGGGGTTGTCGACGCCTCCGGCCCGCCGCAGCGCGACGCAGTGACGCTCGGTGCGCCGGACCACGGTCCGGGCCAGGTCGATCGCGGCCGCCGGCGCCGACGCGCCGGGGAGGACGAACTCCCGGGGCATCGTCACCTCCGCCTCGAGCTCGGTGAGCAGCTGGTCGAGCCGGGCGACCCGGTCGGCCCCGATGCGGGCGAAGCTGCCGGCGCGCTCGGGCGCCGTCGCGATCTCGGCACCCAGCCGGTAGAGGTCCCGCTGGACCTCGGTGACGATGTCGTCGACCCGGCCGGAGCCGGCCAGCGCCCGGGCCAGGCCGAGCGCGCTCGACGCCTCGTCCAGCCCCCCGTACGCCTCCACCCGGAGATCGTCCTTGCCCACCCGGCCACCGCCGAGGAGGCCCGTGCTCCCGTCGTCGCCGCCGCCGGCGAGATCGGCCATCGTCTTGCCGCGGGGTGGAGGCATCAGCGCGTCTCCCCCGCCCGCTGACCGAGTCGGCGGAGAACCTCCTCCAGGCCGGCCGCCTCCAGCGACTCGAGGACCAGATCGGCCTGGCCGAGGTCGTGACCGGCGGTCAGCGGGCCGGGGACGACGACGCAGCGGAGCCCGGCCGCCTTGGCCGCCCGGAGCCCGGGGTTGGAGTCCTCCAGCGCGATCGCGTCCTCCGGCCGGCAGCCCAGGCAGTCGGTGACGGCCAGGTAGACCTCGGGGTGGGGCTTGGCGTTGGTGACGTCGGTGCCGCAGCGGATGCAGTCCCAGTCGTCCAGGCCGAGGTTGGCCAGGTGACCGGTGACCCAGCCCCGGGAGGAGCTGGAGGCGACGCCCAGGCCCATACCCAGTCGACGGGCGTCGCGGCGCCAGGCGACCACGCCGGGCATCGGTGCCATCCCCTCCAGCAGGCGCCGCTCGCTCGCCCGCCGGCCGGCCAGCAGCGCGGCAGCGTCGAGCCTCCGGTCGAGGCGGGCCTCGAGATCGGCGATCGGGTCGAAGCGATCCGATCCGAACCCGATCAGACCCTTCCAGAACTCGAGCGAGAGCTCCTGGCCGTGGTCCCGGTAGACCTCGGCCCAGGCCTCGTAGACGGCGCTCTCGGTGTCGAGGATCAGCCCGTCGAAGTCGAAGACGACAGCCCGTACCACCGATCGGAGACTACCGCCAGGGCCAGGGCACCTGCGCGGGAAGCACCATCGGCCTTCGGAGCAGCCGCCACTGCCAGGGCGCGCCGGTCAACCCGGAGGCCGCCCGGAGTGGCACCTTCACCTCCCGGCCGCCTGCGGAGATGTCGAGGTCACCGACGCGAGCGCCTCTGGCGACCAGCGGTCCCCGCGGCCTCGCCCGCAGCTGAAACCGGGCCACCGTGCCCTGCCAGAGGGCGAGCCGGACGGTCCGGACCGAGGCGAGCCCGGCGACCTGGCCCCAGGCGGTCCGGTAGCGGGCGACGACCTGGCCCTTGCGGACCAGCACCACCGATCGGAGCGCGGTCCGGGCGGCGTCGATCAGGGGCAGGGCCGCCTGGAGAGCCCCGTCCAGGGTGGGAAGGCCCATCACCGCGCCGATGAGAAGGGAGGGCGCGCCGGCCCCGGTCGAGATCTCGGCGGCGAAGACGAAGCAGCCGCCGGCCTGGTCGGTGTTGCCGGTCTTCACGCCCTGGATGCCGTCCGTCCCGAGCAGGGAGTTGACGTTATCGATCGTCCCCGCCACCGGGATCGTGGCCTGGACCTCGGCGACGACCTGCCGCACGATGGGGTAGCTCATCACCGCCTCGCCGAGCAGGACCAAATCGCGAGGGCTGCTGACGGTGCCCGGATCGAACCCGCTGGCGTCGACGAAGTGGGTGCTGCTCAGGCCCATCGTCGCCGCCTCCTGGTTCATCGCCCCGACGCCGCCGGCGAGCGAGCCGTAGGCCCAGGAGGCGAGGATGGCGGCGACGTTGTTGGCGGACGGCAGCAGCAGCGCCTGCAGGGCCTGGAGCTCGGTCAGATCCTCCCCTGCCGCGACCGGCACCACCGACTGGTCCTGGGCCAGGTCCTGTTCGTAGGCGGCCACGTCGGCCTGCGTGATCGGGATCTCGGGGCCGGTCTCACCGACCGCCAGCGGGTCCTTCCTGAGAACGACCAGTGCGGTCATCATCTTCGCCGTGCTCGCCGTCGGCATCGGCGCCGTCACCGTGGTCTGGGCCACCACCCCCTCCCCCATCACCCCCAGCGCGGCTGCGCCCTGCGCGGGCCAGGGCAGGGTCACGGCCACGGGCACGGTCGCCTTCCGCGGCCCCACCTCGACCGTGGGATCGGGCAGCGGCCGGACCAGGTTGACGATCAGAAGGGCGGCGACGAGGAGGACGACCAGACCCAGGGCGGCGAGGCCCGTGCGACGAAGCATCACTGAGGAGAACGCGATCGGGCCGGGGTCAGATCCGGATCAGCGGAATCAGTAGATGCAGATCAGGTTGAGCAGGCACAGCCCGGGCGTGGGCGACGGGGTCGGCTCAGGGGTCGCCGGCGTCGGCTCCGGCGTCGACTCGACCGGCGGCGGGGTCGCCTCCGGCGTTGGCGTCGAGCGCGGACCCGCGATCACCGGCGCGCCGCCGGGTGTGCTCGGCCCCGAGGTCGGATGCCCGGCCGCCGTCGGCGTCGGCTCCGGCGTCTGCTGCCCCGGATCTCCGGGCTGGTTGCTGCGCCTGGCGATGGGAACCGTCGCGCGCGGCGACTGGCCGCCCGGACCGGCCGTCGGCGTCGGTCCCGTCGCCGTCCGACCGCCTCCTCCGCTCCCGAGTACCGGAAGCGGCGTCTGCAGCCCGACCACGGACTGCAGGGCCCGGTAGGCGATGCTGCGGGGACCGCCGTTGAACGAGAACAGTCCCAACATCAGGACGGTGAGGACGATGCCCCCGGCAAGGTACCGCCGGTGGCGGATCGCGGCCCGGCGACGGCGCGCCGCGAGGACACGCTCGAAATCACCCGGGCCCGGATCCCAGTCTTCTATGCCGGATTGGAGCTCAGACGCGAGTCGCTGAAACTCCGGGTTCGGTCCCCCGGAATCGCTTCCCATGTATCACTTAGTAAGACGCTCGTGCGCTTCTGTGCGGTCGCCCGAAACAGCGGCGTATCGCCGCATGATCTGCATCGCCTTGGCCAGTCGGGAAGCGACCGTGCCGGGGGGGATCTCGAGCAAGCTGGCTATTTCGTCTCGGCTGAACTCGTGGTAGTAGTGCAGGACGACCACGGCCCTTAGCTGTGGAGTCAGCGGGCGCATGACCGCTCCGACCAGGCTCTTGTCCTCGATCTCGTCGTAGGCCTCGCCCGCACCGGGGACGAAGAGACGCGCGGGGAGCAGCCGGGCCAGGCGCTGACGGCGCCAGTGGGAGATCGCGGTGTTGACGGCGATGCGGTGGAGCCAGGCCTTGGAGTTCCCCTTGTCGGGAAGCTTCTCCCAGGCGCGCATGGCCTTCTCGAAGGCCTCGTGCGTGAGATCCTCCGCGGCCGCCCCGTCGAGCACGATGCCTCGCACCGTCCGATAGACGGACGGATACTCGGCGGCGTAGAGCTCAGCGAACTTATCCTGAGCCTCCGCCTCCAGTTCTGCGCGCGATTCCCTCGCCGCCGTCCGTGCCATGCGACTAGTCGTCGCGGGCGTTATCGCTGCCAAATCCCGCCTCCACTGCTTACCCGGTACAGTAATTCATCCGGGGCGCCACCGCGCACTCCCAACATTCTCCTACCCGAGGGTGGGTTACAGGCAACCCCTCAAACCAATTTCTCGACCCTCGTGGGAATCCAGGGGCTCAGATGGCTGACGAATACCTTGCCACGGCCGGCCCGTCAGCGGGCACGGCAGAATCTCGGCGCCGCGTCCTCATACGGCTCGGCGGCGAGCTCGGAACCAAATCGACGCGCACCCGGCGGAAGTTCCTGACCGTCCTCGTCGCCAACGCCGCCCGCGCCCTCCGCGCCGCCGGGCTGCACGCCCGTGTCCGGCAGGAGTGGAGCCGGATCTGGGTCGATGGCGACGACGTGGCCGGGATCCGGGAGGTCGTCGCCAGCCTCTTCGGCGTGCACTCGGCGACCGAGGTCGTGGAGCTCCGGCTGACCAGCTTGGATCGGCTGGTCGGCGACCTCGCCGCCCTCTATCGCGCCCAGGTCAGGGGCAGGACCTTCGGTGTCAGGGCCCGGCGGCTGGGCCGATCGGACGTCAGCCCCCAGGAGCTGGCCGTGGCCCTGGGCGCGGCGCTTCATCCCGGCTCTGCCGGCGTCGACCTCGACGCGCCCCAAGTCGAGGTCGCGGTCATGGTCGGGGCCGATCGTGCCTGGGCCGCCCTCGACCGGACCGACGGACCCGGCGGCCTGCCCCTGGGCACCGGCGGCGTGGCCCTCGCCCTCTTCTCCGGCGGCTTCGACTCCCCGGTCGCCGCCTGGCACGTGATGCGCCGTGGCGTCGAGATGGAGATGGTCCACTTCGAGCTCGGCGGCGGCCAGGTGGACGAGTCGCTGGCGGTG
Source organism: Candidatus Dormiibacterota bacterium (assembly GCA_036272915.1). Lineage (GTDB taxonomy): Bacteria > Chloroflexota > Dormibacteria > Dormibacterales > Dormibacteraceae > DATAXV01. Next base: position 16,709 of record DATAXV010000219.1, read on the forward strand.
GCGTCGGCGCTGTGCCGCCGCTGGGCGCCCGGCGTCCACACCAGGGTCCACGTCGTCGACCTCGGCCCGGTGGTGGCGGCGCTCGTGCAGCGGTGCGACCGGCGCCTCCGGCAGGTCCTGCTCAAGCGGGCGATGTACCGCGCGGCGAGCGCGCTGGCCGAGGAGCTGGGACTGGAGGCGATGGTCACCGGCGAGGCCCTGGCCCAGGTGTCGACCCAGACCCTCCGCAGCCTGGTCGTCTGCGAGCAGGCGGGCCGCCTCCCCGTCCTCAGGCCCCTGATCGGGATGGACAAGATCGAGATCATCGCCCTGGCCCGGCGCATCGGCACCCACCAGGCGTCCGTGACCGTCCAGGAGACCTGCTCGATCGCCGACGGCAAGGTCATCACCTGGCCCCGCATCGAGGCCGTGCTCGAGACCGAGGAGCTGGTCGGGGAGGAGGTCACCGAGGCCTGGACCCGCCGGCAGCTCGAGGGCCGCCGGGTGGTCGACCTCGCCGAGTGGGAGCCGCCACTCGATCTGGGGGCGCCGGCGCCGGAGGTGGAGGCGGTGCCGGAGGGCGCCCTGATCGTCGACGTTCGCGAGGCCTACGAGGGCGAGCCGGTCGGCGACCTGCGCCTTCCCTACAGCGTCGCCCTGGAGCGGCTCGAGGACCTCGACGCCGACCGCGAGTACGTCCTGGTCTGCAACAACGGGCTTCGCTCCGGCGCCCTCGCCGGCCGGCTTCGCGAGCGCGGGCTCCGCACCTGGAGCCTCCGCGGCGGGCTGGCGGCGCTTCCCGCGCCCGTGACGAGGGCCGCGGCCGCCGTGCCTACTGCGTGATCCCGGCGACCGCCTGAGCCGCCGCCGTCATGTACGCCTGAAAGGCCCCGTCGGTGTAGGTCGTCCACGGGCTGAAGCCAGCGCCCTGGTATTTGGCGAAGGCGGCGACCGCGTTTGTCTGCGGGGTGAGCAGCGAGCTGTCGCCGGGGGTGATCTGCCACAGGCCCCAGCCGGTGGTCGCCCAGGGCTGGCCCTGCTGAACCCTGCTGGCGCATCCGCCGCTCTCGGGCTGGGTGATGGCGGTGGCGATGACCAGGTTCTGGCCACGCCAGCCGACGTTGTAGGCGAGCTGCGCGATCTCCTTCATCGTCATCTGGTCCTGGCAGCTCCCGGTGCTGGTGCCGCCGCCCGATCCACTGCCGGACGCCGGCGCGGTGCCGGCGGCCTGGAGGCCGGCGGCGTCCGCCTCCGGGTCGCAGCCGGAGAGCACGACCAGGAGCCCGGCGAGGACGACGATCAGGAGGGCGACGCGAACACCGGGCTGACTCCATGGCCTCATGGCACCTTCGATGCTGGACTCGCCCGGCGGACCAGGCGCGGACAGTCGGCGGGAGCCCGGCGAGGCCCCCGGTGGTCAGATCTTGCCCGCCGCCCAGCTCTGGGTGCCGCTCAGCGTGCCGTCCCGCGCCAGCGTGCCCTCGCGCAGGTAGAGACACCGGCAGTCGCCGGGCAGCGCGTCGTGCTGATGCGAGGCAAGGAGCACCGCCCGCCCCTGCGCCGCCTGTTCGCGCAGCACGGACGCGACGACCTCGATGCTGCGTGCGTCGAGGGTGGCGAAGGGCTCGTCGAGGAGCAGCAGCTCGAAGGGACGGACGAGGGCGAGGACCAGCGACGCCCGCTGCCGCAGGCCCCGGCTGAGCTGGCTGGGAAGGTCGTTGGCGCGGTCCTCGAGGCCGAGACGCGCGAGCAGCGCCTCCAGCCGGTCCTCCCAGTCGGGGGCGCCGTGGAGCCGCGCCACGAACTCCGCCGTCTCGGAGATGGTGAGGTCGTCGTAGAGGGCCGGCGTATCCGGCATGAAGGAGACCAGACGGCGGGCGGCGATGGTGCCCGGCTCCTCCCCGCAGACCTCGATCGTCCCCCCCGATGCCTCGAGCAGCCCGGCGGCGATGGCCAGCAGGGTCGACTTGCCGGCGCCGTTGGGCCCGAGCATGGCGACCAACTCGCCGCGCTTCACGCGCAGGTCGAGCGGGCCCAGGGCGGGCGCGTCCTCGTACTTCTTGACCAGGCCCTTGGTCCTCAGGGCCGGATGCGGCTCGGTCATGGCTGCTCCAGTAGGAAGAGGGAGATCCGGGCCAGCCCGGAGGCCAGCAGCCGGCTGAGGACGATCACGATCGCCGCTGCGATCAGCTCGGGGACGAAGGGATCCCGGTGCTGGAGCAGGTCGGAACGAGCGACGAGGACGGGGATCAGGCCGGCCAGGCACAGGCAGGGGGGGACGATGAGGCGGATCACCCGCACCATCGAGGCGGCGAGGATGCCGGTGTCGACCACCGGGTCACCGGTCGCCGACATCCCCTCGGTCAGGCGCTCGACGATGGTCGGCTCGGGGTTGCTGCGAAGCGCGGAACCGATCACGGCGCAGGCCGCCGCCGGGATCATCCCCAGCGCCGCCGCACCGAGCTCGATCCAGGGCAGGCGCAGGACGATCAGGCAGATCAGCAGGGGCACCGACGCCACCGCCGCGGTCACGATCGCGGCGATGAGGTGCCACTCGAGCAGGCGGGAGCGCGAGAGAGGCAGCTGGTCGGTCAGCTGCCCGTGGTCCACGTCCTGCCACCAGGGCTCCAGCAGCTCCAGACCGACCAGGTAGGCGAGCAGGGCGGCGGGGATGATGAAGTAGCTCGACCCGGCCCAGGTCAGGGCGGTCGCGGCGCCGGTGGCGAGCGCCAGCCCGAGCACCCGGAGCACCCGCCAGGCGGGCCAGCGGAGCAGCGAGCGAAGGTGGCGCGTCCACACCGTCCAGCGCGCGCCGGCGAGTCCCCGGATCCGCAGCCAGGCGCGGTGCCGGGGCCCCTCCTCGGCGAGCACCGCCCGGGCGCGCATGAAGCCGCGGAGGTCGAGCATCGAGGCCGTGTACCGGACCTCGGCGATCTGCCCGGAGCGGCGGCTCAGCGGGGCCAGGCGTGATCCGCCGACGGAGAACAGGGCGACCAGGGCCAGGATCACGCCGAGCGGCACCGCGGCCAGGGCGGCGGGGGCGGCGCGCAGCGGCCAGAGGGCGATCTCGCCGATCCAGGTCGTCGGTGAGATCCCGAACCCGGTGACGGCGTCCACGAGCGACACCGCTCCCAGCGCCATCGGCGGGATGACGGCCCAGGCCCGGCCCAGGCGGCGGCCGGAGACGATCATCCCCGGCGCGGTCGTCAGCAGACCGGCGAGCGCGCCGGCGACGGCGCCGCAGAGGGCCCAGACGAAGATGCTGCCGCCGAGGCGGGCCTGGCTGACGCCGCCCAGGGTGGCGCCGAAGAGGGCGGCCGCGCCGACGGTCATGAGCAGCCGCCTGCCGGCCAGCGGGCGCAGCACCCAGGCCCTCTCGACCGGAGCCAGGAGGAGCTGGAGGACGTCCGGCCGCGCCGGTGCCAGCGGCCCCCCCTGAAGACCGGTGCGGAGGCTGGCACCGAGGAGGAGCGCCATCAGCATCCCGATCGCGCCGGGCCCGGCGCGGTGTACGAGGGCCACCGAGGGCGCGTCGAGCGTCCGACCCTGCACCAGCAGCCAGAGGCCGGCCGCGGCGAACGCCCAGACCATGGCCGCCATCTCCAGCAGCCCGATCAGCATCATGCCCTTGGGCCGGGGATGCCGCGCCTGCCTGGTCGCCTTCAGCTCCGCCAGGACCCTGCGCGGGTCCTCTTCGCTCACCACCTTCGCCATCTTGACGCGATCCCGCCCGAAGGTCCGATCCTCATCGCCAGTAGCGCCGCCGGAAGGCCGGGGACCTCAGCCGGTGAAGCGGTAGAGGCCGTGTGCGTTGCCGGCCATGATCGCCCGCCGGAGGTCGGGGTCAAGTCCCGCCGGGAGCGCCATGTCGGGGGCGTCGAAGTCCCAGTGCGGGTAATCGGTGGCGAAGAGGAGGTGGTCGTTCATGCCGATCTGCCCGAGCAGCTCCCGGAACTGCTCGGCACGGGGCGGCTCCTCCATCGGCTGGGTGGTCACCCAGAAGTGCCGGCGGATGTACTCCGAGGGCGGGCGCCGCAGCTCGGGCACCTCCGCGGAGAGTCGCCGGTGGGCGTCGTCGAAGCGCCACATGAAGCTGGCCATCCAGGCGAGCCCGCCCTCGATCAGCACGATCCTGAGGTCGGGGTAGCGCTCGAAGACGCCCTCGCAGACCAGGCTGGTGACCTGTGTCTGGTAGGCGGCGGGCCAGGCCGAGTGATCCTCGAAGTAGAAGGAGTGGAAGCCGGCGCCGCTGACCGGCCAGCCGCCGGCGCCGCCGACGTGGATCCCGATGGGCAGGCCCATCTCGACCGCCGCCGCGAACATCGGCCAGTACTTGCGGCGGCCGAGCGGCTCGGCCGTCCGGATCGGGAGCAGCACCTGGGCGAAGCGGGGATCGCGACCGACGCGACGGATCTCGCCGGCGGCCAGCTCACCGTCCTCGTGGGCGACGGCGATCGAGCCCCTGAGTCGCGGCTCGGGCTCGAGCCATTCCTCGATCAGCCAGTCGTTGATGGCGGAGGCGAGCGCCGCGCCGAAGTCGAGGTTGCGCTGCGAGCCGGCGTTGAGAAGCGGGTTGAGGACGCCGTGGGAGACCTGCCAGGCGTCGAGCAGCTGGGCTCGCAGGAAGGCCAGGTCGGTTCCGGGCGGCGCGCCGCTGGGGGGCCAGGAGTCGGTGCGCGCCGCATAGGGACGGGCGCGCGGATAGGCGGCGCCGGTCGGCCCCATCACGCCGAACAGCTCGTCGTGCTCCCGCCACCGGGCGGGCAGGTGGCGGCGAAGCGTGTCCGGCCGGGCCGGCTGCACGTGGATGTCGCAGTCGACCAGCCCGAGGTCGGTGGATCCCGACGCGGTCTCGGCGGTGAGCTCTTTCAATGCGCCTCCTCCCGATCGCCTTGGGTCATCGCCACGTCCAGCCGGTAGAAGGCGGTGGCGTTGCCGGCCAGGACCGCCGGCCGAAGGGCGGCGGGCAGGGCCGCCGGCACGGCTTCGTCCAGCCCGTCGAAATGCCAGTGGGGGTAGTCGGTCGAGAACAGCAGCAGCCTCTCCGCCGGCATCGCGCCGAGGACCTCGCCGACCTGGTCGGCGGAGCCGGGCAGATCGAGCGGCTGGGTGGTGAAGCGGATGTGCTCGGCGACGTACTCGGAGGGCGGGCGCCGCACCCACGGCACGTCCCGGCGCAGGCCCTTCCAGACCTTGTCGATGCGCCAGAGCATCGCCGGCAGCCAGGTGAAGCCGCCCTCGACGCACACCACGCGCAGGTCGGGGAAGCGGTCGAACACGCCCTCGCCGATGAGGCTCAGCAGCTGGGTCTGGAAGACCTGGGCCATCCCCACGTAGTCCTCCAGGTAGTGGGAGGTCCAGCCGCTCGAGGTGGGAGGGCCGCCAGGGGCGCCGCCGAAGTGGAGGGCGACGGCGAGGCCCATCCGCTGCGCCGCCTCGAAGATGGGATGGAAGTTGCGATTTCCGTACGGCGCCGCCGAGCGGACCGGAAGCAGGACCTGGACGAACCGGCGGTCGCGTCCGACCCGCTCGATCTCCTTTGCCGCCATCGCCGGCAGCTGCGAGGGCACCACCACCGAGGCGCGCAGGCGGGGCTCCGGATCCAGCCACTCGGCGACCTGCCACTCGTTGACGGCGGCCGCGACCTGGCAGGCGGTGTCGGGGTTGCGGATGCTGTCCGCCCCGTAGCTGCAGTTGAGGATCCCGCAGCCGATGTCCAGGGGGTCCAGCAGCTGGCTGCGGAGGAGCTCCAGGCTGGTTCCCGGCGGGGCCGCGCCGTTCCGCCACATCGGGGCCACCGTGGTCGGGGCGTTCCCGGGATAGGCGGCCTCGACGGGGCCCTTGAAGGCCGACTCGCCTCCGTACTCGACCCAGTGCTCGGACAGGTATGGGAAGAGCGCGGGCAGGCCGGGGACGGTGTTGTGGATGTCGCAGTCGACCAGCTTCAAGGGCGCCTCCACCTCGGTCGGGGGCCCGTCGCGCGGAGTGCGCGAGGCGATCAGACCGCCGCCGATCCTTCCTCCATTCTCACCTTCGTGCCCCGCCCCTCGCTCGCGGCGCCCCGGGCGGCGGTGAGCGCTCACGCGAGGGCGCGAAGGATGGTCCCCCGTGGAGCTGGCGGAGAGGTCGGGTCAGCCGGCCACCAGCTCCGGGATGAGCGCCTCCTCGAGCGACGGCTCGACGTAGTGCTCGAAGCGTCCCATCGCCTCCATCACCTGGCCGGTCATCGCGGCGCATATCTCGGCCGGATGCTGGGATACGTGCGCGGCGACGGCCGACCGCTTCCGCTCGAGCACGTCGGTGATGTCGAGGGTGGTCGTGATCTCCTCGTCGGGGAGGCCGAGCCGGCCGAGCAGCGGGTGCGGCTCCCCCTCGGCCCGGATGCGGCCGGCGGCCGCCTCGACCCGCGTGCGGGGAACGGCGTGGAGCAGGCAGCGGCGGGGATGGCGGCCGGCCGCGGCCTCGAGCGTGATCGCGGCCATCGTCGCCTGGTGGGCCTTGATGTGATCGGGGTGGCCGTAGGTGCCGTCGGCGGCATAGGTGACGACGGTGTCCGGCCGCTCCTCGCGCAGCACACCGGCGACGCGGCCGGCGACCTCGCCCAGCGCGGCCCCGTAGAAGCTGCGCGGGTGCCGGTTGGTGGCGGTGCCGGCCATACCCGAGTCGCGGTAGCCGAGCAGATGCAGGCGATCGACGCCGAGGAGATCGCTCGCCCGCCGCAGCTCGGCCAGCCGGATCTCACCCAGGCGAGGGCGGGCCTCGGCCTCGTCGAGGTTGTGGACCTCGCCCTCCTCGCCGGCGGTGCAGGTGATGAGGACCACCCTCATCCCCGCCCGGCGGGCGAGCAGGATCAGCCCTCCGGTGGCAATGGACTCGTCGTCGGGATGGGCGTGAACGAGAAGCAGGGTCGAGGTGGCGTCGGCGGCGGATAGCTGGAAGCGCATGTGGTCGGTCCTCGGGAGGGGACCGCCGGCCGCGGGCGGCGGGCGGTTGACGGTGAGAGCTGCGCCCCATGGCCAAGCCATGGAGGGAGCGGCGGCGCCGGCCGCCTAGCTACAGAAGCACCCCGCGACCGGGGCCGCGTTCTCACTCATCACCGGATGGACCTTGGTCCGCATGACGGGCGGACTATAGCATCCGGTCCCGCCGATCCGCCGCGGCGGGACCGGGACGGGTGCGCTCAGAAGGTGAGGGGCTCGCCCAGCCGCTGGCGAAGGAGCTTGGAGACCTCGCCCTCCTCGGGGAAGCGCTTCAGGTCGGCCTTGCTGAACAGGATCTCGCCGTCGACCGAGATCTCGAGCCTTCCACCGGTGCCGCTGCGCAGCTCCAGACCCTTGATCACCGGCGCCCACTGGCCGAGGATCTCGCCCGCCAGCTCGGTCGCCTTGGGCAGGTAGTGGCAGGGGACGCAGTACTCGATGGTCACGTCGTGCTGAGGGTTGATAGCCATGTAACTCTCCAACCCCGGCCAGCCGGCCGCGCATTCCTCCTGAGGTCAGGGGTCGGCGGGCCCTGGATAGAATGATGCCACCTATGGAGTTGACACCTGGAAAGGCGGCCCCGACCTTCCGCCTCACCGACCATGAGGGCTCGGAGGTCTCCCTGTCCGACTTCCGCGGTCGCAAGCTGGTGCTGTACTTCTACCCGAAGGACGACACCAGGGGCTGCACGATGGAGGCCAACCAGTTCAACGGATTGCTGGATCGCTTCGCCGAGCGGGACGTGGCCGTGCTCGGTGTCTCCGCCGACGACGCCCGCAGCCACCGGCGCTTCCGCAACAAGTACCACCTCCGCTTCCCTCTGCTCTGTGACGAGGGCGGGGAGATCTCACGCGCCTACGGCTCCTACGGCCTTCGCCAGCCGGATGACCCGTCCAGCGAGGGCGTGCTCCGGTCGACCTTCCTGATCAACGAGCAGGGCGACCTCGAGCGGGCCTGGTACGGCGTCGCGCCGGACGGCCATCCGGAGGCGGTGCTGGCCGAGCTCTGATCTGGTGGCGGCCGGGCCCGAGGCCGTACGCTGCGGATCATGGCGATCACCATCCAGGAGGTCATCGACCGCGTCGTTGCCGCGGTCCCGGGCGCGCCCCAGCGGGGCAGTGTCGACGTGTTCAAGGCGGGCGACCCCAAGCAGCCGTGTCGCGGCGTCGTCACCACCTTCATCGCCACCGCGGCGGTGATCCGTCAGGCCGCCGAGCTCGGCGCCAACCTGATCATCACCCACGAGCCCACCTTCTTCGACCACCGCGAGCAGACCTCCTGGCTGGGCGACGATCCCGTTCTCGCCGCCAAGCGCCGGCTGATCGACGGGCACGGCATCTGCATCTGGCGCTTCCACGACTACTGGCATCTGCACCGGCCCGACGGGATCATGACCGGCGTCGTCGGGGCGCTGGGCTGGGAGCGGTACCTCGACGAGGAGGACGGTCGCCTCGTCCACCTGCCCGAGGGGACGACCCTCGCCGGCGCCGCCCGCCACGTCGGCGATCGTCTCGGCGACGATGCGCTGCGCATTGTCGGCCCCGCCGACCAGCCCTGCCGGAACCTGGGGCTGCAGATCGGGGCACCGGGCGGTCAGACGCAGGTGATGGCCCTGCAGCATCCGGAGGTCGACACCGTCCTCTGCGGCGAGACGGTCGAGTGGCAGACGTGCGAGTACGCGCGCGACGCGCTCGCCCTGGGCCAGACCAAGGGCCTGATCGTTGTCGGCCACCAGCCGAGCGAGGAGGCGGGCATGGCCTACCTCGTCGACTGGCTCGGAGAGCGGGTGCCCGGGCTGAGCATCACCCACGTCGACGCGGGCAACCCCTACTCTCGGGTCTGACCGCGGCTCGGGCGCCCGACGTTTCGCCGGTCGCCATGCGACGGGGGGCCGTATCGGCGTTCAGGGAGGGATCGGGGGTTGGCGGAGGAGTACGTCCAGGTCACCTGGACCATCGACGACGAGGAGGCGGCGCTCAACCTGGCAAGGATCGCCGTGCGCCGGCGAAAGGCCGCGTGCGCGCAGGTCGGCGCGGCCCCGATCCGATCCGTGTACTGGTGGGACGGTCAGGTCGAGTCCGCGTCGGAGTGGGCGGTCACGGCCAAGACCACCCGGTCCCGCCTGGACCAGCTCATCGACCTGATCAGGAGCAACCACCCCTACGAGACGCCCGAGATCATCGCGACCCCGATCGTCGGTGGCTTCGGACCGTACCTGGACTGGGTGAGCGAGGAGACGGCGGAACGGGCATCACCGGTCGATTGACGCGGCCACCGCCGTCTTCCGATCCTCACTCCATGGCCGCGTAGGCCTCCGTCCAGAAGTCCGTGTACCATCCCGCCGGCCCGGGCGAATCGGCGGCCCGCTGGAGGAAGAGCATGCCGATCAGGCGCTCCGCCGGATCGACCCAGGCGGTGGTCCCGAAGCCGCCATCCCAGCCGAACCTGCCGGGAGCCGTGTACACGTGGCGGCGAGCGGTTTCGACGGCCATGCCCAGGCCCCAGCTGCGGTAGTCCTCGAAGAAGATCTCGGCGCCCGTGCGCTGCTCCGGGGTGAGCTGGTCGGTCGTCATCAGCTCCACCGTCGCGCGGGACAGGATGCGCTCGCTGCCCAGCCGGCCCTTGTTGAGCAGCATCCGGCTGAAGGCGAACCAGTCGTCGATGGTCGAGAGGAGCCCCCCCGCACCCGACTCGAGCGTGCCCTCGGCCAGCCAGTCGCTGTGCACGGGATCGTCCATGAAGACGAGGGAGCCGGCATCGTGATCGAACCGGTAGAAGGCGGGCAGCCGGTCGGCCTTCTCGGCGGGGAGGCGAAAGGACGTGTCCTTCATGCCCAGGGGGTCGAAGATGCGCTCGCGCATGAACGAGCCCAGGGACCGGCCGGAGACGCGCGCGACGAGGATCCCGAGCACCTCCGAGCCGAAGTTGTACATCCAGCGCTCCCCGGGCTGGGCGATCAGCGGCAGCGAGCCGAAGCTCCGGATCCAGTCGTCGGAGGAGGCGAGCTGGGTCGGCAGCTTCGGGCCGTCGCCGCCCAGCCGGTACTCGCGGATGTACCTCTGGATCGGGTAGGTGTCCGGCATCGCCATCACGCTCCCGAAGCCCAGGCGCATGGTCAGCAGGTCGCGCATCGTGATCGGCCGCCGGGCCGGGACCGTGTCGTCGAGCTCCGACTCCAGGGACCTCAGGACGCGGCGGTTGGCGAGCTCCGGCACCCACTCGTCGATCGGGTCGTCCAGCCGCAGCCGGGACTCCTCGACCAGGATCATGCCCGCCACCGCGGTGGCCAGCTTCGTGATCGAGGCGACGCGGAAGATGCTGTCCCGGCGCATCGGCCGGGACCCGCCCAGCGTCGTCGAGCCCCGCACCTCCACGTGCACGTCGCCGTCACGGGCGACGAGGGCGACCAGACCCGAGACCTCCCCGCGCTCGACGTACCCGGACAGCACCATCCCCATATGTTCCAGGCGCGGTGCGGACAGCCCTCTGTTGCTCATGTCCCGGCTCCTTTCGCTCGTCGACGTCGTCTCGGTCGGACAGCCCCGGGCTGATCGACGAGGCCGAGACGGTTTCCGTCACGGAGTCTAGCGCAACGAAGTCCTAAAAAGCTATCAACTAGTTCTTCGCAAGGACTTGAAGATATACTCAGCGAATGGCGACGCTCATGCACCGTACCTACGGCGACCGGTGCGGCACCGCCCGGGCCCTGGACGTGGTCGGGGATCGGTGGGCGCTGCTCGTCGTGCGGGAGCTGATCCTGGGCCCGAAGCGATTCACCGACCTTCGTGCCGGACTGCCCGGGGCGAGCCCCAACGTGCTCGCGCAGCGGCTTCAGGAGCTCGAGGCCCACGGCGTCGTCAGCCGCCGCAAGCTCGGCCCTCCAGCCGGCTCTCGGGTCTACGAGCTGACGCCCTGGGGGCGGCAGCTGGAGCCGATCGTCCTCGCCCTCGGCAGCTGGGGTCTGCGCGTGCGCGCGCCCGAGCCGGCCACCCTCAGCGTCGACTCCGCGGTGCTGACGCTGAGCAACTACTTCGACGGCGCCGAGCACCGGCACGGGAACGTGACCGTCGAGCTCGGCTTCGGCGAGGAGCGCTTCTCCGTCCGCCTGCTCGCCGGAGACCTCGAGGTGCGGCGCGGCTACGCCGGCCGGCCCGACGCCGTCGTCGACACAGACCCGTGGACCCTCATCGGTCTCTTCGGCGACGTGTCGCTGACGGCGAAGGCGGTGGCCGCCGGCCGGGTCGCCATCGAGGGCGACGTGAACGCCGCCGCCCGCCTGTTCGGCGCCGTCCGGGTCCCCCCCACACCCGATGGGGTGGATCAGTCGGCGGCGAGCCCGTCGAAGGCCGGCGTCTCGACCAGGTAGACGTTGCCGTAGCCGGTGTCGTCGCTGGTGAAGACGATCCGGCCACCGTCGGGCGAGAAGCGGGGAGCGACCTGGAGCTGCGCGGTGTGGAACGATCCGCGGTGGGTCAGGATCGTCCGCGGTCCGTCGAAGACGCCGTCGCGCTGCCGCCAGAGGAGCAGGCGCGGGTCGGCCGGCGTCCCGTCGCCGACGATCTCGCTCCAGTCATTGCTGTGAACGTGGGTGGTCCGCTCGGCGAAGGAGCTCTCGAGGCGATCCGACCCGTCATAGCGGACGCTGCCCACGAACGACCCGCTGAGGGGGTGCGTGCCGTGGTAGCCGATGTGCTCGCCGTCCTCCAGCCAGTGCTCGTGGCCGACCCTGCGCCCCGGCTCCCGCGGGCCGATCGGCCAGCTCTCCCGCGTGCGCAGATCGAAGCCCCAGATGCGGTGGTCGACCAGGTTCCAGGGGCCCTCGTGGCAGAAGGTGACCAGCTCGGGATGGGTCGGCGAGGCGTTGGCGTGGCCGAGCCAGCGCCGCTCCTCGAGCAGCACCTCGGCGTCGCCACCGCCGACCGGTATCCGCAGGATCCGGCAGAGGGGATGCGCCGCCCAGACCTCCTGGAAGCCGACGATCCCGTGCTCGAGGTCGATGTGAAGCCGGTCGCCGAGATCCTCGACGAGGACGCAGCAGACGAACTCCCCGTCGGCGGTGGCGCTGGTGATACCCGGTACGAAGCGCCCGGTGATCCGCCAGATCAGGCGCTCGCTCAGGTCCTCGAGATCGAGCGCGATCAGGTCGGCTCCCCACCAGTAGTAGACCTCCTCCCGCCTCGGATTCTTGCTCGCCCCCTGGAGACGGGGGCCGGGATCGGGGGGTTGCTCCTCGCTCTCCGTCAGCTGCCGGAGCTCACCGGTCTCGAGGTCGAGCCCGAACAGGTTGACGCAGTTGTCCCGATCCGAAGCGATCAGCAGCCGCCGGCCGTCCGCGTACCAGCCCTGGTTGGTGAAGCACAGGTGGTGGCTGTGGCAGCGATGATCGGTGAGCTGCCAGTAGTCGACGCCGGTCCTGAGATCGCGCCGCGGCCGACGTTCCGACTGCCAGGTATCGCCCTTCGCCAATCTCCGCTCCCTTGCGCCGGACCCCTGATTTCATCGTAGGCGCCAAACGGCGCTCGAAAACAGCAATCCGCGTGTCCATCCCTCCGTGCCCATGGCGTGGCGCCGAGGCGGGAGGAGCGCCGCGAGCGGGCACGTGCCGCGGCGCCCCCCTCCGCCGGATCGCTCAGTCGGTCAGAGCGTCGACGCGCGCCACCTCGTCCGGGCTCAGATGGAAGCCGAAGATGTCGCCGTTGGAGCTGATCCGCTCCCGCTTGCTCGAGCGGGGGATGACGACGACCTCGTGCTCGACGTGCCAGCGCAGGATGACCTGGGCCGGGGACACCTCGTGGGCCTCGGCGATCTCGGCCAGCACCGGGTCGCCGAGCCGGCTCGCCTTGAGCGGGCTGTAGCCCTCCAGGACCACGCCCCGCTCGACGCTGTGGGCGAGGCGCTTGGGCTCGTGGGTGAAGGGGCTCCACTTGATCTGGTTGACGGAGGGAGCCGTGCCGGTCGCCTCGATCAGCTCGTCGACCTGGGCCGGGCTGTAGTTGCTGACCCCGATGTGGGCCGCCCGTCCCTCGCCGTTCAGCTTGATGAACTCACGCCAGGTCTCGACGCCGGAGTTGCCTCCCGGCGGCCAGTGGATGAGCCAGAGGTCGACTTGGTCGACCCCCAGGTGGCGGAGGCTCTCCCGCATCGTCTCGCGCTCCCGCCCGGAGTTCTCCGGAGGGAGCTTCGTGGTGATGAAGATCTCCTCGCGCGGCAGGCCGCTCTCGCGAACGGCGCGTCCCACCTCGGACTCGTTGCCGTAGGCGGCGGCGGTGTCGATGTGGCGGTACCCGACCTCGAGCGCGTAGCGCACGGCCTCGTAGGCCTCCCGCCCGCGAAGCTGCCAGGTGCCGAAGCCGATGATGGGTATGGCCCCGCCGTCGTGCAGCGCGACCTCCCTGTGATCCTCGGTCTCACTCATGGCTTCCATTCTCGGCCGCACGCCCCCCGCGATGTCGGCTCGCGGAAACTTACTTGACGACCGGCTAGTAGCTGTGTAGACTCGTCCCCATCAGATTACTAGCCGGGCGACAGGCAAGCAAACTGCGAGGACCGGGAACGCCCAAGGAGGACTCAGCGATGGAGAAGGAGACGACGGCACGGAGCGCACCGAGCTTCGGGGCCGGCATGAGCAGGAATCGGATCTGGCTGGTATTCGCCGGCCTGGTCCTGGCCATCCTCATGGCCAACCTCGACAACTCGATCGTCAACCCGGCGCTGGCCACCATCGTCGGCTCGCTCCACGGGCTGCAGCAGATGCAGTGGGTGATCACCGCCTATGTGCTCTCGAGCACCATCGCCCTCCCCCTCTACGGCAAGCTGGGCGACCTGATCGGACGGAAGTACCTCTTCCTGTTCGCGATCGGCACCTTCCTCGCCGGCTCGATGCTGAGCGGCCTCTCCCAGAACATGACCGAGCTCATCGCCTTCCGGGCGTTCCAGGGCATGGGCGCAGGCGGCCTGATGATCTCGGCCATGGCCATCACCGGGGAGCTGGTCCCGCCGCGGGCCAGGGGCATGTACATGGGCGTGATCATGGCCGTCAACAGCATCGGCACCGTCGCCGGTCCGCTGCTCGGCGGGTTCTTCACCGATGACATCAGCTGGCGCTGGTGCTTCTACGTGAACGTCCCCATCGCCATCGCCGCCATCGCCGTGACCGTGGTCGCCCTGCCCGCCACCGGGCGCGTTCGCGGCCTCAGCCTCGACGTCGTCGGTGCCGCCCTGCTCGCCGCCGGCTCCGCCTGCCTGATCTTCCTCACCAGCTGGGCCGGGACCAAGTACGACTGGGGCTCCTGGCAGATCCTCTCCCTGGGCGCCGGCTTCGTCGTCGCCACGATCCTCTTCGTCATCGCCGAGACCCGCGCCGCCGAGCCGATCATCCCGCTGCGCCTGTTCCGCGAGAGCACGATCACGCTGTCGGCGGCGATCGGCCTCGCCATCGGGTTCTGCATGTTCGGCGCCGTCGCCTTCATCCCCACCTTCCTGCAGATGGTCGACGGGGTCAGCGCCACCGTCTCCGGCCTGCTCATGCTGCCGCTGATGGGCGGCGTCATGGTCGCCGCCACGGTGGCCGGCCGGATCGTCTCCTCGACCGGGCGCTACAAGGTGTTCTTCATCCTCGGCGGCGTCGCCACCGCGGCCGGCGTCGGGCTGCTCTCCCTGATGAGCGCGGACTCGACCCGGCTCGAGAACGGCATCTTCATGGCCGTCACCGGGGTCGGCCTCGGCCTGGTCATGAGCGTGATGACCACCGCCGTGCAGAACGTCGCCCCGCGCCGCGACCTGGGCGCGGCGACCTCGACCGTCAACTTCTTCCGCCAGATCGGCGCCTCGCTGGGCACCGCCGTGGTCGGCACCCTGTTCACCACCCGCCTGACCAGCAACCTCGCCGCCGACCTGCCCCGCGGGGCCAGCCTGCACGTGTCCTCGATCAGCGCGATCACGCCGGCCGTCGTCCACCACCTGCCGGCGGTGCTGCGCGCCGACTTCATCCACGCCTACGCGACCGCCCTGCCGCCGATCTTCCTCTACCTGGTCCCCATCGCCGCCGTCGCCTTCGTCCTCGCCTGGTTCCTCCGCGAGGTGCCGCTGCGGGGCGGACCGGCGACCGAGACCGCGCCCGCTCCGGCCGTCGCCGACCCGACGGTGCGCCCGCTGATCACGGTCGCCGCCCAGGGCACCCCGGCCTCGCGCGCCGTCGCCGCCGAGACCTCGGCCCGGCTGGAGCTCCCGCTGCTCGACCTGAGCGCCGGACCGGAGGCGCTGACGGCGGCGCTCCGGGCGACGCTGAGCGGCAACCCAGAGGCGGTGAGCGGGATCGCCGGCCTCGTCGCCGAGGCCGCGGCCGGGATCGTCCCGCACGGCCTCTCCGACCGGATCCTGGGCCTGGTCACCGGGTCCGGGGGCGTGGTCCTCGATCCGCGCCGGGCCCCGGCCTCCGACCGCCTGCTCGAGGTGGAGGTCAGGGCCGCCGACGACGGGGATCCCGCCCGGCTGAGCCTGGACCTGGGATCGCTGGCCGTGCCCACCTGCGTCGCCGTGATCGTGGCGGCGGCGCTGGCCGAGGCGGACCGGGTGCTGGCCCCGGCACCGGAGCCGGTGCTGCCGGAGCCGGACGCCAACGAGGAGCTGCTCGCCCGTCTCGAGTCGACCCTTCGCACCGAGCTGGCCCGCCGCCAGGAGGTGGAGGTGGTCGCCGCCGGCTGAGCCCTCCTCGGTCTGATGCGAACGATGCCTCCGGCCGCGCCGGGGGCATCGTCGTGTCAGGCCGGAGCGGTCACCGCTCCCAGAGGTCGAGCAGCCGGATCTCCCGCTCGTCCTCGGCCATGACCATGCGCGAGGTCCGGTAGCGGACGTAGTAGAGGCCGCCGACCTGCGGTACGACGTCGGCGAGCTCGCCGAGCTGGCAGATCCCCCTCACCGCCCCGAGGGTGAGAAGCGAACGGACGTCGTCGGCGCCATCCGGGTCACGAGCCGCGAGATCCCCCAGCGGACGGGCCGCCCGGGCCGCGATGCGAACGCTCTTCACCTCAGTGGCAGAACGTCGTCCCGGTGATGGATGGGGTGGTGGCCGGCCCTGGGCATGGCCGGACCGTCAATGCCTCGAAGGCGGCGGGAGCACACGCGCTAAATGCTATCCCTCGCCCCCGGCCGGCGTCGGGATCGGGGCCGGATCACTGAGCACCAGCTCGCGCGGGATCCCGATCAGGTCCGCCGAGATCTCCAGCGCCGCCGCCTTGATCTCCTCGGGGGTCCCGGGGAAGCCGAACTTGCCGGCGCCCATGCTGAGGTGCAGGGCCATCACCGCCATCACCGCGCGGAGCTGATCGACGATGGGCGCGTCCGGATCCCGGAAGAGGTCGAATACCGCCCACATGCGCGTCTGCATCTCACCGGCCACGACCAGGTCGTGGAGGGAGCCCTGGTTCTCGTGCTGGAAGACCATGATCGTCCGCCAGCGGCCGTCGAGGATCGTCCCATAGCGGCGCAGCAGCTCGGCCCTGGTCTCGCGCGTTCGCGGCCGGGCGCGGCCCCAGGCGACCAGGTCGTCGACCTCGGCGACGGCGTCCTGGAAGACGCTGCGGAGGATGTCCTCCTTGGTCTTGAAGTGGTAGTAGAGCGCGGCCTTGGTCACGCCCAGCCGCTCCGAGATCTCCCGGAGCGAGGTCTTCTCGTACCCCTGCTCGGAGAAGAGGTCGAGCGCGACCTGCTGGATCTGCGTGCGGGTGTCCGTTCTTCGGTTGCTCATTCGGCTTTCCCCGGGCAACTTGCTTGACGCCAGGTTAATGAAAGTATACCGCCATCCGGCGAACTTGTCTGCCGACAGGTAAGCGTCTCTTCGGCGGATTCAGCCGGGGCCCGGCTCGCTCTTGTCCTCGATCTCCCAGGCGTGGTCCAGGGCATGCCAGGCGAGGCGCCTCGCCGCGTAGCGCGACGGCCATCCCCTCGCCACCGGCGCGGTCCCGTCGGACGGCCGGCGGAGCACCTCGAGCAGGGCCTCGCGGAAGGCCGCCACCGCCCCCGCGTCGTCCGCCGCCGGCTGGCGCAGGCGGAGCCCCAGCTTGCGGACGTAGGCGGTCTCGGCGGCGAGCACGTGGTCGATGATGGCGTCGCGGTCGCGCCCCCCGCCCCTGGGGCCCTTGCGCAGCGACGCCGGCGCCCCGGCGGCGACTCGGTCCAGCACCCACCACGAGGCCTCGACCAGCCTCGCCTCGCGTTCCGCCTCACCGGCCGAGAGCGGCCGGGCGTCGACCGTGGCGAACGCGGCGATGGCGCCGAAGTCGGTGGTCATCGATCCGGGCAGCCGCTCGACGACCTCGAAGGTCACATCCTCGCCGTCGAGGAAGGCCAGGCCCGCCTCTCGAGCGACCGGCGCGTAGCGCGGGGCATAGGCGGCGAGCGCGGCCAGAGCCGCCTCCTCCCCCCTCCCCGAGCGGCACCAGCCGGGCCAGTCGAGACTGCAGGCGAAGGTCCGCCGGGAGCCCTCCTCCAGGTAGACCTCGAGGGCGCCGGCCACGCCTCTACCTGCGCTCGGCCAGCCCGCGGAGATAGGCCGCCTGGCCGGCGTGCTGCAGGTCGTCGGAGATGACGCTGACGAGGCGGACGCCGAGCGTCACCGGCGGGTCCCAGCGCTCGTCGACGACCCGGTCGAGGTCCCCGTCGGCCAGGCCGCGGACGTAGGCCACGGTCTGCTCGTGCACGGCGTCCAGATAGCCGGTGAGGAGGTCGCCGGAGCTGACCTTGACCGCCCCCACCTCGCTCGAGCTCTGCCCGTAGCCGGTGGCGGAGGGCTGGAAGGGGAGTCCGAGACGACCGACCCAGCCCTGGGCGGTCCACACCTGCTCCAGGCCGCCGGCGTCGGCGACGTGGTCGTCCTGGACGCGGGCGAGGTGCCAGACCAACCAGGCGATCGAGTTGGCCTTGGCGTCCGGTCGGTAGGAGAGCTGATCGGGGGTGAGGCCGTCGACCGCGTGGTGGACGACCTCCCTGACCCGGCTGTACGAGTCGACGAGCAGATCGGTGGATGCGGACATGGGGTGCTACCTCCTTTTGGTCACGAGCATAGGGCCACCGGCATCGGGCGGCAGGCCCGCCTGTCCCGATCAGGATCCGCGCAGCGCCTCGAGCAGGTTGACCCTGGCGCCGAAGTGCAGCACCGAGTTGGAGTAGATCCGAGCCGCGGTCAGAGCGACCCCCACGATGCAGGCAACGAGCAGCACCGCCGCCACCGCGATCTGCCAGGCGGGGACGGCGCTCGCCGCGATCCGGATCGGCATCAGGATCGGCGCGAAGAAGGGCACCATCGAGAGGATGGTGGTCGGCCCGGCCAGCGCCGAGAGCTCCCCGCCGGAGACGCTCGCGGTGGCCTCGGGGACGGCGACGCCGAGGGCCAGCAGGTAGCCGATGACGAGCACCAGCATCACCGGCAGGGTCGCGTTGGTGACATCCTCCGAGCGGGAGACGAGGGAGGCCATGGCCGCGATCATCTGGGCGTAGAGCAGCAGTCCGAGGACGAACCAGAGGACGCCGCCGATGATGGTGCCGACGGCGCTGCCGGGGAGGCTGAAGATGTGGTTCGGCACGATGAAGACGATGGCGGCGGCGGCGATCACGGCCACCTGGAGGAGGCCGACGGCGCTGATGCCGGCGACCTTGCCGACCAGCAGCTGGCCGGAGCGGACCGTGGAGAGCAGGATCTCGACGACGCGGCTCGACTTCTCCGCCACCACGCCCTGCCCGATGACCTGGCCGTAGACGCCGAGGAAGATGTACAGGGCGATCGCCATCACGATCCCGATGAAGGGCTGCTGGTAGCCGGAGGAATGCGAGGGCTTCAGGCGCTGGACCGGCACCCGGATCCGGTCGATGCGCGCGTAGAGCTTGGAGGGGTCCAGCCCGGACGCGCGCAGCTCCGCCGTCAGCTCGTTGTCCTGGACGAGGCTGAGCAGCGCGCTCTGGAAGGTGCCGTTGACACCGGAGGCGACGACGATGCGGGGCGAGGCGGGCGTCCCCGCGACCAGCGCGTCGAGGCTTCCCGAGCGGACCTGGCTATCACCGCTGGCCAGGCTGGACACCCGGGTGACGTGGACGTCGACCCCGGACGTGGACGACCGGAGCGGGCCGGCCAGGGCCGCGGTCTGAGGGGTGAAGCCGACCTGATAGGTCGGCGTCGTGTTGATCTTGGAGAAGACGTTGACCTGGAGCAGCGCGAAGCCGCCGATCACGGCGATGATGAGGATGGTGCTGATCACGTAGATCCGGTTCCTCACCCTGGTCGTGAACTCGCGGCCGGCGACGAGCAGGATCGTGCTCAGGACGCCGGAGTCGACTCGCCTCCTCTCCGGGAAGCCGTTCATTCCGCCACCTCCTCGGTGACCACGTGCCGGAACAGCTCGGCCAGGCTCGGCCGGTCGGGCCGGAACTCGTGGACGGGACCGGTGCGCAGGGCGGCGGCGAGGACGGCCTGGTCATCCGCCCCCTCGCCCAGCTCGAGCAGCATTCGCGTCCCCTCGGCGCGCACCGGCTTGACCCCGGTCAGCTCCGAGGCCCAGTCGGTGCCGGCGAGGGGCGCGTCGACCCAGACCCGGCGGGCCGCCGTCGCGCGCAGCTCGTCGACGGTGCCGCTGGCCACCATGTGCCCGGCCCGGACGATCCCGACGCGGTCGGAGAGGCGCTCGACCAGCTCCAGCTGGTGGCTCGAGAACACCACCGAGACCCCGGCCTCGGCCCGCTCGCGCAGCACCGCGGTCATGAGGTCGACGGCGACCGGATCCAGCCCGGAGAAGGGCTCGTCGAGGATCAGCGCCTCCGGCTCGAAGACGAGCGCCGCCGCCAGCTGGACCCGCTGCTGGTTACCCATGCTCAGCTTCTGCAGCTTCTCGGCACCACGGTCGGCGAGCCCGAACCGCTCCAGCCAGTCCCGGGCCGATCGCCGTGCGGCGACCCCGGTCATGCCGTGCAGGCGGGCCAGGTAGACGAGCTGCTCGGCCACGCCCATGGTCGGGTAGAGGCCCCGCTCCTCGGGCATGTAGCCGATGCGGCGGCGGGTGTCGAAGGTGATCGGCGACCCCGCCCAGCGCACCTCGCCGGCGTCGGCGGCGAGCACCCCGAGCACGACCCGCATCGTCGTCGTCTTGCCCGCGCCGTTCGGTCCGACGAAGCCGAAGACCTCGCCGGAACGGACCTCGAAGGAGACGTCGTCGACCGCCAGAACGCGTCCGTAGCGTTTCGACACCCGGTCGATCTCCAGCAACTGTTCGGTCACGTCTCGAATCCTCCAGTGACACCCATATCGATATCGAGATGATATCACTGCGATATCGATATAGGAAATCCGGGAGGCGATGCGAACGCCCGGCGGGAGACCGGTGTGCGAACGTGGTCTGGATGGAAGGAGAAGACCAGAGGGGCTTCGTCACCGAGGCCCCGTCGCCGATCCGCGAGTACCACCACACCGACCGCGACGCCGTCGTCGCCCTCTCCCTGCGCGCCTGGGCGCCCGTGTTCGACTCGATGCGGCGGGTGCTCGGCGACGGCATCTTCGCCGAGATCTACGGCGAGGACTGGCGGCTCCGGCAGTCGGCGGCGGTCGGCGACGTGCTCGACGACGACGCGATGCGGATCTGGGTCGCCGAGGAGGGCGGCGAGGTGAGCGGATTCGTCGCCGCCGTGATGCGATCGCAGCGGGTCGGCGAGATCGAGATGCTGGCCGTCGATCCGGAGGCGGCCAACCGCGGCCTGGGGACCAGGCTGACCGGCGTCGGCACCGCCTGGCTGCGAGAGCAGGGAGCCCGGCTGGCCGTGATCGGGACCGGGGGCGATCCCGGCCACGCGCCGGCGCGGCGCGTCTACGAGAAGGCCGGCTACACCGGCCTGCCCCTGGCCCGCTACTACCGCACGCTCTGAGCGCCGCCCGGCAGGGCGCGAGGTTCCACCTCACCGTCGGCGGCCGGCCACGTCGCCGGAGCCAGGTCGGCGCCGGCGCGGTCCCTCTACATGATCTTGGTCCCGACCGCGCGTCGGCGCCGGAGCGGTGGGAGGAGTGGGCCCACCTGACCCTGCGCGCCCAGCTCCGCTCGAGCTGACCGCCGTCCCTATCGTTCGGATGCCGAACGATGCCGGTAGGATGGGGCCGATGGAGCCGCAGCAGCCCTGGGACGACAGCGTCGCCTTCAGCCTGGTCCGCCTCGGCGCCGTCGCCCACCGCCGCTACGCCGAGCTGCTCAGCGACCTCGGGCTCCGGCCTCGCCAGGTGGGCGTGCTCGAGCAGCTCCGCGCCGGTCCCATGTCCCAGCTGGAGCTGGCGACCACGCTCGGGGTGACCCCGAGCGTGGTCGTGGACATGGTCGACGAGCTGGAGCGGCTGGAGGCGGTGCGGCGGGTGCGCGACACCGTCGACCGCCGGCGGTCCAACCTCGAGCTCACCGATCGCGGGCGCGAGCTGGGACGGAGCACTCGCGAGGTCGCGGCCGGGCTCGACGAGGAGCTCCTGGCCGGCATCGACCCGGACCACGCGAGAACGCTCCGGGCCGTCCTCAGGCGGATGCTGCCGCCGCGCGGCCTCCGGCAGGAGGCGTGACGGTCAGGCGATCCCCCGCCAGTCGAAGACGACGCCGTGATAGGCGTTCCTGTCCTCCGAAAGTCGGGCGAAGGCGTCCTGGCAGTCGACCGGCGAGCGGACGTCGGAGATCATCCCCTCCGTCCGCAGCCGGCCGCTCCGGATCCACCGCATGACCATGTGAGCGGCATCCTCCAGCGAGGGGCCGGTCCCGGCCGATGCGGCATGGAAGGGCACCAGCCATTCGAGGGCGCCGGTGAGGCTGATCCCCCGGTGGTGGATGTCGCTCAGCACCGGCCCGGCGTCGTCGCCCGGACCGCGGGGTGAGCCGAGCAGGACCACCTCTCCGAGGTTCCGTGCCATCGCCACCGCGGCCGGGACCAGGCGCGGATTGCCGATCGCCTCGATGACGATGTCGGCGATCTCGCCAAGCTCCTCGCCCTCGGCCGGCCCGAGCCGGGCGTCGACGCCCAGGGAGCGGGCCAGCTCGACCCGGCGCGGGGCGCGGTCGTAGGCGACGACCTCGGCGCCGGCGATGTCGAGCAGCTGCGCGGCGAAGAGACCGACCAGCCCCTGGCCGATGACGACGACGTCCCGGCCGTAGGCGGGCCGGTGCAGCGCCCGCATGCCCGCCGACGCGACCATGCCCATGCGGGCGAGGAGCATCCGGTTGACGTCGTCCCCGTCGTCGAGCGGGAACAGCAGCCGCCGCGAGACGCTCGCCTTGGCCACGCTGGCGTGGGGCGTGAAGCCGAAGACCCGGACGCCGGGGACGATCCTCTGCCCCTGCCGCCCATATCGACCCACCCCGTCGCCGACGGCGAGGACGCGGCCCACGGCGGTGTAGCCGGGGACGTGGGGATAGGCGCCCCAGGCCCCCTTGATCCAGACGTTGGGGCTGAGCCCGGTGAAGTTGGCCAGCTCGGTGCCGGTGCTGATCAGGGTGGCGATGGTCTCGACCAGGACCTCGTCCTCGGCCAGCGACTCGTCGAACTCGAACCCCTGCAGCTCGGCCGTGTTCGGCGCGGTGAAGACGATGTGCTTTCCCCTCATGGCTCGTTACTCCCCCTGACTTGATGGGCTGACATCCCTTCCGCGAGGCGCCCGCGCGCCTGATTCCAGTATCCGTCCCGGCCGGTGCCGCGACCCGTGTGTGGAGGCCTCCCAAGGTGGTGTGCACGCGCACTTGCGCCCGCAGGTGCAGGGCGTAGAACAAGTGCCAGCGCGGGGCCAAGCCGCAGGCAAGAGCAGGGATCACGCCGTTTCACCGGCGGTCTCCGATGGCCGATGCCGGAAGCAGACCGCGGCTGGACGGACCTGCCGCCCCGCGCGCACCTCGCCCCCGCTCCCGCTCGCAACCTTCCGGCGGAAGCGGGCGCCGTTGCGCTCCGCGTCCGAGAGATGCGACCCTCGATGAAGCGTCGGTCGAGCCCGCGTGCTCACCGGCCGCCCCGTGGATCTGCGTTCCGGATTAAGTGGAGGCCGCGCACATGAGGCTCGAGGGCAAGGTATCGGTCGTCACCGGCGCGGGCAGGGGCATCGGGGAGGGCATCGCCCGCAAGCTGGCGGCCGAGGGCGCCGTCGTCGTCTGCGCGGACATCGACCGCGCCCGGGCGGAACAGGTCGCGGCGGAGTGCGGCGGGGCCTCGGGCGAGGCGCTCGACGTCACCTCGGCCAAGGACTGCGACGGGCTCGTCCGCCGGGTGGCGGAGCGGCACGGACGGCTGGACGTCCTCGTCAACAACGCCGGCATCAATCGCGACGCGATGCTCCACAAGATGGAGGACCGGCAGTGGGACGAGGTCATCGCCGTCGACCTCTCCGGCGTCTTCTACATGTCCCGCGCCGCCTCCCGGGTGATGCGCGAGGCGGGATCGGGCCGCATCGTCAACATCTCGTCGGCGAGCTGGATGGGGAACATCGGCCAGGCCAACTACGCCGCCGCCAAGGCCGGCGTGGTCGGGCTGACACGGACCACGGCCAAGGAGCTGGCCCGCTACCAGGTGACCGCCAACGCGATCTGCCCGGGCTTCATCGACACCGCCATGACCAGGGGCATACCGGACCACATCCGCGAGCAGCAGCTGGCCAGGATCCCCCTGGGGCGGGCCGGCCAGCCCGCCGACGTCGCCGCCGTGGTCGCCTTCCTCGCCTCCGACGAGGCCGGCTACGTGACCGGCGAGGTGATCAACGTGGGAGGCGGCTTCTCCTCGTGAGCCCTCGCTTCGTCAGCGTCGACGAGGCGGTGGCGGCGATCCCGGACGGGGCGACCCTGGCCGCCGACGGGTTCAGCATGATGGGCGTCGCCGAGGCGCTCCTCGAGGGCATCGAGCGCGCCCACGCCACGAGCGGCCATCCCCGGGACCTGACCGTGGTGCACTCCGCCGGCCAGTCCAACCGGCGGGACGGGCTCGAGCACCTCGCCGTGGAGGGACTGACCAGCCGGGTGATCGGGTCCCACTGGGGGATGATGCCGAGGATGTCCGGCTTCCTCGGCGACGAGGGGGCCGAGGCCGTGTGCCTGCCCCAGGGGCAGATGACCAGCCTCTTCCGGGCGATCGCGGGGGGAAGGCCCGGCAACCTGACCCGGATCGGTCTGCACACCTTCGTCGACCCGCGCGTCGAGGGCGGCAAGGTCAACCGGCGGGCTCGGGAATCGTCAACCGACTACGTCGAGCTGATCCGGCTGGGCGGCGAGGAGTACCTCCTCTACCGCTCGTTCCCGATCGACGTCGCCCTGATCCGGATGACCTCCGTCGACGCCGACGGCAACGGGGCCCAGGAGGAGGAGGCGGTCAGGCTCGACGCGCTCGCCATCGCCCAGGCCACGCACAACTCCGGCGGGACCGTGATCTGCCAGGCGAAGCGGCTGGTCGAACGCGGGAGCATCCCGCCCCGGGAGGTGGTCGTGCCCGCCTGCCTGGTCGACCTGGTCGTGCTGGCACCCGATCCGGACCGGCAGCACCGGCAGACGGACCGCGCCGCCTTCGATCCCGTCTACGTCACGCCGGCGCCGGTGTCGGGCGGGCTCGGCGCCGGCGAGGCCCCGCCCGCGGGCAGCCGCATGGTCATCGGCCGGCGGGCGGTTCGCATGCTGGGGGGCGGCGGCCTGATCAACGTCGGCACCGGCATCCCCGGGGACACGGTCGGTCCGGCGCTTCGCGAGCTGGGCGTCGAGGGTGCGACGCTGACCGTGGAGTCGGGCGTCTACGGGGGCACACCGGCCGGGGGCGTCGACTTCGGGATCGCGGCCCACCCCAGCGCCATAATCTCCCACGCCAGCCAGTTCGACTTCTACAACGGAGGCGGGCTCGACGCCAGCCTGATGGGCGCTGGGCAGGTCGACGGGCAGGGGAACGTCAACGTCAGCCGGCTCGCCCGCCGGGTCATCGGCTGCGGCGGCTTCATCGACATCACCCAGAGCACCCGGCGGGTCTGCTTCCTCTTCACCTTCGAGAGCCGCCATCCCAAGTTCGTCGAGCGCGTCGACCAGCTGACCTTCTCCGCCGAGGCGGCGAGAAGGACCGGGCAGGAGGTCTTCTACATCACCGAGCGGGCGGTCTTCCAGCTCGGCGCCGGCGGCCTCCGTCTGATCGAGGTGGCGCCCGGGCTCGACGTCCGCGCCGACGTCATCGACCGGCTCCCCTTCCCGGTGGAGGTGGCGGAGCCCCTCGCCGTCATGCCGGCGGAGATCTTCACGACGGCGCCGCCACCGCTCTGAGCGCCCTCAGCGCTCCAGATACTCGATGTCGAAGCGGGCGAGGCGATCGGGGTCGGAGATCAGGGCGATCTCGACGATGCTCCCCTCGCGGATGGTGAAGGCGAAGACGCCCTGCGGCACCCAGTCCTTCGCCCAGACGGCGGCGGCGGCGCCGTCGACCAGCGCCGGCCGCGCCCCCTTGGCCCGCCCGCAGAAGGTCTGGGCGACCGCTTCGGCTCCGCGGATGTCGGTGGCGGGAACCGCCGGATCGCCCCGCAGCACGACCCCCGGATCGAGCGCGGCCAGGAGCCCTCGCATGTCCCCATCCCGCGACGCGGCGAGGAACGCCCTGACCACGTCCACCCGAGCGGCGAGGTCCCCTTCGGGAACGGCCGACCCGTGCACCCGCCGCCGGGCCCGGCTGGCCAGCTGCCTGGCCGCGCTCGACGAGCGGCCGACGATCGGCGCGATCTCCTCGAAGGGAAGGTCGAACATGTCGTGCAGCACGAAGGCGACGCGCTCGGCCGGAGCCAGCCGCTCGAGCACCACCAGCAGCGCCATCCCGACCGACTCGGCGAGCAGCGCCTCCTGCTCGGGGTCGTGCTCGCCGGCGGGCTCCGGCGCCCGGTCGTCGAGAGGCTCCTCGCGGCGCGACTTCCGCGAGCGGAGCATGTCGAGGCAGACCCTGGCGACGACGGTCGTCAGCCATCCACCCAGGTTGTCGACGCCGCCGGCACCGGCCCGGCTGAGCCGCAGCCAGGCCTCCTGGACGGCGTCGTCGGCCTCGCTGAACGACCCCAGCATGCGGTATGCCACGGCCCGGAGATGGGGCCGGTTGGCCTCGAACTCCCTCGCCGTCCAGTCGCGGTCGTCGTTCACGATCACATCTTCCTCCTGGGTTGCCTCAGGTCGATGACGTACGAGACCGGCGGGATGTGACCGCCGGAGCCGATCGATCCGGTGGTGGCGCCCGAGAATGGGGTGACCCACGCCCCCATGCCCGAGCCGACGACGGATCAGGACTTCCCCTACCGGTGGCGCGTCCGGACCAGACTCCCGGACCGCTACGGGCAGCGCTGCCGCGTCACCGCCCGCGGATCGCTGAACTCGATCCGGGTGGAGTTCGACGACGGTTTCGAGGTCGTCACCAGCCGGTGGTACTTGCGGCGGATCCGGCCCGTCACCGACGAGACCGCCTGAGACGCCACGCCACGGCCCGCTGACCCGCGGGCGGCCGGACTCGAGTGGCGGCGAAGGGGGCGGCAGACTTCTCCTCGTTCCCCGTGTCGATATTCGCGCTGGCCGCTCGACGCGTAGGTGAACGGCGGGCTCCGCCTCCGCCAAGAGAACCGCATCACACCATCAGGAGGACGCCAGCAATGGGAACCATCGCTGTCCACGAGTTCATCACCCTGGACGGGGTCATCGACGAGCCCCGCTGGACCGCCGCCTACCCCTTCGATCCCCGGATGGGCGAGACGATCGGCGGCATCATGGGCGGCTGCGAGGCGATCCTGCTCGGCCGCCGGACCTGGGAGACGTTCGCTCCGGCCTGGTCGGTTCGCACCGCCGAGCAGGACCCCGGCGCGCCGTTCATGAACGACACCGAGAAGTACGTGGTGACCTCCACCCGGCCGACGACGGAATGGCGGAACTCCACGATGCTCGGTCCTACAGCGCGGACGCGATCCGGGAGCTGAAGGGTCGCGTGGATGGCGGCATCTACGTCAGCGGGAGCGGCACCCTGGTCCGGGCGATGCTGGCCGACGGCCTGGTCGACGAGCTGCACCTCTTCATGTACCCGGTCGCGCTGGGCAAGGGGGTGAGGCTCTTCGCCGACGGCGGCGATCCCACCAGCCTCGCGCTCAACGGCTGTGACACCTACACCAACGGCGTCGTGCACCTCACCTACGGTCCCGCGAAATCCACCGCGGACCGGTGATCGGGGCCCGTCCCGAGCCAGAGCGTCGCCGTCAGGGGAGACCTGCGGCAGGGCCGCCGGTCTCCCCTGTCACGCCGGTCGATATGGGCCGGAGGGCTCCCCGCCACGCCCGTCATCGGCGGGGCTGAACGGCGGGCTCCCACCGGGTCCCGACGTCCTTTCCCTCGAAGATTCAACCGTCGGGTGGAGAGAGACTCCACCCCCGGACGGTGGTGGCCGGCGCCAGACTGACCGATCCTATGGACATGACCAAGCTCATGGCTGAGGTGGCAGTGCACAGCATTGAGGCAGTGGGCGTCGTGT
>DATAXV010000220.1:0-2655 GCA_036272915.1 Candidatus Dormiibacterota bacterium
AGCGGTCCGGCGGGGAGCCCGCTGAGGAGATACCCGGAGGCGCGCCCGCCGCTGCTGGCGAGGACGGTCAGCTCCAGGGCCGGTAGATCCGCGTTGGGGTCGGTCATCTCGGCTACCGTGCGCTGCCCGCGGGCTGGGCTGAGGGCCTCGTTCAGCGCCTCCACGCGGCGCGCCGCGACACGGCGGAAGTCCTCGACGGAGAGGTCCCGCAGCAGGTGCCGTCCCATGGCCAGGTCGGGCGAGTCGATCTGGAGGAGGAAGCCGGCGGCGACGATCGCCTCGTACTCCTCGCGCATGGCCGAGGCCAGGGCGGCGAGGTAGGCCTCCTCGCCGCCGTGGTGGGCGTCGCCGAGGAAGACGGAGATCACGCCCGGCGACGCCGCCGGGACGAAGGCTGCGCTCACGTCTACCCCGCAGAGGGCGGCCCGAAGGTTCTCCAGGTCCTGTCGCAGCGGCTCCTGGCCGACGTACCGGATCGGTCCCGTGCAGGAGGGCATGCCGGTGACGAGGCCGGCCAGGCTGCGCTCGGCCAGCCCGGGGTGATCGTCGAGATCGGCCAGGGAGAGGGCGCCCGGTGGGCCGTCGAAGCCGGTCAGACGCTCCTTGACGTAGGTCGAGTAGCCGATCTTCGACATCTCGCCGTCGCTGACGACGTCGATGCCGGTCTCAGCCTGGCGCCGGACCACGGCGGCGACGGCGTCCCTGACCGCCGCCGGCATCGACGCCGCGTCGGCCTCGGCGAGCTCACCCGACTCCCTCTCGACCATCAGGTCGGCGAGAGCGGGCGGGCGGGGCAGGCTGCCCGCGTGCGTGGTCGGGATCCGGTCGGTCACGGTCTTCCTCCTTCCTCTTGGTCGCCGTCAGTACCGGTGCTCCGCCAGCGCGTCGGCGGTGGCCTCCAGTGCCCCCGTCGCCGCCCTCTCCCGCCGCAGCGCCAGCGCCACGTAGAGCGCGTCGAGGACGACCAGGTGGGCGATGCGGCTGGCCATCGCCTCGACGCGGTACAGCGTCTCCCGGCTCGCCGCCACCAGGCCGACGTCGACGAGGTCGACCAGCGGCGACCTGACGAAGCTGGACACCGCGACCACCTGCGCCCCAGCCGCCCTCGCCGCGGCGACGGCGGAGATCGTCTCCCGGGTGG
Source organism: Candidatus Dormiibacterota bacterium (assembly GCA_036272915.1). Lineage (GTDB taxonomy): Bacteria > Chloroflexota > Dormibacteria > Dormibacterales > Dormibacteraceae > DATAXV01. Next base: position 1,142 of record DATAXV010000220.1, read on the forward strand.
CTCCGGTGTGGCTCACCGCCAGGCAGACGTCCCCGGGCAGCAGCAGCCGCGCCTTGAACGTGCTGGACGTGGACGTCGGCGGGGGCCTCGGCGCGGAGCCCGATGGTGGCCAGGCGGTAGGCCGCGTCCTGCGCCAGCGGCGCCGAGGTGCCGACGCCGACGAGCAGGATCCGGTCGGCCGCGGCGAGGATGTCGACGGCGGCGTCGAGGGCGTCGGGATCGATCGAGGCGGTGACCTCCGCCACCGCCTCCTGAGCGCTGGCCGCGACCCGGCCCACGATCTGCATCGGCGACTGGTCGGTGGTCACGTCCTCGACCAGGGTGTGCGTGGGGTGGGCGGGATCGCGGCCGAGCGCGATCTTGAGATCCTGAAAACCCTTGAAGCCCAGCCGCTGGCAGCACCGGACCACCGAGGACAGGGACGAGCCCGCCCGCTCGGAGATGTCGGAGACGGAGTGGTAGATCAGGTCGGAGCCGAGCGCGAGCATGATCTGGGCGATGCGGCCATCGCCCTCGCCGAGGTCGGGCAGCCGCGCCTCGATGGCGGCGGCCACCGTTCCCGGATGCGGAGCGGAGACGGTCATGCCGCCCAGCGTAGGTTCGGCGGGTTAACCGGCCGTGAAGGTCGGAATAATATTCCTCACATCCTGGAATTTGATTCCAGCGTCGGAAGGAGATCGGCGAACGTGCCTCATCGCTACGGAGGACGGGACGACAACGAACTGGTCGTCGTCCTCGACTGCCTTGATCTGGACCGGTCCGGGGCATTCTGGAGCGCCGCCCTTGGCTATGTCACGGCGGCCCCCGACGTGGGCGCCTACCGTTGCCTGCGCCCCGCCGGCGGCGACGGCATCGAGCTGCTCCTGCAGCCGGTGCCGGAGGGCAAGAGCGGCAAGAACCGGGTGCACCTCGACCTTCGCACCCGGGAGATGGAGGCGGAGGTCGGGCTCGGCGCGCGCCGCGCGACCGTCGACCCGATCGAGGAGGAGGGCTGGCGCTGGCATGTGCTGCAGGATCCGGATGGCAACGAGCTCTGCGTCCTGGCTCCGCCGGAATCGTACTGGGAGGCGCTCGGCTGAGACCCAGCCGAGCTCGAGTTTGCCCGGGTCCCCTGGATCCTCGAAAATGAGGTTGCGATGGCCGAGATCGAACTGACCCCGGACCGGCTGATCGTCCGCGTCACCGGGATCGACCGGATCCTCTCGATGACCAGCAGCCTGGAGATCCCGCTCGCCCACGTCACCGGCGCCGACGGTGACGAGGAGGAGGCGCGGCGGATCTGGCACGGGCTGCGGGTCGGTGGGGTCCCCATCCCCGGCCTGCTCCGGGAGGGCAGCTTCCTGTCCCACGGCGAGCTGGTCTTCTGGGACGTCCACGATCCCGCCCGAGCCGTCGTCGTCAGCCTCCGCCACGAGAAGTACGAGCGCCTGGTCGTCGGCGTCGAGGACCCCGGCGCGACGGTGGAGGCGATCCGGGCGGCGGTGCGCGATCTGAACGGCGAGAGCCCGGCCTAG
>DATAXV010000221.1:0-6739 GCA_036272915.1 Candidatus Dormiibacterota bacterium
GTCTTGCCCAGGCCCATCTCGTCCGCCAGCAGAAGCCGGTCGCGATCGTGGAGGAGACGGACCCCCTGGACCTGGAAGGGCATCAGGTCGTGGGGCCAGTCGACCACCCCGTCAGGATCCAGGCAGAGCCCGAGCGGAGGCTGCAGCCGGGCCAGCAGCCGAAGCCGCAGGTCAGGCTCGCGCTCCTCTCTCTCCTGCTGCTCACCGGTGCCGCCTGCGCCTGGCTCGGCCCCCTCGCCCTCCGGCCTCGACACCTCCCAGAACAGGAACGACGCGGCCGGGAGGAGGCGCAGGCCGGGGATGGTGGAGCGGGTGACGGCGGCCATCCCCAGGGGGAGCGATGCCGGCTCTCCGGGCACCGGCAGGGGGGCGGCGATCCGGAGCGCCGCCGGCCCGGGCCCCGGTGGGCGGGAACCGGCGCCCGGCAGCCAGGCAATGGCCGGCATCAGCGGACCTCATCCGCCGAGGCGTCGGCCCTGAAAGCCTCCTCCAGGCCCTCGAGCATCCGGTCGAAGGGCTCCAGCAGCAGCCCCCGGCCGGATAGGGTGGCCACCAGCCGGCGCGGCGGCGACTGGGGGGCGGGCAGATGCGGCCGCCAGAAGAGATGGAGCGACCTCCCGCCGGTGAGCACGTCCTCGCCGCCGGACGGCGCCGGCTCGAGGTCCGGCTCCGGCGCGACGCGGCAGACCGGGATCTTGACGTCCAGGTCCTCCCCAAAGAGCGCCGGCGGGATCTCGGCGGCGAGGCAGATGATGACCAGCGGGGTCCGCCGCGTGGCCTCGAAGAGGCTGGCGGCGAGCGTCTTCGCCACCTCGCGCTGCAGCTGATCCGGCCGCCACAGGGCGCTGGCGGGGAGGTCGACCCGGTTGTAGGTGAACTCCACCGGGGAGCCGCGGCCGTTGACCTGGAGGATCGCGCCGCGCCGCTCTCGATCGTGAGCGCCCGGCAGCAGGCGGAGGAAGGCGGCGGTGCCCCCCGCCTCCATCTCGGCGTTGTCTTTGAAGGGGATGCTCACTGCCCGGGCGTCGGGTCCTCGTCCTCCTCGGACGTCTCCAGGTCGGGATGCTCGGTGAGATCGGGAGTCAGCGTCCGCATCTCGATGTCCGGCCGGTACGAGGGATCGAGCCGCAGCAGGTCCCAGCGGGTGATCCACTCCCGGACGTGCTGGCGCATGCTCACCGGCAGGCTCTCCGCGGCCGGGGCCTCCGCCGGCGGCCGCCATCCATGGGCCTGCGCGTATAGCTCGCGGACCCGATCGTGGGTCCGCCGGACGACCGCCTCGTCGGGCGGGCGAAGGCGCATCCACCGCTTGCTCGCCGGGGCCAGGAACTCCATGCCCGCCTCGATCACGGCCAACTGCGCGGGGTCGCGCTCGGCCCACCGCTGAGGGATCTTCTCACGGTCCCGGCGCTGTTCGAAGACGACGCCGGTGAACTCGGTGGTCACGGTCCCGACCATGAGCAGCCCGGGCACGGTTCGGTGCTTCAGCCGCCCCGCCAGCGCCGCCAGCGTGGCGTAGGAACGCTCCCGCGCGGCGAGGGACAGGCTGGCGACCAGCTCCACCTCGTCGAGCAGGAGCACCCAGCCGCTGTACCCGGCGGCGGCGATCAGCTGAGCGGCGAAGCGGAGGCGGGGGTAGGCGAGGTCCTGGATACGGCGGGCGCGGAGGTCGGGCCGTGGCTGGCCGATCATGCGCAGCTGCTTCTTGACCTCGCTGACGCTGATGCGGTCCCCCTGCCAGAAGGCGATGATCCGGTCGACCAGCTCGGACTCCTGGCTGAGCCGGTCGTGGAGGAGGAGGGTGGCTTGGAACAAGGGGTCGAAGGCCAGCTGCGGGTCCTGGATCAGCCGATAGAGCTCGGCGTAGGCCTGGCTGCCCACGCGGAGCCGCTCCACCACCTCGGGCAGGCCGCCGACGCGGTCGGGGAGGGTCAGGCTCTCGATCGCGGCCCGGAACATCCGGTGCGGATCGCCCAGCGGCGTCTCCTTGCTGATCACCACCTTGCTGCATGCGAACCCCGCCTCCAGGGAGACGTGCTGCAGCCACTCCAGCAGATGGGACTTGCCGGTCCCGAACTCGCCCTGGATCATGAAGCCCTGGAGCTGGCGGCCGAGACCGCGCTCGCCCGCGATCGAGCCCAGGGAGTCAAGGAACCTGGATTCGATCGCCTGCTGGTCGGTGCCCAGGTGACGGACGGCGGCGCGGTTGGGCACCCCCGCTCGCAGCGCCTCGATCGAGCGCCGGCTGGCCAGCCGGTCCTCGGCGGAGATCTCGGTCAGCACACGCCGGCCTCGGCGATCCGGACCAGCGGGGCAAGCGGGTTCGGGTGTCTTCGATCTCGCACGTCGTCGGTCATGCGCAGATGGAGGGCACTGTAGGAGCGCAGACCCCGCTCCTCGTCCTCGAGGAACTCCGGCCCGGTGACGAACACGAACATCGCGCCCTGCATGTCGTCGGTCCCGTCAACGAACTCGCGAAGCGTCTCCCACATGTCCAGCGCGGCCGCCTTGGAGTAGCGGTTGCGACCGTCGTCGATCGGCTTGGGAAGCGAGTAGCGGGAGACGTTGACCACCACCACCAGCCCCTGCCGCCCGGTCTTGCGGATGAACGCGGAGGTGGAGAGGAGCATGGTCCGGGCGGTGTGGCGATCGATCCGCTGATAGATGAAGGCGTCCCGCAGCGGGCCGATGCGGGGCAGCTCGCCTCGCAGCCAGCTGAGCACGTGCTGGGCCAGCTCCCGGCGGAGCTCGTCCGGCTGGAGCTCGGCCTGGCAGATGGCCAGCGCCCCCAGGCGGAACTGCCGGCTCAGGCCCGGGTCGCGCATCAGGCCCCGGGTCAGCGCCATCCGCAGCTCCTGCCTGACCACGGTCAGGTGCTGGTCGTTGACGAGCGCCACCGTCCCCGCGTCCAGGCTGTCGCCGCCGGGCAGCCGGAAGCCCGCCGCCTCGAGCTCGGCGCGGAGGAAGTCGCGGGCGAGCACGTCCCACTCGATCTGACGGGCGACTTCGAAGAAGAGGTTGTGCAGGAGGTGGACCTTGCACAGCCCGGCGTCAACGCCCGCCGCCCAGAAGCCCTGGTCGCGGGCCTCGGCCAGGACCCGCTCGGACACCGCAGCACCGGCCTCGGGAGTGGCCACGACCGCGACCTTGACCGAGGCGCCGCCCTCGCGCAGAAATCCGCCCAGGTACTCCTCGCGCAGCGTCGCCAGCCAGTCGTTCAGCTCGAGGCCGAGGTCGCTCATGTCACTCGGAGTCGAAGCGGATGCTGGAGTAGAGCCTCTCCCGGCCGGACTCGGTGACGAAGCGGAAGACGTTCTTGCCGCCGCGCGTCCCGGTGCTGGCGGGGAAGCTGAGGTCGCGCCCGGTCGGGGTCACGTGAAGGCCGGAGCGGTCGAGCCGGTAGACGTCCATGACGAAGTCCAGCTCCGTGTACTCGCGGCCCTGTCCCGGACGCAGCACCAGAAGCTCGTAGATGCGCCGCAGGGGGATGGCCACCCCGTCGGTGTCCCCGGTCAGGGTCAGGTAGGCCTTCTCGAAGGCGGCGGCGAGACGGTTCGGGTTGTCCTTGGCCGGCTTGGCGCGAAGCCGCTCCAGCGTCCTGACCAGGACCGACGGCCGGAGGCCCCGCTGGGTCCTTCCCCCGACCTTCAGAGCGAGGTCGCGCGCGTTGACCTTGACGATGACGGGGAAGCTGTACACCTGCCCGTCCACCTCCTTGACACCGGCGAGCCCATCGGCCTCGGCGCGGCCGAGCAGCTCGCCGACGTAGCCCTGATCCAGGTGCCGCTCGCCGTCGAAGGCCCACGAGCGCCCCGCGGTCCGGGCCGACTCGGTCAGCGCCGCGGAAGCCTCGACGGCGGACTCCAGCGCCCGAGGCAGGTCGCGGAGATTGCCCACCTTGGCGGCATCGACGGCCCGCCTCACCTCCCGCTGAGCGGCGGCAAGGGCCTTGGCGGTCACCGCCAGCCTCTCGTCGAGCAGCTCCAGCGCGTTTTCGAGGGGGCTGTCCGGGGCATGCTCGTCCGCAGTCCCCGCAGTCGGCCGGTCCTCGTCGGTCACGAAGCTCTCCTGCAGCATTTCCGCGAGGATACACGCCACGCTCGGCGGGCTGAACGCGTTCCCGCGGCCTTGTCCGCGCGTGCCGCGTCGGTCCGTCTCTGAGCCTGGATGGCGTGGTCGGAGGGCCGGCAGTGGTCGGCCGCGACCCGGTCTCGTCTCGATCCTGCGATCGATGACCGCGTTGGCAGGTGCTGAAGCGCCATCTCCCTGTGGCCGAGATGGCATCCCGGCAGCCTTCCGCGTCATCAACTCCCCGGAACGGCCATCCGTCGCCAGGGCGAGAGATCCGCGCTGTCCAGTGGAGTGGCCTAGACAGGGTCCATCCGAAGTCCGTCCAAACTAACGCAATTAATGCGACCAAATTAACAGCAAACCAGCGACCATTCTAATGCATGGCGCATACTGAACCCGTGCCGAGCCCATCCCGTTCGCCCCTCGGGAGGATCCTTCCTCGCAGGGCCGCCACGGCCGTCGAGAACGCCCTCGCGGACACTCGAGTGGTGCTCGTCAACGGTGCCCGGCAATGCGGCAAGAGCACCCTCGTCGCACAAATCGGCCGTGCTCGGCAGGCGGAGTGGCGCAGCCTGGACCACGCGGCACTCCGCGAGGCGGCGGCATCCGACCCGACAGAGTTCGTCGCCGGAGCAGACCTCATGGTCATCGATGAGGTCCAACGCGTCCCCGAACTCCTGCTCGCCATCAAGGCCGCTGTTGACGAGGACCCCCGGCCGGGGCGCTTTCTCCTGACCGGGTCGGCCCGTGTGCTGGGCCTCCGGGGGGTGCTTGACGCCCTGCCCGGCCGGATGGAGACGATCGAGCTCTGGCCCCTCTCCCAGGGAGAGATCGAGGGTCAACCGGACGGGTTCGTCGACGCTCTCTTCACGCTCGGACCCGAGCTCAGGCACAGGTCAGGCGAAACCCGCTCGACCTACATCGATCGCGTCGTACGCGGAGGCTTTCCCGAGGCGATCGCTCGGATCGGGGCACGACGTGAGCGATTTCTGGACTCGTACGTGGCCGACATCGTGAACCGGGACGTGATTCAGCTCTCGGAGATCGAGCGTGGGCCTCAGATGCGTGCCCTGATCCGCCTTCTCGCCGCCAGGTCGGCGCAACCTCTGGTCGCCAGCGCACTCGCCCGCGAACTGGGGCTCTCGCAGCCGACCATCGCCCGCTATCTCAGCCTCCTGGAGGAGGTGTTTCTCATCAAACGAGTCCCAGCCTGGTCGCGCAACCTCAGCGCCCGCGCCGTGCGCACGCCCACGGTCGGGATCGTCGACTCGGGCATTGCGGCGAACCTTCTTGACCTCGACGCCGGACGGCTGCGCGCCCCCGCCAGCCCCCTCGGACCCCTGCTCGAGAGCTTCGTCGTGATGGAGGTCGCACGCCAGCTGAGCTGGTCCCAGCAGCGCGTCGAGCTGTACCACTACCGCACCAAGGACGGTGTTGAGGTCGACGCCATCCTGGAGAACAGGCGAGGGCAGGTGGTCGCGATCGAGGTCAAGGCCGCATCCACCGTCCGATCCGAGGACTTCCGGGGAATTTCTCACATCGCCGACCGCCTGGGTGAGGACTTCGTCGCCGGCGTCGTGCTGTACACGGGCCAGCAGACGCTCTCCTTCGGTCCCCGCCTCCGGGCGATGTCGATCGGCGCCGTCTGGGAGGTCGGCGGCTCCTGAGGTTGGCGCTTGGACCGCCGTCGGCCCAAGAAACTGAGTTGCGAGGACCCGGCATGGGCCGGTTGGGCGGCCGTCGTCCGGGTGGCCCATCCGCCGACCGACATTTCCAGCCATAACGATCAGGTTTAGCCGACATTTTCGAAAGTAAGGGCTCGAATCTCCGACGAATCCCGCATTGAGAGGGTCGCCTCGCGGCACGGCGACCTCGCCTCAGTCAGTTACGGGGTCGAACTCGGGGGAGTCCGGGGACCCGCCCAGAGGACGATAGGTGCCGTTACCGACCCTCACCCGGCAGGACCCCAACGAGGTCGATGAGCGCCAGGCGCCGCGCTGCCTCGTCGCCGGTCAGACCTGCGTTTCCCGGCTCGCGTGCGGAGCCGGGGCCAGCCTCGACGCCCGCGCGTCCAGGATCAGGTCCAGCCCCTCCGCGAACAGCTCGCTGCCGCCTGCCCCGGCCCGGCATCGGGTACGCTCCCGGATCGGCAGCGGCTTTGCCCTTCCGCCGGAGGTCCTCCTCCTGCTGCGCCTGGATCGCGGCGCCCTGGACGTAGTTGGAGATGGTGAAGAAGGCGAGGACGGCCTGGCGAGGCGTGAGGCCGACATCGACCGGGACGGTGACCAGGGCCTCCAGCAATCCCAGCTGGCCGGCGTCGGGGCGTGCCGACAGCACCAGCCGGACGCTGTCGCGGTGGGAGAGCATGGCCGCCCTGATCCCCTGGCCGATGGCGCGCAGCGGCTCCCTCCATCCTTCGGGCGCGGGCAGCGGCGCGCCCGACGACGGTATCGGACCGACCGTGGCCGCGGCCATGCCGTCGAGAAGCTCCTGCTTGTCGGCGACAGTGGTGGTAGATCGCCGACGCCTGCACGCCCAACCATCCCGCCAGCCGCCGCAGCGTCAGTGCCTCCAGCCCCACCTCGTCGAAGAGCTCGAGTGCGGTCCGCACGATTGTGTCGCGGTCGAGTGCCATCGGTGGTCAGGGGCGCGGAGCCCGTGGAGCGAA
>DATAXV010000222.1:0-4612 GCA_036272915.1 Candidatus Dormiibacterota bacterium
GTCGTTTTTTCTTTCGGCGCTTGTAGGCCTTTTGACCCCCCTACTTCAGGACACGTTCGGCCGCGAACTCATCACTCGACCACACACGGCGAAGACGGGCTACTACTCACGCTCCTTTTCGACACAGGGGGCGTCCGAGCCTTCCCACAGATTCAGTCACGCTGACCATCTCAGCGCCCGATCAGATCGAAGAACGCGTCCTCGTCGAGGACGGTGACCTCCAGCTTCTCCGCCTTCTCCAGCTTGGTGCCCGCGCCCGGTCCGGCGACGACGTAGTCGGTCTTGGCGGTGACGGTGCCCGTCGCCTTCCCGCCCAGCTGCTTGACCAGCGCCTCCGCCTCCGGCCGCGACATCCGCTCCATGCTGCCGGTGAAAACCACCGTCTTGCCCTTGATCGGGCCCTCCGGCGGCGGCCCGGCGGGCTTCTCCCCCCGCGGTGAGACGCCGGCCTCGAGCAGGTGGTCGACGAGCTCGGAGCCGTTGCCGGCGAAGAAGGCGGCGATCTCCTTGGCCATCGCCGGACCAATGCCGTCGACCTCGACCAGACGCTCCTCCCCGGCCTCGCGGAGGGCGTCGAGGGTGCCGAAGTCGGCGGCCAGCACCTCGGCCGTGGCCTCCCCCACCTCGGGGACGCCGAGCGCGTAGAGGAAGCGGCTGAGGGGCGGCGTCCGGCTCGCCTCGATCCGGTCGATCAGGTTCTGCGCCGACTTCTCGGCGAACCGGTCGAGGTCGCGCACCTGTTCCAGCGTGAGCCGGTAGAGGTGGCTCGGCTCCCGCACCAGCTCCTTCTCGAAGAGCTGGGTCAGCGTCGCCGGTCCGAGGCCCTCGATGTCCATCCCGCCCCTGCCGGCGAAGTGGCGGAGCCGCTCCAGCTGCTGGGCCGGACAGAAGGGGTTGATGCACCGGTGGGCGATGTAGCCCTCCTCGCGCACGATCTCCGACCCGCACACTGGGCAGTGCGTCGGCATCATCCACCCGGTCCGGGGCTCGACCACGGACACCACCTCGGGGATGACGTCACCCGCCCGCTGGATGGTGACCCGGGCGCCGGCGTACACGCCCTTCTCGTTCACCATCTGCTCGTTGTGCAGCGTGGCGTTGCGGACGGTGACGCCGGCGACCATGACCGGGCGGAGCTTGGCCACCGGGGTCAGGACGCCGGTCCGGCCGACGTAGCAGACGATGTCCTCGACCACGGTCTGGGCCTGCTCGGGCGCGTACTTGAAGGCGATCGCCCAGCGCGGCGACCGGGCGACGAAGCCGAGCTCGAGCTGCTGGTCGTGGCGGTCGACCTTGACCACCACGCCATCGATCTCGTGCCCGATCTCGTGGCGGTGGGTCAGCCAGTGGTCGTGGTAGGCGATGACCTGGTCCAGCGTGTCGAAGCGGGCGCGGTTGGGGTTGACCCGGAAGCCCATCTCGATCAGGCCCTCGAGCACGTCCCACTGGCTCCCGGCCGGCCCGGACGGGTCCAGCGTGTACATGAAGGTCTGGAGGTTCCGGCTGGCGGTGATCGAGGCGTCCAGCTGCCGGACGCTGCCGGCGGCGGAGTTCCGAGGGTTCATGAAGGGCTGGCGGCCCGCCTCCTCCATCTGCCGGTTCGTCCTCTCGAAGGCGTCCAGCGGCATGTAGACCTCTCCCCTGACCTCGAACTGGTCGGGCAGGCCGTCGAGCGGCTGGATCCGGAGCGGCACGCTGCGGATGGTGCGGACGTTGGCGGTGACGTCCTCCCCGGTCTGGCCGTCGCCGCGGGTGGCGGCCCTGACCAGGCGGGCCCCGCCCTCGTCGCGCTCGTAGGCGAGGCTCATCGCCAGCCCGTCGATCTTGAGCTCGCAGACGTAGGTCACCTCGTCGCCGACGATGCCTCGCACGCGCTGGTCCCAGGCCCTGATCTCCTCCTCGTCGAAGGCGTTCTGGAGGCTGAGCATGGGCGAGCGGTGGCGGACCTTGGCGAACTGCGAGCCGGCGACGCCGGCGACCCGCTGGGTGGGCGAGTCGGGCGTGACCAGGTCGGGATGCTCCTCCTCCAGCTGGCGCAGCTCGAGGTAGAGGGCGTCGTACTCGGCGTCGGTCAGCTCGGGGTCGTCGAGCGCGTAGTAGCGGTGGTCGTGGTAACGGACCTGCTGGCGCAGCTGCTCCAGCTGACCGGCGGCATCCGTGGCCGCCATCAGCGCTTGCGCAGGGGCGCCAGGCTGGCGCTCAGGATCTTGAGCCCGCTCTGCTGGAACTCGACGACCAGCTCCTCGTCGGATTGGGTCAGGGTGCTCTTCAGCACCCTCCCGATCCCGAAGCGGGTGTGCTCGACGATGTCCCCCTCGCCGTAGCGCTGGACCGGAGGCTCCGCCGGCTTGCTCTCGATCTGACGCTCGATCAGCCGGGCGCGGTAGGCGCCGCCGCCCTGCTGGCCACGCTCGCCACGCCGCGGCGGCGACACCGGCGCCGCGCCCCGGCCGCCCTCGGCGACCAGCGTGCGCGGGATGTCGCTCAGGAACTGGCTGGGGAAGGCCGCCTCCGACCGTCCGTAGAGGTGGCGGCGGAAGGCACAGGACATGTAGAGGCGGTCCCGGGCCCGGGTGATGCCGACGTAGCAGAGCCGGCGCTCCTCGGGCAGCTCCGACTCGTCCTCGAGGGCGCGGGAATGGGGCAACAGCCCGTCCTCCATGCCGACCAGGAAGACGACCGGGAACTCGAGACCCTTGACCATGTGCAGCGTGATCAGGGTCACGCCGTCGCCGTTCTGGTTGTAGCTGTCGACGTCGGAGACCAGCGCCACCTCGGTCAGCAGCTGACCCAGCGCCTCGCCCGGCTCGCCCCGGTCGTCGTACTCCTGGGCCAGGCCCTCGACCTCGGCCAGGTTCTCGAGCCTGGCCTCGCCCTGCGGCGTGCCGTCGCGATAGTGGTCGGTCAGACCCATGATCGCGATCAGCTGCTCGACCAGCTGGCTGGGCGGGAGGGCGCCGATCATCGAGCGGACAGCCTGCAGCTGGGCGTGGAAGCGCTCGACCGGCGCCACCGCCGAGCGTGGCAGCGACGGCACCTCCTGCGGGCTGGCCATGGTCTCGAGCAGGCTGCGGCCCGACTGCTCGGCATGGCTGATGAGGGCGTCGACGCTGACGCGGCCGATCTTGCGGCGGGGCACGTTGACGACCCGGGACAGGCTGACCGAGTCGTTGGGGTTGGCGACCAGGCGCAGGTAGGCGAGCAGGTCCTTGACCTCGGCCCGCTCCCAGAACCGGACCCCACCGACCAGCCGGTAGGTGACCATCCGTCGGCGGAAGACGTCCTCGAAGGCACGGGACTGGGCGTTGGTCCGGTAGAGCACGGCGCAGTCCGCGTACTGGCGGCCGTCGACCCGGCGCAGCCGCTCGATCTCGTCGGCGACGAACTCGGCCTCCTCGATCTCGTTGTAGAGCTGGACCATGGCGATCTTGTCGCCGCCGGCCCGGTCCGTCCAGAGCCGCTTCTCGGCGCGCTCCGGGTTCTTGCGGATGATCTGGTAGGCGGCGTCGAGGATGGGCTGGGTCGACCGGTAGTTCTGCTCCAGCCGGATCGTCTTCGCCTCCGGGTAGTCCTTGCCGAAGTCGAGGATGTTGCGGACGTCGGCGCCCCGGAAGCGGTAGATCGACTGGTCGTCGTCGCCGACCACGGCCAGCTGCCGGTGCTCCCCGCAGAGCACGTTGCAGAGGACGTACTGGGCGTGGTTGGTGTCCTGGTACTCGTCGACGAGGACGTAGCGGAACCGGTCACGCCAGCGGTCCCTGGCCTCCTCGTCGGTCTGCAGCAGCTCCACCGTCTTGCCGATCAGATCGTCGAAGTCGAGGCCCCCGGAGCGCCGGAGGATGTCCTCGTAGCGCTCGTAGCAGCGGCGGATGATCTCGTCCTGGTAGCTGCGGTCGGGGTAGTTCTGGGGCGCGACCAGCTCGCTCTTGGCCTTGGAGATCTGGACCAGGACCTGGGAGGGCTTGTACTTCTTGGGGTCGAGGTGGAGCTCCTCCAGCACCCGGCGGATGGCGGAGCGGCTGTCGTCGTCGTCGAAGATGGTGAAGCTGCGGGGAAAGCCGAGGCTCTCGGCGTCGCGGCGCAGCATGCGGACGCAGGTGGAATGGAAGGTCTGGACCCACATCCGGTCCTCGGTGCCGACCAGGTGCTGGACCCGCTCCCGCATCTCCCGAGCCGCCTTGTTGGTGAAGGTGACGGCGAGGAGGCGGTCGGGCCAGACCTTGCGCTGGGCGATCAGGTTGGCGACCCTGGCGGTCAGGACCCGGGTCTTGCCGCTGCCGGCTCCGGCGAAGATCAGCAGCGGGCCGTCGAGGTGCTCGACCGCCTCGCGCTGGGCCGGGTTGAGGCCCTCCATGACCTCGTCCAGCGCGCCGCGCTCGACGCCTTGCCCGGTTGCCACCGAGCGAGTTTACGTGGTCGATGAGGGAGAAGAGGGGGGCGCCGGGCCCAGCGCCCCCGGATCCTCAGTTACATTCCCATTCGCCCTGCCGCCCCTGGCTGTACATCCAGGCGGCGGCGCCGGACTGCGCGACGGGATCCCAGATCGAGCCTCCCGCCTGGCCCTCGGGCGTCCCGGCGAAGGTGGAGGGCATGAACTGGAAGAGCCCCTCCG
>DATAXV010000223.1:0-11961 GCA_036272915.1 Candidatus Dormiibacterota bacterium
GCCGGGCGGTCAGGCCGCCCGGCGTCGAGTCGAGGTCGAGCCAGCCGCCGTGCAGCTCGGCGATGCGGCGGACGATGAAGAGGCCGAGGCCGAGCCTGCCCCGTGACTCCTGACCTTCGCCGAAGAGGCCCTGACCGCAGCCCGCGGGCAGGCCCGGGCCCTGGTCGGAGACGTCGATCAGAGCCCGGCCGTCGCGCGGCCTGAGGCAGACCCTGACCGCGCCCCCAAACGGCGTCACCCTGGCCGCGTTCTCGATCAGGTTGAGGAGCGCGGTCCCGATCAGCTCGGTGTCGAGCTCGGCCCGGACCGGGCCCGCCTCGACCCGCAGCTGCGTCGCCGGCTCCATCTCCCCCACGCGCCCCTCGAGCCAGCTGGCGAGGTCGACCAGCCGGCGCCGAGGCGCCACGCGGTCCTCACGGAGCTGCAGCGCCAGGAGAAGGTGCTCGAGCATGCCGCAGAGCCTCGCTGACTGCTGATAGGAGACGTCGACGGCGGTGCGAGCCTGGTCAGGCAGGTCGCCCAGGGTGCCGTCGCTGAGCATGGCCAGATAGCCCTTGAGCAACCCCGCCGGCCCGCGAAGCTCATGAGACAGGAGCTTGCAGAAACGGTGGAGGTCCTCCTCGGCCGACTTCGCGGCCACCCCCGCTGGACCACGCGCGTCCACGGCTCCACCCTAACGCCAATGCGCGTAAATTGCATCCCCCCAGCGCATTCTGTTCAGCCCCGGATGGCGAAGGTCTCCAGGTACTCGCGCGGCGTGTAGCGCAGGCCCAGCCCGCCCGCTCCCATGACCAGGGGCAGGTCGAGCGTGTCGGCGCGGACCACGCAGTCGCGGACGACCTCGCCGGCCAGCGGCGAGCGCAGGGCGGCCAGATCGCCGGCCACCTCCGCCGGCCGCGCCTCCCTGACCAGAAGCACGACGTCGGGCAGGGCAGGGCCGCTAGGTCCCGAGAAGGCGGCGTCGTTGCGGACGCCGCGACCGGCGGGAGGCGTGTCCTCGTCCGGCCGCCACCCGCGGGCGCCGAGGGCGTCGACGATGGCGGCGACCGCCTCGACCCGGCCGGCGATCTCGGCGGCGGCCGCGCGCAGCGTCCGGGCGAGCTCGGTAGCGCGGCCCGGCGGCTGGGCACGGGCGGCGCCGCCGAGGTCCAGGCGCAGCCGGAACTGGTACGTGGCCTCCGGGTCGAGGGCGGTGCTATCGGGGTCCATGCAGCCAAGGCTAGTCGGATCAGGTTGGTCCGGCCCGCGGTCGTCGGCGGCGCATCACGTCCGGAAGGCGCGGAGTATCCTCGATCGACGCCGTGGCCCTGCAGCATCCTCCCCCACGCCTTCACGCCGAGCACCCGTCGCGGATGTTCACGCCCTGGACCCTGCTCTGCGGTCTCGCCGCCGCGCTCGCGCTGGGCGTCTGCGTCTGGGTGTCGACCGGCATCCGCGGCCACGACGGCCTGTACAACGACTTCTACATCTACTGGGGCGGGGCCAGGCTCCTCGCCCACCACCACACGCCCTACGACATCGCCGCCATCCGCGCCGTGGTCACGGGCGCCCACGAGCAGGTCCTCTACGGGCTCGGCTACACCTACCCGCTGCTCTTCTGCATCCTGCTGATCCCGCTCGGCCTGCTTCCGGCGCAGATGGCCGCGGCCATCTTCAGCGGCATCAGTCTCGCCGCCTTCATCCTCGCCGTCGCCGTCCTCACCAGCCTCATGCACCGGGTCAGGCGATGGGAGCAGGCGCTGTTCGCGGTAGTCGCCGGGACCTTCATCCCCGTCACCGGGTCCTTCTACTTCGGGCAGGCGAACCTGATCGTGCTGCTGTTGCTCGCGGTCGCCCTGGCGGGGGCCGCCCGCGGCGTCTGCCTCGCCCTGTCGGCGGCGATCAAGCTCTACCCGCTGGCGGGGCTGGGCGCGCTGCTCTGGCCCGGCGACCGCAACTGGCGTCAGCTCGGCGTCGGCATCGCAGCCACCTTCGTACTGGCGATGCTGCCCAACCTGCTCCTGGACCAGGGCACCCACGACCTGGGCCGGATGTTCACCCCCGACTCCTTCTGGACCAACCACTCCGTCGACGGTGCCCTGAGCCGGCTCGTCGCCTTCGGCCCGCCGGCACTCCGGCAGGTCCCGGTGACGCCAACCATGTTCGCTCTCGCCGCAGCCATCGGTCTCGCCGGCCTGGCCGTGGTCCTCCTCGCCCGCGGCCGCCCCTGGGACGGCTCGATGGCGCTGCTCATGACCTGCGCCGTGATGGTCGCCCCGCGCAACTCGCTCTGGAACTTCGCGCCGCTCCTGCTCGCCCTGGCCTGGTGCCTGCCGCGCGTCCACCGCCGGCCGCTGCTGCTTCTCCCGCTCGTGCTCGGCTGGGGCCTGATCGAGCTGCAGGGGTGGGTCGACATCGATCTGCGGCCGCACCTGGCGCTGGCCACCCCGCTGGCCCTGCTCTCGTCGCTGGCCCTGCTCGGAGCCCTGCTGGTGGCCGCCCTCCAGGCCTACCTCATGCTCTCGCCCGGCGAGCGGGGAGCGGCGGAGGCAGTGGCCCTCAGCGGCGACGGCCCCTGAAAGGGACGCGCCCGGCGCCGCCGAGGCGGTCACCGGGCGCGCGGCCGCTCCCTCGCGTCAGGCCTCGCGGAGGGCGATGACGGCGTCGATCTCGACCGGGAACCCGGGGAGCTCGCTTTGGATCGTCGTCCGGGCCGGGAACGGCTCCGAGAAGTGGCGCTTGTAGACCTCGTTCAGCACCGCGAAGTCCTTCATGTCGCGGAGGAACACGCCGACGCGGACGGCGTCGCTCAGATCGCCCCCGCCAGCCTTGGCCACGGCCTCGAGGTTGCGGAAGCACTGCTCGACACAGCCCTCGAAGGTGTCCGGGCGCTCGCCCTGGGGCGTGTTCGGGCCCTGGCCGGCGAGGAAGAGGAATCCGCCCGCGCGGATGGCCTGGGAATACGGCCCCGCCGGCCGGGGTGCACCGTCCGTGTCGATACGCTCGCGCTCCAAGGTCTCACACCTCCTGCCTAGAAGACCGGCAGCCCTTCGCGGAGGGCTGGGGCTCCGCATGGGGCGGGCCGCCGAAGCAGTGTAACCAAGACCGGCGCCGCGGCCGCCGCCACGTATGGTGGTGAAAAGCGCAAAACGCCCAGGAGGGGGGCCACCCATGACCGACGATCCCAAGGCGAGGCAGCATCGACTCGATCAGGTCCGCAAGGCGGGGCGGCGCGCTCGGCTGCTGGAGCCGGTCGCGGAACGGGAGGAACCCGCCTCGGAGGACCCGCGGGAAGTGTTCCGCAAGTACCTCGAGGCGGAGGGCGAGGAGCGCTCCGAACCGGAGCGCTGAGCGCCTAGGTTCGGCGGCCGACGCCGAAGATCGTCCGCACCGCCCAGAGGGCGATCGCGGCGATGATCAGGATCCAGAGCAGCGAGACCAGGATGCTCGCGGCATGGAAAAGGATCCATATGACGAACAGGACGAGCGCTACCACCAGGAGCGTGTGGATCATCGTCAACCTCCAGACCCGGTGACCGGGATCGGTGTGTCCCGAATCGTAGCAGAGGATTCGCCGTCCGGCTGACCGGTCTGGATCGCCAGCGGCAGGGTCAGGGCGAGGGTCGAGCCGCGGTCCGGCTCCGACGCGGCCAGCTCCAGCCAGCCCCGGTTGCGGCGCGCCATCTCGCGGGCGATGTAGAGGCCGAGACCGGTCCCGGGCCGGGTCGCCAGGGCCGGGTCGTCGATCCGGAAGAAGCGCTCGAAGACCCGCTCGGTGAGCTCCGGAGGGATGCCGATGCCGTTGTCCTCGACCGACAGCAGCGCGCGGTCGCCGTCCGTCTCCAGCCGGAAGCGGACCAGGGGCCGGGAGCGGTTGTAGGTGAGCGCGTTGTCGAGCAGATCGTCCAGGATCCGGGCCACGTGGTGGGGGTCCGCGTGCACCCACAGCTCGCCGCGGGCGGGATCGACGTCGACGTCGGCCTGCAGCTCCTCGACCCGGGCCAGCCGTCGCATCACCGCCTCCCGGACCGAGGCGGCCAGGTCGAACCGGTGCGGGACCGGGGCGCTGGCGTCGGCCTCCAGCTGGGAGGCGGCGAGGATGTCGTTGACCAGGGCCGCCAGCTCGCGGCTCTTGGCGGCGACCTTGCCCAGCGGCCGCCGCCACTCCTCGGGCGGGTCGCCGAAGGTCCCCTCGTCGATCATGGAGATCCAGCCGATGACCACGGCCAGCGGCGATCGCAGCTCGTGGGCGGCCATGCGCAGGAACTCCGACTTGGCCCGGCTCACCGCCTCCGCCTGGCGCAGCAGCTCGCTGGTGCGCTGGCGCTGCCGGTGCAGCTCGACGAAGACGCCGACCTTGGCCCTCAGGAAGTCGGGGTCGATCGGTTTGAAGATGAAGTCGGCGGCGCCCAGCTTGTAGGCCTGCTGAAGATGCTCCTCGGCCTCGCCGTAGGCGGTCAGGAAGATGATGGGCAGCGAGTGGGTCGCCGTCCGGCTCCGGATCAGGGTCGCCACCTCGAGCCCGTCCATGATCGGCATGCGCACGTCGAGCAGGACCAGGGCGAACTCGTGCCGGAGGAGCTGTCGCAGCGCCTCCTGCGGGGTCGACGCCAGCACCAGCTCCTGGTCGAGCGGCGCCAGCACCGCCTCCAGCGCGACCAGGTTGGCGCGCTCGTCGTCGACGAGCAGGATCCTGGCCCGCCCCTCCGACATCGCGCTCATGTGAGGTCGAGCACCTCGCGGAGCGTGGCCAGCAGCCGGCCGGGCACGACCGGCTTGGCCACGTAATCGGTGGCCCCCGCCTCCAGGCAGCGCTCGCGGTCACCCTTCATCGCCTTGGCGGTGACCGCGACCACCGGCAGCGCGCGCAGGTCGGGGATGGCGCGGATCTCGCCGAGCGTGGTGTAGCCGTCCTTGCCCGGCATCATCACGTCCAGGATCACGACCTCGATCCCGCTCTCGTGGTGCAGCCGCTCCAGCGCCTCGTCCCCGCTCTCGGCGGAGACCACGCGCATCCCGTAGCGCTCGAGCAGGGCGGTCATGGCGAAGACGTTGCGGATGTCGTCGTCGACGACCAGGGCCAGGTGGCCCCGCAGCGACTCGTCGCCGTCGGCCGCGCCGTCGGCGGTGGCGTCCAGGGCGGGCGTCGCGTCGGGTACGGGTGCCTGCGGGTGAACCTCGCGGACCACCACCCGCTCCACCTCGCCGAGCAGCTCCTCGGCGCTGACGGTGGTGACCACGGCGACCGCCCCCTCGTGCCGGGCCAGGGTCGTCCTGGCCTGTTCGGCGAGCTCACCGGCGCCGGCGGCGACCACCGACAGGGCGCGCAGCCGGGGGCTCTCCTGCACCCGCCGCAGGAGGTCCAGACCCTCCGGCAGCTCGAGATCGAGCAGCAGGCAGTCGATCGGCTCGCTGCGCAGCGCCTGGCGCGCCGCCTCGGCGCTGGTCGCCTCGACCACCTCCAGACCGGCGTGGGCGGCGGCCTCCTGGATGCCGCCGTCGCGGCGCTCCTCCGAGACCACGTGGAGGACCCGAGGCCGGGCGCTGCCGGGCCGGGCCAGCGTCTTGAAGAGATGCTCCAGCGTCTGGCGGCTGACCGGCTTGGCGTGGAAGGAGGCGACCTGCTCGCCGAAGACCCGCTCCCCCGCCTCCTCGAAGACACTGACCACGTGGACCGGCGTCAGCTCGGTCCGGGGATCCTGGCGGAGGGCCTCCAGCACCCGCCAGCCGCTGATGTCGCGCAGGCCGATGTCGAGCGTGACCGCCGCCGGGCGCAGGCGGTGGGCGAAGTCGATGGCGTCCTTGCCGTCACGGCTGACCACGGCCCGGAAGCCGTTGGCCCGGGCCAGATCGAGCAGGATCTTGGCGAAGTTGGGATCGTCCTCGACGATCAGGAGCACGGGGTCGCCGGGGCGGACCGACTCCCGGTCATCGGCGATGGCCAGCGGGTGGCCGTCGCCGTCGGAGGCGCGGCGGCGGCCCTTGCCGGCGACCTCCTCCAGCACCTGCGGAGCCTCACTGGGAAGGAAGACGGTGAAGCGGGATCCGACGCCCTGCTCGCTCTCCACCTCCATCTGGCCGCCGAGGAGGCGGACCAGCTCGCGGCTGATGGAGAGGCCCAGCCCGGTGCCGCCGTACTTGCGGCTGGTGGTCCCGTCGGCCTGCTTGAAGGCCTCGAAGATCACCTCCTGCTTGCCCCTGGGGATGCCGATGCCGGTGTCGATGACGTCGAAGGCGACGACATGGCCGCTCCCGGCGAGGTGGGTCTCGCTGAGGTCCCAGCCGGAGGTCGCGGTCCGCATGCGCAGCTCGACGCCGCCCTGGGCGGTGAACTTGACGGCGTTGGAGAGCAGGTTCTTGAGCACCTGCTGCAGCCGCTTGGAGTCGGTGCGAAGGCGGTCGAGCCCGGGCTCGACGTGGATCGCGAAGTCGAGTCGCTTGGCCTCGGCGACGGGGCGGAAGCTGCGCTCGAGGACGTCGCCCAGGGTGGCGAAGCTCTCCTCGGTGACGTCCAGGGACACCGTCCCCGACTCGATCTTGGAAAGGTCGAGGATGTCGTTGATCAGGGCCAGCAGGTCCTGCCCGCTCGACCACACGATCTTGGCGAACTCGATCTGTCGCGGCGTGAGGTTGCCGTTGGGGTTCTCCGCCAGCTGCTCGGCCAGGATCAGCATGCTGTTGAGCGGCGTGCGGAGCTCGTGGGACATGTTGGCCATGAACTCGCTCTTGTAGCGCGAGGTCACGGCCAGCTGCTCGGCCTTCTCCTCCAGGGAGAGACGGGCGTGCTCGACCTCGAGGTTCTTGCGCTCGACCTCCACGTTCTGCTCGGCCAGCAGCTGCGCCTTCTGCTCCAGCTCCTCGTTGGTGTGGCGGAGCTCCTCCTGCTGGGTCTGGAGCTCGCCGGCCAGCGACTGGGACTGCTCGAGCAGGGCCTCGGTCCGGCGGTTGGCCTGGATCGTGTTGATGACGACGCCGATGGAGTCGGTGAGCTGGTCGAGGAAGTCCTGGTGAAGCGAGGAGAACCGCTGCACCGAGGCGAGCTCGATGACCGCCCTGACCTCGCCCTCGAAGAGGACGGGGAGAATGATGATGCTCTTGGGCGGAGCCGCGCCCAGGCCCGAGGAGACCTGGATGTAGTCGTCGGGTACGGCCTCGAGCAGGACCTTCCGCTTCTCCACCGCGCACTGCCCGACCAGGCCCTCGCCGAAGTGGAGGTGGTCGGGAAGCCCGGGCCGGTGCCGGTAGGCGTAGCCGGCGCGGTAGCGGAGGACGGCGGCCTC
Organism: Candidatus Dormiibacterota bacterium; assembly: GCA_036272915.1. Taxonomy (GTDB): domain Bacteria; phylum Chloroflexota; class Dormibacteria; order Dormibacterales; family Dormibacteraceae; genus DATAXV01. Next base: position 7,260 of record DATAXV010000223.1, read on the forward strand.
GGGCCGGGCCTGGTCGACGATGTAGAAAACCCCATGCTGAGCGGACACCAGCCGCGCCAGCTCGGAGAGGATCATGCCGCTGACCGCCTCCAGGTCGCGCTGGCCCTGGAGCATGCGGTTGAAGCGGGCCAGGTGGGTCTTGAGCCAGTCCTGCTCGGTGTTCCGCCTGGTCGTCTCCCGCAGGTTGCGGATCATGACGTTGACCTTGTCCTTGAGGACGGCGACCTCTCCGGCGGCCTCGACGTTGATGGACCGGGTCAGGTCGCCCTCGGTGACGGCGGTGGCAACGTCGGCGATGGCACGGATCTGCTCGGTAAGGGTGTCGGCCAGCTGGTTGACGTTGTCGGTCAGGTCCTCCCAGGTGCCGGCCACGCCGGGGACCTGGGCCTGGCCGCCGAGCTTGCCCTCGGTGCCGACCTCGCGGGCGACGCGGGTCACCTCCGAGGCGAATCCGTTGAGCTGGTCGACCATGACGTTGATCGTGTTCTTGAGCTCGAGGATCTCGCCCTTGACGTCGACCGTCACCTTCTTGGAGAGGTCGCCGTTGGCGACGGCCGTCGTCACCTCGGCGATGTTCCGGATCTGCTGGGTCAGCTGGGCGGCGAGAAGGTTGACGTTGTCGGTCAGGTCGACCCAGATGCCGGCAGCGCCGGGGACGTGGGCCTGGCCGCCGAGCTCACCCTCGGTGCCGACCTCGCGGGCGACGCGGGTGACCTCCGAGCCGAAGGCGTTGAGCCGGTCGACCATGGCGTTGATCGTGTTCTTGAGCTCCAGGATCTCGCCCTGGCCCTCGACCGTGATCTTCTGCGAGAGGTCGCCGTTGGCCACCGCCGTCGTCACCTGGGCGATGTTCCGCACCTGGACGGTGAGGTTGTTCGCCATCTGGTTGACGTTGTCGGTCAGGTCCTTCCAGACGCCGGACACACCGGAGACGGTGGCCTGCCCGCCGAGCTGGCCCTCGGTGCCCACCTCGCGGGCGACGCGGGTCACCTCGGCGGCGAAGGTGTTGAGCTGGTCGACCATGACGTTCATGGTGTTCTTGAGCTGGAGGATCTCCCCCTGGCCCTCGACCGTGATCTTCTGCGAGAGGTCGCCGTTGGCCACCGCCGTCGTCACCTGAGCGATGTTGCGGACCTGGGCGGTCAGGTTGTTCGCCATCTGGTTGACGTTGTCGGTCAGGTCCTTCCAGACGCCGTAGACGCTGGAGACCGTTGCCTGGCCGCCGAGCTGGCCCTCGGTGCCCACCTCGCGGGCGACGCGGGTCACCTCGGCGGCGAAGGCGGAGAGCTGGCCGACCATGGTGTTGACGGTGCGGGCGGTTCCCGCGAACTGGCCCCGCAGCGGTCCTCCGTCCACCTCCATGGGCACGGTCTGGGTCAGGTCGCCGTTGGCCACGGCACCGATGACGCGCGCGATCTCATCGTTGGGCCGGGTCAGGTCGCCGACGAGGTCGTTGACCGCCCGCTCCGCGCGGGCCCACTCGCCGAGGCCGCCGGCGCTCTGCACGCGCTCCCCGGCGCGGCCCTCCTTGCCGACGAGGTGGCCGACGCGCTCCAGCTCGTCGGCGAAGCGGTCGCTCTCCGCGATCACCTCGTTCAGGGTGTCCGCGATCTTCCCGGCGACGCCGGTCCAGTTGGCCGGTAGCCGCGCTGAGAAATCACCCGCCCGGAAGGCGAGCAGAACCTCGAGGAGCTGGTCGGTGTCCAGCTCCTCCTGATACATGGCGGTATCGGACCGTTGCATGCCGCCCTCCTTGTCCATCTGTCTTGCCACAGGGCCCCCCGCGACGCACCCTGCGGTTCTGGCCGCGCAGGCCAAGGATACGGTTCCACGACGCGAGGCGTCCTGATTCGGCCCCCCCACCCCCTCGCTTCGCCCGGGCGTTGGGCGGTAGCATCGGCAGGGTCAAAGTGCGTACACGACTGATCCGCACGTCCGTCGCGGTCGTGCTGCTGCTCCTACTGCTCAGCTTCCAGCAGGTGATCTTCGACTTCGGCAAGGGGTGGCCGGCCTACGACGAGACGCTCCTGAAGATCGCTCTCTTCGTGGTCGCCGCCGCGCTCGGAGGCTTCGCCGTCCGCGAGGGGACGTCGTTCCTGACCGGGCGCATGGACGATCCCCAGGCGGGGGTGGTCTGGCGGAACCTCCTCAGCTGGGTCCTCTACTGCGTGCTGGGCCTGGTCGTCGCCGCCAACCTCGGCATCAACCTCAACAGCCTCCTCTTCGGGGGCGCCATCATCGGCGTCGTCATCGCCGCCGCCGCCCAGGCCTCGCTGGGAAACTTCTTCGCCGGCCTGGTCCTGCTCATGTCCCGGCCCTACCGAATCGGCGCCCCCCTCCGGGTGCGCTTCTCGGGGACCGACTACGAGGGCACGACCATCGACCAGAACGCGCTCTACCTGACCATGCGCCTGGCCAACGGCGAGATCCTGCGCATGCCCAACCAGGCGGTCATCACCTCGCCGCTCTTCACCGGCCGGCCCCCCATGCAGGCGACGTTGACGCTGACGCTCGACCAGCAGGCGGACCTCGAGCGGCTGCGGAGACGGGTGGAGTCGGAGCTGGGCGTCGCCCATGCCCAGGTCGTGCTCACGCCGAAGACCATCGACGGGACCGCCAACGGCAAGCTCACCTGCGATCTCGAGGTGCGCTGCAACCAGCCGGTCGCGCTGAGCAAGCTGACCCGGGCCCTGCAGGCGGCTCTCGAGATGAGGGCGACGGAGACGGACGCGGTCAGCACGACCTCGTGAGGGTCGCTACTCCTCGAACGCCCCCAGCGGGCTCGACCACTTCTCCACGCCCTGCGAGAGTTCGGCGGGCGTGACGTTGGCCTTGATCAGGTACTCGAGCGCACCCATGTGCAGGCCCCGGGTGCGGAACTCGTCCTCCCCGTAGTTGCTGAGGATGACGACCGGCAACTCGTGCGTCCGCTCGGCGGCGCGCAGCCGCTCCAGCACGGTCAAGCCGTCCACCTTGGGCAGGCGGATGTCGAGGAACACCAGGTCGGGCAGGTCCTCCGACATGAGAAGGTCGAGCGCCTCCTGTCCGTCGCCGGCCAGCTGCACGCTGTAGCCGTCCATCTCCAGCTTCAGCCGGTACATGTCCGCGAAGGCGGGGTCGTCCTCGACGAAGAGGACCTTGACCTCGTCCACTCGCTCTGGGTTGCTCATGCTTCCTCCTTGCTCACCCGCCACCCGCGTCGAAGCAGGGCGATCGGGGGCCCGATCTTGCGTCGCACCATCTTTCTCACCCGCAGCACGCTGGCAGCATCCGCCGCCGCTCTCTCCATCCATCCCACGAGACAAGGCCGGCACGCGACCTCATACAGGCACGATAGCCACTCGTCGCCGGATGTCAAGCACCACTCACCTATCGGCGGATGACCGGTCACAGGGTACACGCTCGGGGATTCGCCCACCCACCCCACGGCTTGGGGAAAAAGTGGGAAATCCTGTGTCACGGGCCCTTTGGGCATGGCATGATCCTGGTTGGGGCGGGATAAGGAAGTAGTCTTCAGATCCTGCATCGAGCGGCCAGCATGGGCGTTGGGTCTGGTGACCCGGGGCACGCCTTCGCTGGAGGGGGCAATGAGCAACGGCGGAAGAAGCTGGCCCCACGCACTCATGTGTGTGTGGCTGGAACGACGACGGACGACGGGATGGATCCGCTGAGGGGGCAGACGCAGCCCGGCGACGCAGGCGGCGTGGAGCCTACGCGCCCTCCATCTCATCCGGCCAACGGGGGCAGAAAGCGGATGAAGACGGCTGACGGCGATTTGCGGTCGGCGTTGACTCGGCGTGTCCCCTTGGGAAGCGTCGAGAGCGGCCCGCCGCCGCGACTTCGACCCGAGGTCCCCTCGCTCAACGTGGCTCGCGCGCAGCACCGCGTGATGGAGGCGCTGCAGGCGATCTCACGGCACCTCGAGGCCGAGCCCAGCGAGGCGGACTGCCTGCGCCGGCTGAGCCGGACGCTGGCCGACGTCTCCGGCGCCCGCCGCTGCGTCCTCTTCCTGCTCGACCCCGAGGGGCGCTCGCTGCGCCCGCAGCTGGAGGCCTGGAACGTCGACCCGGCCCTGCTCGCCGGCCTGCCGCCGGTGCCCTGCGACCGCGACGGCCGCGATCGGGGCGGAAGCGTCGTCTACGGCGACCAGGTCTTCTGGAACTCGCCCGAGAACCGCGGCGAGCACGACCACTGCCGCCGGCTGGTGGAGGCGGTCGGGGCCAGGGACGCGATGGCCGTGGCCTGGAAGGCGGGGTCGGATCGCCTGGGAGCGATCGCCGTCTTCGACGCCGGCTCCGGCGCCTTCGACGAGGAGGACGCCTGGGTCCTGCAGGTCGCCGGGCTCAGCGCGGGGCTGATCTGGCAGCAGAAGCGGGCCGAGATCGAGCTCCACGGCCTCCGCGATCGCGAGGCCACCCAGCTGCGGCTGGAGGCGGAGCGGATGGCCGAGCTGGAGCAGGTCAAGACCAACTTTCTGAACATGGCCTCGCACGAGCTGCGGGGGCCGGTCGGGGTGGCCAGAGGCTACCTGTCCATGGTCCGCGACGGCGACTTCGGCGAGATCGAGGGACAGCTGCAGGCCCCGCTCGAGATGGTCGGGGCCAAGGTCGACCAGATCTGGCGCCTGGTTGAGCTGATGGTGGACGCCTCCCGGCAGGAGAAGAGCCGGGTCCCGCTGCGCCTGGAGGCGCTCGACCTGCGT
>DATAXV010000224.1:0-2426 GCA_036272915.1 Candidatus Dormiibacterota bacterium
CGGCGCCCAGCCCGATGGCGAAGGTGAGGTTGCCCCACCAGTCGATCCGGCCACCGCTGCGGCGACCGTTGTCGCGGAGCATCCGGTAGGCCCAGAGCGTCCCGAAGACGCCGACGGGCACGTTGACCCAGAACACCGCCCGCCAGTCCAACGTCACCAGGAGACCTCCGGCGACCAGCCCGATGAACTGCCCGGCCAGTCCGGCGACCTGGTTGACGCCGAGCGCGAAGCCGCGCTGGGAGACCGGGAAGGCATCGGTCAGGATCGCCACCGAGTTCGCCGTCAGCATCGATCCGCCGACGGCCTGGAGCACCCGCCAGCCGATCAGCCAGTCCGCCCCGTGCCCGCCGTCGAAGGGATCGAAGGAGAGCATGACCGAGGCGAAGGTGAAGACGACGAAGCCGGCGTTGTAGATGCGGACGCGGCCGAGCATGTCGCCCAGCCTGCCCACGGTCACGACCAGGACCGCCTGGACCAGGCGGTAGCCCATGATCATCCAGAGCAGATAGGTGACGTTCCCCGGCGCCAGCGGGTCGAGATGGATGCCGCGGAAGATCGCGGGCAGGGCGATGATGACGATCGAGCCGTCGAGGAGCGACATGAAGACGGCGGCGGTGGTGTTCGCCAGCGCCACCCACTTGTAGATGTCGGTCCCCCCCGCCGCGCTTCCTCCGCCTCCCGGCCTGGGTGCCGCCCCCGACATCAGATGCTCTGGGCCAGTCGCTCGAGCAGCGGTGCGACCTGCAGCAGCTGCCGCATCTCGGCAGCGGAGAAGTCGGCGGCGAGCGCCCTGGCCATCTGCTCGGTCTTGGCGCTGCGCCGCCGACGCAGCAGCTCCAGCCCGGCCTCGGTGATGGAGATGAAGGCACGCCTGCCGTCGTCCGGGTCGGGACGGCGCTCGATCAGGCCGCGGCTGTCGAGCAGGTTCAGCGTCGCGCCCATCGACTGGGCGCTGATCTGCTCGAGGCGGGCCAGGGCGGTGACGGTCGCCGGTCCGCCGCGATCCAGCCGGACCAGCGCCGAGCTCTCCGGCGCCGTCAGCTCGCCCTGCGCCGGCAGCTGGCGCAGCCGGCGGACCAGCAGGCGGAGGCCGACGTGCAGGGCGACGGCGACGTCGCTGGCGTCAACCTCCCCGAGCACAAAGCCAAGTCTAGGCTGATAAGCCTGGGCTTAGCGACTCGCCGCCCCTGTCGCCCTGTCGAGGAAGGTGACCGTCTCCGAGAGCGGGGCGCGATCGATCCTGGGCCGGGGTTCGCGCGGATCCTCGAAGCCGATCGACATGCCGCAGAAGAGCACCAGCTCCGCCGGCGCCGCCACCATCTCGGCGACCGTGCGGTGGTACACGGACCATGCCTTCTGCGGGCAGCTGTGCAGTCCCTCGCCGCGGAGCAGCAGCATCACCGTCTGCAGGTACATGCCGACGTCGGCCCACTGGGCCGGCTCCATGTCGCGATCGATGTAGCAGAGGAGCGCGGCCGGGGCGCCGAAGCAGTCCCAGTTGCCAGCGACGTGGCGCTCCCTGGCCCCGGTGTCGTGCCGGCGGATGCCGAGCGCCGCGTACCGCTGCTCGCCGGCGGCGAAGCGGCGCTCGCGATAGGGCGACTTGAGGTTCTCCGGGTAGATGGCGAACTCGGGCTCGTCGCCCCGGTCGCCGGCGGCGAGGCGGGCGGTGGTGCGCCGCTTCAGCTCGGCCAGCGCCTCGCCGGTCAGCACGTACGAGTTCCACGGCTGCACGTTCCCTCCCGAGGGTGTCCGCGAGGCGGCGGTGAGTACCCGCTCCAGCGCCTCGCGCGGCACCGGCAGATCGGTGAATCCTCGCACCGCCCGCCGACTCTCGACCGCGTCGTAGATGTCCATGCACACGCACCTCCTGATGGGAATGGCAGATCCTGGCAACATGACCCCCGGCCGGGGCCGGGCGCGTCCGCCGTCGATCCGGAGCCTCCTCGAGGAGCACCGGGGATCGAGGACCGGACCGCGTCGGGGGTATCCACTGAGATGACGGGTGGCGTCGAAAAAAGGTGACCTGTGAGCGAGCGTGATCAACGGGCGGATCGTTTCGAGGAGCATCGGGACCGGCTGCGCGGGATCGCCTACCGCCTGCTCGGCTCGCTGGCCGAGGCCGACGACGCCGTCCAGGAGGGCTGGCTGCGTCTCCAGCGTTCAGAGGACGCGGGTGTCGACAACCTCGGCGCGTGGCTGACCACCGTCGTCTCCCGGATCTGCCTCGACGCGCTGCGGTCGCGCGCGGCGCGGCGCGAGCTGCTCGTCGGCCAGCGGCTGCCGGAGACGCGCGATCCAAACGGGATGGGGGATCCGGAGCGGGAGGCGCTCGCCGACTCCGTGGGCCGGGCGCTGCTGGTCGTGCTCGACCGGCTCGCGCCCGCCGAGCGGGTCGCCTTCGTCCTCCACGACGTGCTCGGCGT